>CAYVDO010000240.1:0-12437 GCA_964450125.1 uncultured bacterium
TGCAGATGGAAGGCTTCGCCGGCGGCCGGCTGCAGACGGCAGCGCGCGCGCTGGGCGTGATGCAGGCAGCGCTCGAAGAGGGCCTGCGCTACTCCAAGGACCGCAAGGTGTTCGGCAAGCCGATCTTCGAGTACCCCCTCACCCAGTGGAAGCTCGCACGCATGGCAGCGGCGCTCCACGCCGTGCGCCGCGCCACCTATCGTTCGGCGAAGCTGGTCGAGGAGGGCAAGGGCGCCGTGGATTGCGCGCTGGTCAAGCTCTATGCCTGCCGCACGGCCGAATGGGTGACGCGCGAGGCGATGCAGATCCACGGCGGCATGGGTTACGCGGAGGAGTTCGCGGTGTCCCGCTACTTCGTGGACGCCCGCGTGCTCTCGATCTTCGAGGGCGCAGAGGAAGTGCTGGCGCTGCGGGTGGTCGCGCGCAGTGTCGTGGAAGAAACGGCGGCAGCGTGAGCCGACCCCGAGCCGCGCGAGAGGATTTCGACGAGTAAAGCTCGGGACCCGCGACATCCGCGTCGGTTGCCGAAGGAGCCACGCCCATGACGATCAACCTGAAGCTCGCGCCGCAGACGGAGCGCGCCCCCGGCTCACCGGTCAAGCTCACGCAGATCAAGAAGCCGCGTTACGGTCGCGCCCTGGAGGACTTGGTTCCCGGCCAGGTGTTCCATCATCCGCGCGGGCTCACCATCACCGAGGACTTTATCCTGCTCTTCTCGAGCGACTTCTTCGAGACCAACCCGCTCTACCGCAATCGCGAGTTCGCGCGCGCCGCTGGGTACGACCGGCTGCCCGCCAGCCCGCAGCTCGTGTTCAACGTGGTGCTGAGCCTGGGCGTCCAGAACGACTCCGAGCAGGCGATCGCCAACCTCGGCTACTACGACGTGCAATTCCTGCGACCGGTGATGGCCGGCGACACCCTCCGCTCCGCGACCCGCGTGCTCGACCGCCGCGAGCGTGGCGCCGGCAAGCCGGGCATCGCCCACGTGCGCACCCTCGGCATCAACCAGCACGAGGAGGTCGTGCTCCAGTACGACCGCAAGATCCTGGTCGGCCCGAGCGGCCGGCCGCCGACGGAAACACCGGATCCCGAGGGCGGCGAGTTCCCCGAGGTGCACGAGCCGGTCACCCACATCCCGCGGGTGCGCGGCAAGCTGGCCCTCGATCTCACGGGTCGCCACACGTACTTCGAAGACTTCGAGGTGGGCGACGTGATCGTCCACTTCAACGGCCGCACCATCACCGACGAGCATTTCGCGTGGACGTACCGCGTGGGCAACACCCACCCGCTGCACTTCGACCGGCTCTACTCGACCAGTCGCAAGGGGCCGATGAGCGGCGAGCCGATCGTCTACGGCGGGCTGGTGTTCGCGTGGCTGAACGGCCTCGCGAGCCGTGACACCACCGAGAACGCGCTCTGGGAGCTCGGCTTCACCGAGGGCTACCACACGCAGCCGTCATTCGCGGGCGACACGATCTACGCGATCAGCCGCGTGCTCCACAAAGAAGAGGCCGCCCAGTTCGAGGGCACCGGAGTCGTCACGTTCCAGCTCGTCGGCGTGAAGAACGTGTTGCCCGGCGACGCGATCGACAAGCACGGCGCCGACCTCTTCCTGAAGGAGAACGACAAGAAGGACGCCGGCAAAGAGAAGATCGACAACAAGATCTTCGAGACCGAGCGCCGCGTGCTCATCCGGAAACACCCGTGAACCCAAGCGCCGCGCACTCACTCGGCCGGTCGCAGCGCGACCGCACGAGCGAAGCGAAGCGACTTGGGGGTGGGTCCCGGCGCGGCTTTGCCGCGACGGACAGGGGGCTGGAACAGCCCGCGAACCGGCGTCGCGACGACCAACCCGCGCACCGGTCTCCACGCTCGCCGTCGGTCTCTCCGCGAGCCGGAAGGCGAGCCGCGAGCGAAGCGAAGCGACTTGGGGGTGGGTCCCGGCGCGGCTTTGCCGCGACGGGCGGGGGGCTGGAACAGCCCGCGAACCGGCGTCGCGACGACCAACCCGCGCACCGGTCTCCACGCTCGCCGTCGGTCTCTCCGCGAGCCGGAAGGCGAGCCGCGAGCGAAGCGAAGCGACTTGGGGGTGGGTCCCGGCGCGGCTTTGCCGCGACGGGCGGGGGGCTGGAACAGCCCCCCGACGAAAACACCGACATGAACGGCGTGAGAGCGCCAAGCGATCAGCGGACAGGAGACTCCCGTGGCTGAGAAACCTTGGTTGATGCGGACTTACTCGGGCCACACATCGGCCCGCGCCTCGAACGAGCTGTATCGAACCAATCTCGCCAAAGGACAGACCGGGCTTTCGGTAGCGTTCGACCTCCCCACCCAGACCGGCTACGACTCGGACCACCCTCTGGCCGCCGGTGAGGTGGGCAAGGTGGGTGTGCCCATCCGCCACATCGAGGACATGGATCAGCTCTTCGCGGAGATTCCGCTCGAGCGCATGAACACCTCGATGACCATCAACGCCACCGCGGCGTGGCTGCTATCGCTCTATCTCGCCGTGGGCGAGCGCCGCAAGATCGACACGCGGCAATTCGAAGGCACGACCCAGAACGACATCCTGAAGGAGTTCCTGGCTCGCGGCACCTACGCCTTCCCGCCCGCGCCATCGCTACGTCTCACCACGGACGTCATCACCTACACGGTGCGCAACGTCCCCAAATGGAACCCGATCAACGTCTGCTCGTACCACCTGCAGGAAGCCGGCGCCACGCCTGTGCAAGAGGTCGCGTACACGCTCGCCAACGCGGTGGCCGTGATAGATGCAGTGAAGGCCTCCGGCCAGGTCACCGACGACGAGCTACCCAAGGTCGTGGGGCGGATTTCGTTCTTCTGCAACGCGGGCCTGCGCTTCGTGGAAGAAATGTGCAAGATGCGCGCGTTCACGGCACTCTGGGACCGTCTGGCGCTGGAGCGCTACGGCGTCGACGACGCCAAGCTCAGACGCTTCCGCTACGGCGTGCAGGTGAACTCCCTCGGTCTCACCGAGCGCCAGCCCGAGAACAACATCGCGCGCATCCTGCTCGAGATGGTGGGCGTCACGCTGTCGAAGGACGCACGCGCCCGCGCCGTGCAGCTTCCGGCGTGGAACGAGGCGCTCGGTCTACCGCGGCCGTGGGATCAACAGTGGAGCCTTCGGCTCCAGCAGATCCTGGCGTTCGAGAGCGACATCCTCGAGTACGACGACCTCTTCGAAGGCTCGCGCGTGGTGGCCGAGAAGACCCGCGAGATCGCGGACGCGGCGTGGGCCGAGCTGGACCACATCCTGGCGCTGGGCGGCGCCGTGCGCGCCGTCGAAACCGGCTACATGAAGCAACGCCTCGTGCAGAGCCAGGCGGCGCGGGTGCGCGCCGTCGAGTCGGGCACGCTCACCGTCGTCGGAGTGAACAAGTTCACCGAAACCAGCCTCAGCCCGCTCACCACCGGCAGCGACTCTGGCATCCTCACCGTCGACCCCGACGCCGAGCGGCAGCAGGTCGAATCGCTCGCAGCATTTCGCGCCCAGCGCGATACCGGCGCAGTGCGCAAGGCCCTCGACGATCTCAAGCGTGCGCTGGAATCGCGCGAGAACGTCATGCCCGCGTCGATCCGCGCCGCCCACGCGGGAGTCACGGTGGGCGAGTGGGGTGCCGTGGTGCGTGAGCTCTACGGTGAGTACCGGGCACCCACGGGAGTCACGGCGGACGCCCGCAGCGCTGCCGATGTGGGCATCGAATCGGTGCGCGCGCGAGTGAAGGAGCTCTCCAGCGCGCTGGGCAGGCCGCTGCGGCTGCTCGTCGGCAAGCCTGGCCTCGATGGTCACTCGAACGGTGCCGAGCAGATCGCCGTGCGGGCCCGTGATGCCGGGTTCGAGGTCATCTACGAAGGCATCCGCCTCACGCCTCAGCAGATCGTGAACGCCGCGTTGCAAGAGGACGTGAACCTGATCGGGCTCTCGATCCTGTCGGGATCGCACCGCACGCTCGTGGCCGACATCATGCGGCGATTGAAGGAAAACGGCGTCGACGCCCCGGTGGTGGTGGGCGGCATCATCCCCGAGGCCGACCAGCGCGAGCTCACCGACCTGGGGGTGGCACGCGTCTACACCCCGAAGGACTACGACATGCGCGCGATCCTCGCCGATCTCGTGGACGTCGTGGCGCGGACCGCCGCGCACGCAGGAGCGTGACGGGGATCACCGCTCACGGATCCGAGCGAACCGAGCGGCTCGGGGGGGCGGGAACGGCCCCCCGCAACAGCCTCACCCACGCTGGCGGCGAGACTCGCTGAGCTCGCGCACCCACGCCTCGAGCTCGGCGTTGCGCTTCACCAGCTCGTCGGTGCGGGTGCGGTCCGCGACCTCGCGGCGGTGGCGCTCGATCAGCTCGGCCAGCGCCTCACGCAGCAGCGTGGGCTGAACCGGCTTGAGCAAGAACCGCTCGACCTCGCCTTCGTTGATCGCCCGCAGCATCGCGTCGGAGTCGCTGTACGCCGTCAAGATCAGCCGCGCCGTGTCCGGATACGTCCGGTACACGAATCCCAAGAAGCGCGTGCCCGCCATTCCGGGCATGCGCTCGTCGCTGATGACCGCGTCGTAGAACTGCCGACTCAACTCCTGCATCGCGGCCAGGGCGTTGGACGCGGCCACGACCTCGTAGCCCCGAGCCAAGAGCGTAGCGAGCGTCGTGAGTGCCTCGGGCTCGTCGTCGACGAGCAACACGCGCGGGCGCTTCGGTACAGGAGAGCTAGTCATGAAGCGCGGGAGGTTAGCAGTGACCTTCCGACGTGTCCTCCACCGCCGCTGGCGCGACACCTCGTCGGGGAGAACGCTGCGAAAAATAAAGTTCTTTGTGCTACGCGAATTGTCCGTACGCTGGGATCGAGGAGAGCCGCCGTGCGCTTCGCCCCCGATCCGGCCACCACGGACGGGGAGCTGCGCGTCACGGGCCAGTTTGGGGTGCGCCGGGCGGCGGGCATGATGGTCCTCGACCCCGATGGGGACCGTCGCGAAATCGAACGTGCAGGCGTGGGTCCCGACCACACAGGCACGGGGATTCCGATTCCGAGCTGGAATCGGCGCACCGATCTCGTCGCTGGGATCTCCCATGACTCGAAATTCCACCGCCAATGCCAGCCAAGCCGCTTGCACGCCCGGAGCCCGCGGAATTCTTCACACCGATCGAGCCCGCTCGGAGCTGCCCGATGACCACGCGCCTCGCAGCCCTCGTCGACGCCATCCAAAACCACGACTTAGACCGGATCGAGACGAGATTGCGCGACGATCCAGCGTTGGTGAACGCAACGACGGCTGACGGCTTGAGCCCGCTCGCGATCGCCATCTACTGGCGGAACGTCGCGGCCCAGGACGCGCTCCTGGCGGCTGGCGCTGCCTACCCTGCCCCACTCGCTGCAGCGCGTGGGGACGTGGCACGGCTCGCAGCGCTGGCTGCGAGCGACCGTGGCGCGCTGGCCGAGTGGAGCGCCGATGGCTGGACTCCGCTGCACCTCGCCGCCCACTTCGGACACGCCGCTGCGTGCCTATTCCTGCTTTGCCACGGCGCGGACCCGAAGACGAGATCGCGGAACGGGCTTGCCAACCTGCCCTCCCACGCAGCGGCGGCAGGCAATCACACCGCGGTGGTGGCGCTGCTGCTCGCCGCGGGCACACCGCCCAACGAGCGGCAACATGGCGGGTGGACTGCGCTTCACCAGGCGGCGCAGCACGCCAATCTCGAGATGGTGGAGATGCTGCTCGCTGCGGGTGCGGACACGCACGAGACGAACGACGAAGCCAAGCGCGCCGTGGACCTCGTACCGCCGGGCGAGGATGCGCTGAGGGACATGCTCGCGTGAGCAGCGTACCGACGAGAATCGCCGCTCCCGGCATGAACCGCCGCCGTTTCGTGAGCGGGCTCACGGTCGGAGGCGCGGGTGCCCTCGCGAGCTACGCGCTCGTGATCGAGCGGCTGTGGGTACGGGTGACCCGCCAGCGTATTGCCCTCGCCGACCTGCCACCGTCCCTCGACGGACTGCGCATCCTCCAGCTCTCGGACATCCACCACGGCCCGTGGATGGGGCGGGAGCGGGTCTCGCGGATCTTGGAACGGGCCGCGGCGATCCCCTGTGATCTGATCGCGCTCACGGGTGACTACGTACATGGCGAGGATGGCCCGCGCTTGCTCGAGTGGGTCATCCCCGCGCTGTCTCGCCTACGAGCCCCCCTCGGCGTGCATGCGGTGCTCGGGAATCACGACCACTACGCGGGCGGGGCGCGCGCCCGCGAGCTGCTGGCCGACGCCGGCATCTCGCGCGTGCATTCGCGGTTCGCCATCGAGCGAGACGACGGGCGGCTGTGGATCGCCGGCACCGGCGATCTCTGGGAAGACCACGTCGCGATCGATCGCTTGCTGGTCGACGTTCCGTCGACCGAGCCGCGGATCGTCCTGGCACACAACCCCGATACTGCGGATATCGGCTTCGCGTCCCGCGTCGACCTGATGCTGAGCGGCCACACCCACGGCGGTCAGGTACGGCTGCCGATCGCCGGCGCGCTCGCGCTGCCGATCCGGAACCGGCGCTACGCGAGCGGGCTCGTCGCCACCCCGAGCACCCAGCTCTTCGTATCGCGGGGGATCGGCTGGACGACGCTGCCGGTACGCTTCAACTGCCCGCCCGAGATCGCCATCCTCGAGCTCACGCGGGCGGCGGCGCCGCGTGCCAGCGCATGAGGCGCTCCGCGAGCGACCTCGTTGCGTCGCTCGATCCCCACCCGACGAGAGTGAGACCGGGCACCGCAGGAAGGCTCGAGGCGCTCACGTGCGGACTGCTCCACCCGCACCTTCGGCAACGAACCGCACGACCCGCCGGTCGCACCAGGCATCCAGTGCGAATCCGGCGGCGGCGAGGCCCGCGAACACCCACCACGAGAACCACTCGCTTCGAACGTTCAGGATCACGGTCACGCCCAGCGCGCTGCCGATCGCGTAGCCGGCGAAGCGCAGCAGCCCGCGCTTCTCCACACGCAGCCTCACACCGCACGAAGCACAACGCGGCCGCGCCAGCGAGCCGCACACCCACACCAGCCAGAACGACACCCCGCGCTTCCCGCAACACGGGCATGCGAAGCGGTCGACGGGTTGGAGCGCCGGATGATCGTCGAGCGCTGGATCGACGGCGGGAGCGTACGGGTGGTCGATCACGCGCCACCCACGTGCCGCGTCGATCGCGCCCCCCGCCCACTCAAATCGAATCGTACTTGGGATTCGCCCAGGGCTCGGCCTTGGCTGCGTCGACCCACTTCTGGAGGCTCGGCATGGCCCAGACGGTAGCCGCGTAGTCTGCTGCCGATCCGCTGAGCGGCACCTCGTAGCTGCGAAACCGAGTGACCACGGGTGCGAACATCGCGTCCGCGATGGTGAAGTGTCCGAACAGGAAGGGGCCACCGTCGCCGAAGCGGCCGCGGCACGAACGCCAGATCTCGATCACGCGCCGGATGTCGAGCTCGCTCGCGGGTGTCCGCCCCTTGCCGGGCTTCGAGGCGCGGACGTTCATCGGCATCTGCTCGCGAAGCGCGGCGAATCCCGCGTGCATCTCGGCGCTCACCGCACGCGCCACCATCCGCGCCTTCGAATCGGCGGGCCAGAGCTGCTTGGCCGGGAAGCACTCGTTCAGGTACTCGCAGATCGCCAGCGAGTCCCACACGATGAGCGGCCCGTGGTGCAGACACGGCACGCGCCCGGAGGGCGAATGCCTGAGGATCAGCTCCTTGGTGTCTTCCTGATCGAGCTGGATCACCTCTTCGCCGTACGGCACGCCCACGTGCTCCAGCACCAGCCACGGCCGAAGCGACCACGACGAGTAGTTCTTGTTGCCCAGGATGATCGTCCATTCGGCCATGAGCACTCCCGCAAGCGAGCGCCGACCCGTGGTCGGCGCGCCCGTCGTGGAAGAAAGGGATTCTCGGTGTGAGAGCGAGGACTTTAGCAGCGCGCCGAGTGGGCGTCTCGACGTACGCCGCGCCGCCAGCGCGGGTGGCGCCTCGCGCCGGGCCCGCGCGACCACGGACCCGAGAGCGGTGCGCCGATCCCACGCGTGATCACACCCTGTCGTAGCGGTGGCAGCCCACCAGGTGATCGTTCACCATGCCAGCGGCCTGCATGTACGCGTAGCAGATGGTGCTGCCCACGAAGCTGAAGTTCCGCGCGATCAGGTCCTTGCTCATGGCGTCCGACTGCTTCGATTTGGGCGGCACCTGGGTGATTCGACGGAAGCGGTTCTTGCGAGGCTCGCCATCGACGAAGCGCCAGATGTACGCGTCGAAGCTGCCGAACTCCTGCTTCACGCACAGAAATGCACGGGCGTTTCGCACCGCAGCCTCGATCTTGGCGCGATTGCGTACGATTCCGGCATCGCCCACGAGCGCCTCGACGCGCTTCTCGTCGAAGCGCGCGACCCGCCGCGGGTCGAAGCCGTCGAACGCCGTGCGGAACGCCTCGCGCTTCTTGAGCACCGTGAGCCAGCTCAGGCCGGCCTGCATGGCATCGAGGACCAGAAACTCGAAGTGACGCCGGTCGTCGTGCAGTGGCACGCCCCACTCACGGTCGTGATACGTGGTCAGCAGTGGATGCGCGTCGGCCCAGTCGCAGCGTTCCATCATCGTTCCTTCCACGCGCGGGCAGCCGTCGCCGACTCGTCGTCGCAACGAGACGGGGACGTGTCGGCGTCGAGCACGCCACCCGATCGAACACCGTGGTCTGACACGAAAGGCCGCGCGCCACCCCTCCCTGACGCGCGCAGCAGGGCGTAGACGTTAGCCCCGAGCACCTCGTGCTCGCAAGCCGCGCTGGCGAGAGGGCGACGTAGCCGTTTGGAGCGCGCCGACGCGGTCGCTCGCCCGCCCGCGCTCAGGTGGGCTTGGTGCCAGCGGCGCGCAGCGCCTCCGGAACGAAGTGCGCCCGAAACGTCGAGCGCCCACAGCCGGCACAGCTCCCGCCTGCGCGATTGGCGACGTCGGCATCCTTGCCGAGCAGATCCTGACCACCCGCGGCGATGCTCGCCTGCGTCACGATCAGCTCGTTGAGCGCACGCTCCGAGAGCGGTCCGCACGATTCGCAATGGATCGTGAGCCCGCGCCGCACGAGCCCGGCGATCTCACCCGCAGGAATAGCCGGATACGCGCGCTGCGCGGCTTCGCGTAGCGCGTAGATCAGCCGGCCGATCGCGATTCCGTGGATGGCGAGTGTCGTTCCCGAGGCACACGCGGCCTCGGCTTCGGCACGAAAATCGCGCGCCAGCAATCGCCGCTCGCGGAGATACGCGAACGCCAAGGCTGCGACCACCACGGCGAGGAGTGCGAAGACCAGTGTCATCGAATGCACCGAGATCGAAGGGAGCGCGGAGGCTACCCGTGCCGCGCGACGAGGCGCAAGGCGAGTCGCGTAGGCTGTCCACGCGGCGTGCACGATCTACACTGGCGCTCGTCCAACGTCGAGGAGAGCTCGTTCATGGCAAAGCCCGGCTCCGACCTGCTCACGACGCCCGCGTTCGTGCGCAATTTCTCGCGGTTCCACGTTTGGCTTTATCGCCGCACCGACGGCCGGAAGCTCGGCAAGGTACGCGACGCGCCGATCCTGCTGCTCACCACGACCGGCCGCAGGAGCGGCCAGCAGCGCACCACACCGCTGATCTTCCTGCGCGACGGTGACGACCTGGCGGTGGTCGCCTCGAACGGCGGATCGGACCTCGCGCCGGCCTGGTGGCTCAATCTGCAAGCGCGAAACGAGGCCGCGGTGCAGATCGGCAGCGAGCATCTGCGGGTGCGTGCTCGGGCCGCGACCGCCGACGAGCACGCACGACTCTGGCCGCTGCTCAACGGCATCTACCCCGACTACGACAGCTACCAGCGCAAGACCACCCGCAAGATCCCGGTGGTGCTGCTCTCTCGTCTGACCTGAGCGCGCCGCACCGACCTCCTGGAGATCGATCATGCCGAAGACCAAGCCGGCTCGAGCACGCGCAGCGTCCCAGGCTGCGCCGAAGCCGCCGCAGGCCTACTCCGACTTCATCGCGCGTTATCCGGATCTTGGTCGCGCATGGGACCTCATCGGCGCTGCCGGCGACCGCGGGCCGCTCGACGAGCGCACGGCGCGCCTGGTGAAGCTCGGGATCGCGATGGGAGCGTTCCGCGAGGGGGCGGTGCGCTCCGGCGTACGCAAAGCGCTGGCACTCGGGATCGGTCGGGACGAGATCGAGCAGGTGGTGGCGCTCGCGGCCGGCACCCTCGGGCTGCCGTCCACGGTCGCGATCGACTCGTGGATCCAGGGGCTGCTCGCGACGCCTGGCGAAGCGGTTTCGCCGAAGAAGCGCTGACTCTCACTCGCTCGCGAGCGCGTCGAGCTTGGCGACCCAGCGGGCGCGACTGGCGAGCCCACCAGCCGCCTCCTCGAGCTCGGCGAATTGCTTCGCCACCTTCGCTCGGGCGTCGGGGCTGAGCATCTCCTCCGCCATCGGGAAGAGGATGCCGTTTTCCTTCTGAATGTGGTTGGCGAGCAGCGTCGCGTAATCGCGCGCGCCTTTGGCGGCGACCCGATCGTCGGGCGAGTCCATCGCCTGCACGTAGCCGCGCCCCTGGTCGTGCTCCGCGAGCATCATGCCGATCGGTCCGACGTGCCGTGGCATGCCCGCCTCCACCATCGCCGCGAAGAGCACGTCCTCTTCCTTGCCGTGGTGGCGACGGTCCGCGAACTCGCGGATGAACTCGGCGAGCCCCGCGATCCGCTCGCGCGCGGCGGTGCTGCCGCCTTCGAGCGCGCGTGCGTGGCGCTCCAGGATTCCCAGTGCGCGGCTGATGATGTCGTGCTCTTCTCGCAGCACGCTCGTGGGCTGCTGCGTCCAATCCGGCTTTTCCGCGATCATCGGCGACTCCCGTGCGACCCGCAGGTTCGGTTGGCACGCTGGGCGATGCCTCTCCCGGCGCGGGCTGCGGGTCCGCTCAGCCCGAGCGCACGTGCGATCGTAACCGCAGCCGAACGTCGCACGCATGACGGAAATCAGTCGTGGAGACGCCACGATCTCCACCCCACGGTGACCCGAGTGGCGGTAGTCTCCCCAGCTACCCTCTGCGGCGGAGGCAACTGATGACGAGAAAGCGAAGCCCCACATCAGCATCGGCTGGGGCGGGAGGTGTGGCGCTCTCGGTCCGGCCGACTGGCCGGCGATCGAGCGCCTCTTCGGACCGCGAGGCGCGTGCGCAGGCTGTTGGTGCATGTTCTGGCGCCTGCGCGGCAAGTCGTGGACCGCGGGGCGCGGCGCGGGAAACCGTGCCGCGTTTCGTACGCTGGTGGGTGCGGGGGAAGTCCACGGCGTGCTCGCATTCGCAGGCGAAGAGCCCGTCGGCTGGTGCAACGTCGGCCCCCGCACCGACTTCCCGCGCCTGGAAGCGAGTCGCTCGCTCGCCACAGGCGCGCCGGCGGGAACCTGGGGCGTGACGTGTTTCTTCGTGCCATCCCCCTGGCGAGGACACGGCGTAGCATCGACGCTGCTCGCACGTGCCACCGAGCTCGCGCGCGAGCGCGGCGCCCTTCGGCTCGAGGGCTACCCGGTGCGACCGGGCCGGAGCGGCCGGATCGCGGCCGCGTTCGCGTGGACCGGCGTGCCGCGGATCTTCGAGGCCGCGAAGTTTCGCGCGACCGATGGGCCGTCGGCCGCGCGGCCGATCTACCGGCGGGTGTTTCGTCGCGTGCAGGGATGACCAGAGCCACGGACCACGCGGCTCAGGATCCGGGCGGCGGCGGGAACCCATTCTTCCACGCGGCGATCAGCTCGGCGGTTCGCCCGCGACCGGCCCACTCCGCGCGGCTTCCGAAGGCGGAGACCCCGAGGGCGTCGTAAACTTCGATCAGCTTGCTCCACGTCGATGGCCGGAGCCTCGCCGGATCGATCACGAGCACCGGCGTGAGCTCGATCGACCGAAATGGATCGAGCGGCGCTGCGGCAAAGAGATCGCTCAGCGTCTCGCCAGCAGCAACGATCTCCCGCGGCACGTCGCTGAAGCCCGAAGTATTCGGCATGCCGCTCTCTGCGGCGGTCTGGACCTTGGACTCGGCAGTCGCGAAGACCGCGTGGATCCAGCGCAGCATCTCGTTCTGTCCGTGCCGCACGTGCACGTAGCCTTCGATCAGCCCCTCCACGAAGCAAAGCAGCGAGATCGTGGCCTCGAAACGCGAGCCCTCCGGAGGTGCCCGCTGTGACCACGCCCTGGGCGGCCCCTCGCTCGGATAGAGCTTGCGATTGAGCGCGTGCTGCCGGCTCACCGCCGCGCACGCTGCCTCGAATGCGTCACACCAGCGCTCTTCCAGCGGCTTCGCCGCGGTCGCCGTGTCCCCGCGCTTCGGCCCGAGATGAAGCTGTGCCATTCCCGCCGGCGCCTTGCGCGCACCTCCGAAGCCCAT
>CAYVDO010000241.1:0-12393 GCA_964450125.1 uncultured bacterium
CCGTAGGTGCCGGAGATGCGCGTGACGGTCTTGCTCGTGCGCGCCTTGGCGAACCGATCTACGGCTCGCGCGGTCGCAGAACTCGCACTCACGGACGCCGACCCGGTGCGGTTGCGGACGCTCGGCGGGCTGGCTCGGGCCTGGGCGCGCGAGATCGATGCGCCGTTTCACGTGACGCTCAGTGACGATCGAGATGCCGCGCTCGAGGATGCAGACTTCGTCGTCACTTCGATCCGAGCGGGTGGCGACTCGGCGCGTGCGCGCTACGAGCGCATCGCGCTCGATCACGGCGTCATCGGACAGGAAACGGTAGGCGCCGGCGGCTTCGCGCTGGCGCTCTGGAACGGCCCGGCTCTTCTCGAGATCGCCACCGCCGTCGCGCAGCGCGCGCCACGCGCATGGACACTCCACTTCACGAACCCAGCCGGGCTGGTCGCGCAGATCCTCCACGATGCCGGCTTCTCGCGACACATCGGCATCTGTGACACGCCAACCGATCTGATCCGCCGCGTAAGCGTGTTCGCAGGCGTCGGCGCTGCCGATGCCGACGCGAGCGTCATCGGGCTCAATCACCTGAGCTGGCTCACGCACTTGGGGATCGGCGACCCGGCCCGAGACCTGCTCCCCGAGCTGCTCGCCGACCCACGGTTTCTCGCCGCGGTAGCGCCACCCTTCGAGCCTACGCTGGTGCGGAGCCTGGGCGTGCTGCCGACCGAGTACCTGCATTACTACTACCATCGCGATGCTGCGCTCGCGCGCCAGCAGCAACGCCACGGAACGCGCGGCGCTTACCTCGATGCCCGAAGCCAGGCACTTCGCGACGAGCTCGATCGACTCGATCCGCGCGGTCGATTCGACTCCACCTTCCTCGAAGCGGCGGCGGCCTATGCTCGCTATACCGCCGACCGCGACGGTTCGTACCGGGACGAGCTGGGTCGCGACGATGCGCCGCCAGCCTCGAGCGACCAAGGGGAAGGCTATGCCGGCGTTGCGCTCGATTTGATCGAGGCGTTGTGCGGCGCGGGCGAGCGGCGTGCGATCGCCTCGTTGCCGAGCGGCGGCAGCGTGCCCGGGCTCGACGACGACGACGTCGTCGAAACGCGAATCATCGTCAGCACCGCGGGACTGGTCCCCGCTCCCCTGGGCAGGCTGCCACGCGACGCCCACGGGCTGATGTGTGCGGTCAAGAGCTTCGAGCGGCTCGCAAGCCGAGCGGTGCGCGAACGTGACTCCGCGCTCGCAGCACGCGCGCTCACCGCGCACCCGCTGGTCGGCTCGTACCGAATCGGCAGCCGCCTGGTGGGTGCCTTCCTGGATTCCCACCGCGATCCGCGCGGGGCTTGGAGATGAGCCGCACGGGCTCGCCGCACTCGCGCGAACCCGTGGAGAGCAAACGCGTTTTCGTCATTCCGAGGACATCGCCACGCGTTTGACACGCTTGGAAAGGCGTCGTTACACTCGGCGCCCAGCCTTGCTAGCCGCCGCTCGAATAATTTGGTGATCCGAGCGGCACCCGCTTCCACCATCCCCCGACCGTGTCCAAGGAGAGCTGAAGTCATGTCGACGACGATCACCGACGAGTGCATCAACTGCGGTGCATGCGAGCCGGAATGCCCCAACAACGCGATCAGCGAAGGTGACGACATCTACGTGATCGATCCGCAGCTCTGCACCGAGTGCGTCGGCTTCTTCGACGTCGAGCAGTGCGCCGAGGTGTGCCCCGTCGACTGCTGCGTTCCCGATCCCAACAACCTCGAGTCCGAGGAAGTGTTGCTGGAGCGCGCGAAGAAGCTGCACCCGGATCATCAGTTCAACGAGCCGATCCCCTCGCGCTTTCGCAAGTGAGGCGGGCGCGCCACGTCGGCGCACTCGCGACGCCACGCGGCGGCGATTCCAGACGGGAACCCTCTCGGGTTCCCGTCTTCGTTTGTCGATTCGCCACTTGCCAGACGGACGATCGATCGCTCGCGATCGAGAGTCGCGAGGCTCAGCCCGGCGGCGGCTCGCTCCGGGCACCGAGGCGTTCGGTCGCCTCGAGGATCGCGTCGGGGATCACGCGCAGGTGCCGCACGCCGACGAGCGTGTTCCGCCGCTCGCCGAACGTGCGATCCACCACCAGCCCGATCTCCTTCCAGTCGATCGGAACCAAGCGCAGATCCCGCTCCAGCGACTCGACCGCGCCGGATGGCGCCATGAAGTCTCCGTGAATGCGCACGGCGCCCACAAACCGCTCCTGCACGATCTGCGCCGCGACCTCGAGCCAACCACACGCCACTGGATGGAGATCGGAGTGACCCCAGCCCACCTCGGTCTGCGGGTCGCTCACATCCGCCGCCGACGTGAGCGTGTCACGCTCCGCGAGTAGCGTCCGTTCGAGCGGCGAGAGCTCGCGTTCGCGGATCTCCACGTCTTGAATGCGCGCGTACGCGTCCAGGATCGCGTCTTCCAGCGCCGCGCGATCGAGCGCACGGCCGCTCTCGCGGGCGAGCGTCGTCGCCTCGGGATCGGCACGATTGCCGCCCTCGCTCGGATAGCCATCGAGGTCCCGCGGCAACGCAGTCTCGGCCTCCGCAGCGACCAACGCGTGGAACAGACATGCGCCGCTGGGTGTCACCTCGAACGACACGTAACCACCGAGCTTGCGATCGACGCTCAGAAAGTCGCGACCGAAGTAGTACGCGCGGTACCCGCATTTCTGGAGCCCGCCCAGAAGCCCACGCACGTACCGGTTGATGAGCTTCTCCGGTCCGATCGCCGGTGAGCCAGGCGGCAAGAGCGCCGACGGATCACAGAGTGCCAGAGTGAGGCTGAGCTGACCGCTGCTCATCCACACGGAGCGGCCGCCGGTGAGGCGACGGAGCACTGCCGGGGCATCACTCGCCGCGGTGCCTCGCACCGCCGATCGGAGACGCTGGAATCGACCCAGGCAAACGGCGCTCCCCTCGATCCACCCCAAGTGCGCCACAGGAGTCCGCACGGCGCCGTCTCGGCTGCGCTCCGCTTGCGCCAGCAAATGACGCTGCAGCGCCAGGTCACGAGCCGGCGACAGCGCCGTCGATCGGATCACATCGAGGTTACGCACGGCTCGACAGACTCACACGCCCACGCGGATGAGGTAGACCCAATTCACGATCACGGCGACGCCGAGCGCGACCCGCGCGCCCGTACCACGTGCCCCGGTGAGCTCGATGCGGAGCGGGCGCCAGCCGCGCCACACCACCATCGCCGCCCACGGTAGATACGCCGCGATGGCGAGCGTCGTCAGCGTCGCAAGCGGCTGCACCGACAACGCCGCGCGCAAGTCACCGTGTGCCAGCGCGAGCAATGCGCGCGTGACGCCGCAGGTCGGACAAGCGATCCCGAGCCAACGCCGCAGTAGGCACTCGCCCATCGCGGTGCCGATGAACGCGGGGTTCGGAGCAAGGCGCGCGAGCACGGATCCGAGCAACGCCGTCACCAACAAGGCCTGCTCGGCGACTGGGGCGTCGCGCGTGCTCGACGCGGGCGCCACAGCACCCTGGCACGGGACGCCGGTCGGACGGCACCGCTCCGTGGTCGCTCGCTGGCTCACCCGATCAATGCCCCATCTGGCTCGCGACTCCCGCGAAGATCGCAGCCAGACCGCCGATCCCGCCGCAACACACCAGGAGCGGTAAGAACACCGCGAAGCCAGCCCGGAACACGCCGATCTCGTGTGCACGCGCCAGCGCCAGCACTTGCACGACCACGCTCCAGAGTCCGAGCACGACGCCGACCACTCCCATGACACCCATCGCCGCCGCACCACCCAATGGCAGCAAGACCACGGCCGGCACGACCTGCAAGAGCGCGAACGCTCCGCGCGTGTAGCAGACCGAGCGGAACGTGGTCTCGAAGCCCTGCTTCGCTCCGCCGACCAGCAGCAGGCACACGTGTAGGATCCCGCTCAGCAGGAACGCCATCAGCACCAGACCGATGCAACCCGTCACCAGCGATGCAGCCGCGGCAGACGGCCCGGGATTGGTGATCATCTCCTCTAGCCACGACGGTAGCTCCTCGCCCATCTGCTCGATCATCGCCAGCAGCTCGGGCCGCACCGCCGTCTGGACGAGAACGCTCACGATCGTCGCCATCACGCCGGGTATCAGCGCAAAGAGCAAGGGGCTCTCGAGCCCGCCCCGGCGGCGCATGGTGGCAAAGGTAGCCGACGGATGCAGCAGCACCTGGATGATCGTCGATCCGAGCGCGCCCAAGTCGAGTGCGTTCTCCCGCCGCTCCCAGCTTGGTCCGCTTCGCCCTGCCTCGGGATCGACCATCCCCACCGCAGCTTCGGGCTGTGGAACGCCTGCGACGGGAGCTACGCCTGGCGCGCTCAGATCGGCGCCGCATTCACGACAGAACCGCACTCCTTCGACGACTTGCGCGCCACAGTGTGAGCAGTACATGTTCCCCCCGCGCCAGGCGAGTTTTTGGCCTTGCGCCCGGACCGTGGACCAACCGCGCGCTCAGCGCTCCATCACAGGTAGCCCAAGGCCTCGAGCCGCCGCCGCACCGCCTCGTCCAGCTCCGGTTCCTCGCCAGTCTCGCGCTCGCCGCCGGCCTCGGCTTGCCAGGCGGTGAGCCCTTGCCGCAAAGCGAGGATCGGACCGCGCTCCTCCGAGGCCCGGTCGCGCTTTTCGTCGGGGTCCGCGCCGAGGTGGAAGAGCTCCTCGGCTCCGTCCGACGCCGAGATCCATTTCCAGCCGTCGGCCGATTGGACCGCGCGTAGCGAGCGCCGCAGCGAATCGCCGCGATAGCCCGGATAGCGTGCTTCGATCGACTCGACGCGTGGCTCGGGGCCCAGGTACTCGGAGACTCGCAACCGGTCGGGAAAGCGCGTCGCATCGGGCAGCGGCCGGCTGCCAGGCGCCTTCGGTCCCGCGGGCACCGTGACCCCCGCCGCGCCGAGCAACGTGGGAAACACGTCCACGGTCTGGACTGGCGCCTCGATCGTGCGCCCCCGGGTCGCGGCCTCACCCGGATAGCGAACCGCGAGGGGCACCTTGAGCAACGTGTCGTAGAGGCAGTACTGGTGATCCATGCGGCCGTGGTCACCGATGTTCTCGCCGTGGTCGCTGGTCACGACCACCATCGTCGAGTCGAGCCAGCCCCGCTGGCGGAGCACGGCGAAGAGCTCCTCGAGACACTGGTCCAGATAGAGCAGCTCGCCGTCGTAGAGGTCTTCGAGAATCCGGAAATCCTCCGCCGTCATGGGCGCGCGACCGGTGAGATGCGCCCACGGATCCTGATTGAGAACGCGAATCCGTGCAGCGTCCACGTCGGGCGCGGTGAAACGATGTCGCCACGGCGCCGGCGCCTTGTACGCGAGATGCGCCTCCATCAGGTTCACGAACAGGAAAAACGGCCGTTTGGCGTCGCGCTCGACGGCCCAACGCCGCACCCAGCGCCCGATCCGCCGCCCACCCTTGTCGTAGCGATCCGCGAGGAAGCGCTGGTAGACACCGTTCGCGAGGTTGCGGAATAAGTCGCGCCCGGTGAGCTGGGCCACCGTCTCGCGCCACTTCTGCCACGCGTCCTCGACGTGCACGCGGTGCAGGTCCCGGTCCGACTGAACGAGCTGCCAGACCTTGAAGAAACGCTCGAATCCTCGCGAGGTGCCGAAGGTGTTCGAGATCCAGGAATTGCTCGACAAGCCGACGGTCTCGTATCCCGCCACGCGTAGCAGCTCCGCGACGTGCGGCACCTCGGGGTCGAGGTAGCGATGGTTCTCGTGCGCGCCGTGCTGCGACGGCATGCGCCCTGTGAACATCGATGCATGCGCCGGCAAGGTCCAGGGCGAAGGCGAGGTGGCTTCCTGATAGACCGTGGCGTCGGCGAGGAAACGATCGAGGTTGGGGGTCGTCTCCCGACCGTAGCCGTACGCGCGCAAATTGCGCGCGCGCACCGTGTCCATGACGATCAGCACCAGATTGGGTCGATCCATCCTCGATCCTCCGCGTTCGCCCCACCGCCGCTTCAGCCGATCACGTCACTGGTCTCCGCAGTCTCAGTCCGGCGCGCGCCCTGCCCCCACTCGACCACCCGACGTTCCAGACGCTCGCACGTCGCCGCGACCCACTCGTCGACGGGCCACGCAGCTTCCACCTCTGCGAGCTCCGCCGGACGCGTGGTGGTGGCGGGCTTGCGCGGCAGCAAGAAGCTACAACAGTCACCGTGAGGCTGGATCGAGATCTCGAACGTACCGAGCCGCTCCGCTTCCTCCACGATCTCGTTCTTGTTCATGCCCACCAGAGGCCTGAGCACCGGCAGCTCGGCGACGGCGTCGACGGTGGCGAGGTTCTCGAGCGTCTGCGAAGCCACCTGCCCCACGCTCTCGCCGGTGACCAACGCCAACGCACGCTCGCGGCGCGCCACGCGATTGGCAATGCGGATCATGAAGCGACGATACAGGATCACCCGCAGCGGCGCCGGTGCCCGCGCCACGATCTCCTTCTGGATGTCGGCAAACGGACACAGGTAGAACACCGACTTGCCCTGGATCCGCGCCAAGCGCTCGACCATCTCGAGTGCTTTCTCTTGCGAGGCCGCGTCCGTGAACGGATGACTGTGGAAATGCAGGAAGACGCAACGCGCACCGCGCTTCATCAACCGCCACGCCGCCACCGGCGAGTCGATGCCACCGCTCACCAGCGACACCACGTTTCCCGCCGTACCCACGGGCAACCCACCCGCACCTCGAAAGCGATCGAAATAGAGCAGCAAGTCTCGTGGCAGGACCTCGATGCGGACCCAGAGCGCCGGTTTCTTGAGGTCCACCGGCAACCGCGTGCGCGCCACCACCGCAGCGCCGACCAGCGCGCCGATCTCCTGCGAGCTCTCGGGCACCGACTTGTAGCCACGGCGCGCCTTCACGCCGAACGAAGCGGGCTGCCCCGCTGCAACCACCTCGGCCGCCGCTTCAGCGACACGTTCCAGGTCCAATGGGAATCGCAACGCGGGCGCGAAGCTCTCGACTCCCGGCACCCATTCCAGCCGTTCACGCACGCGCGCAGGCTCCACGGCCGTCGCGAAGCCCACCAGGATTCGACCGGGAAGCCGGGTGACGGCCCTGACGGGCAGGTCCACGAGCGCGCGCTCCAAGTTGGCGCAGAGCTTGAGCTCGAACCGTGGACGATTTCCGCCCTTGAGGCCGATCTCGTGGTAGTGAACGAGAACGGTCTTCCAGCCCGAGTCGAACGAGAGGGGCATGTCGCGATGTGGGTCGCTGCTTGCGGGGGCTGCGCTCGGGCGACGAGGGCGCGACGGGCGTCGTACGGCCGCCGGCGTCGGCTCGCTCGGGAAACGTCGTCGCGACGCCGTGCGACTCGGCTCTCGTGGGAACGTCGGACGTTCACGCGATCCGAAGCGAACTGCGAGTCTACCGGCGCCCCTGGGTCGCGTCCACCGTGAACGGCGAAGACACATCCGCCACGCGGCGTGCGCACGAGCCCGCGATCGCCGCGCGCGTCGAGATGGCTCGCGACGATGCCGTCGCCGCCGTTGGCGGCGACGCGGCGCATCCGTTCCGACTCGCCGACGCGCTCGTGGTGGTGATTGCGGCGCTCACGCTCGCGGCCTTCGAGGGGCCCGTGAGCCTCCGTAAGCTGCGCGCCAATCTCGCCGGCGTGCCTTCCGACGTTCCCACGCTCGACCTCGTCCTCGGCAGGCTCGTTTGGGCCGTGTGGCTGACGCCGGGTTTTCTGATTCTCTGGCGCCTCGGTGCGCGCCAGCTCGCGCGGCGCCGCGGCCTCGACGAGCGAACGTCCTTGGCGGCAGAAGCGTTGCCGTTCATCCCTTTCGCTTGGCTCGCGGTCGGTTTCGCGCCCGGTTGGGGAAACACGGTTCCGGAGGCATGGAGCTCGGCGATGTTGCTCTTGTTCCTCGGCATCGTTGCGACCAGCAGCGGCTTGCGCCTGGCGCTTTGGCACTCGATCTTCCTCGGCACCGATCCCGTGCGGAGACGCGCTGCGATCCTCACCTTTCTCGTCGCAGGCGGCGCGCTCGCGATGACGACCCACATCGCCGCGCCGATCCCAGCCCAACCGCACTGGAGCAGCCTCGCCGACCGATCGCCGTACTGGCCCACGCGCGCCTACCTCGCTCTGTGGTCGGCGTGGCTCACCTGGCTCTCAATGCCGATTCTCGCGACGGCCGGCATGCTGCTGGCGAAGCGGCGGCGCGGTGCGGCACGAGTGTCCGTGGCCGTCCTCTCGGGCGTGCTGATCGCCCTCGGCCTGATCGAGGCGAGCTCGGCACGCGACGTCTGGGATCGGCGTTTCATCGCCGCGCACCACGTGCCGGGCAAACGAAGTGAGGCACTCGTCGAAGGTCGCCGGTTCGCGGGGATCGTGGTGCTCGTTCCAGGCGAGCACGCGTGGGAGCTCCCGCCACGGGAGCCACGCGGACGCACCCCGACTCGTCTCGAGATCCGCGCCCGGATAGCGCCATTCCCTCAAGCCTCGTATTGGTATCGATGGGAGGGCGAGGTCGAGCTCGAGCTCCGCGCCGCGTACGACGGCAACGATCGGGTGCTCGACCGCTGGCGGATCGATCCTCGCGAACGAGCTCGCGACCGCGCGCCGCACGAGATCGTGCGCACGCTCGTGCTTCCGACGGAGCGTACCGTTCGTGTGGCGCTGAGTGCGCGTCCCGCGCAACCGAGCGCGCCGCTGCTGCCCGTGCTCGCCGACGTGGACTTCACGTTCTCGCCGTGAGTCGGCGCACCTCGCCGCGCGAGCCATCGACCTCGACCCAGCTACCCACAGGCAACGCGCTCGTAGCACCCGGCACGCCCATCACCGCCGGAACCCCGAGCTCGCGAGCCACGATCGCCAAATGGCTGAGCACGCCGCCGCGCTCACACACCAGACCACCGGCACGCACCAGGAGGCCGGCGTGGTGGGGATTCGCGTCGTCGAGCACCAGCACCCGTCGGTCATCGCCCCCATCAGCGACAGCCGCCGTCGACGCGTGCATCACGCGCCCGCGAACCGAGCCACGGCTGGCGGCGATTCCCCACAGCGTCGACCGAGCGACGGCGACTGCGTCATCCTCGGGGACGCGTGATGAATCCGCGCGTTCGCTCGCGATCGCCGCGGCAGGCCGTGCGCAGGCCTCCTCGAATGCGTTGCGCCGAGCGCGCACCTCGCCGCGAAACTCACCCGCGCCCTCGGAAGCAGCGAGCCACTCGTTCAGACGCAGGTGAAAGATGTCGTCGGGATGGTCGAGCTTGCCCCCAGCAACCAAGTTCGCCCCCTCGGCCCGCAGCCCCGCGCGCAAACGCGCCAACGCGCGCGTGGCCCGATCGCGAGCACGCACGCGGCGCGCCATGGCTGCGGCGCCGAGGCGCGCAAGGACCCCGAGCCACCATTCCATCGGATCGAGCCAGGTGAGCCGCAAGCCCGCTCGCGATGGTCGAACCGTACACGTCACGCTGGACCTCGACGACGATGCCAACACGACCACGTCACCAAGGGTCGCCGGCCCATCGGCGAACCGTTCGCCGGCGAGGGTGCGTTCGCCCGGCCCCCGATGGCCGTGGTCACGAAGAAACGCGTCGAGCACGGCGATCCGCTCGGGCGCGCCAGCCAGCCGTTCGCGAACCGCATCCCAGCTTTCCGCCGCCTCGCGGAGCGCGCTGGGAATGGCGCGTTCGAGCGCAACGAGGCCGTCGTGAAGCCACGCCGTCTGGACGACTTCGGGCCGCTGGATCCGACGCAGCAGCTCGCTCGCGGTCGAATGCGCGTCGGGCCCCGCGGTCCGCGCCGACACGTCGAGCACCCACGCCGCACAAGCGCTCCACGCGTGCATGCGTGCGAGATCCGTACTCGCGATGCGGCCCATCTCGAGCACGGCCTCCGCGGGGGTCCAGCGCCCGGTCGCGCCGCGACGGCTCGCGCGTCGACGTCCGCCACCGATCCAATTTCGAAGCAGCGCCGCCTCACTCCGTTCCCCGCGGGACCGCGCGCCACGCGCTACACCCCGCGCCGCCTCGAACGCGACGTAGGGCCGATGGTCGAAGAAGGCGACGTCGGAGCGCGCCTCCCGCCCGAGGAGCAGCCGGTCCCAGCCGTATCCGGCCTCGACCAGCTCGCGCTCCAGCGTCGACACGGGATCCGCCGCCAGATCGACGCCCGCGCCCGCGATCCACGTGCGATCCCATCGGGCGCCCGAGAGTCGGTTGCATGAGCGCAGCTCGCTCGAGCCGTCCGTCGCGCGCACGCACCGCAGTCGCAGCGGATGACCCACCGCCTCGTCGGCGCGATCGGCGAGCGCGAGCCACGGTTCGAGATCGTCGAGGGCAGGTTCCGTCGCCTCGCCTGTGCCGCGCGTGGTGCGTGCCAGGCGATCGACCTCGACGGCCCCACCGTCCGCTACTCGCCGGATGCGCGCGACGTGCGACGGCCCGCCTTCCGGCAATCTCGTGAAGAGGTCGAGCTCCAGCTCGCCGTCTACGGGTTGCCGATTCGGCATGCGCGCCCCGAACCCGCGACGCTCCAGCTCGACCTCGCTCACCGGCACTCCGGCCCGCGCCATACACGCGAGATCGAGCATCGCCTCACCCGCCCAAGTGGCATCGGATTCGCGCAACTCGACGAGCCGTGGACGGCCGCGTGCCCGTCGCCACGCCCGCGCAGCCAGCTCGCCGATCGCGCGTGCCACCAACGCCAGCCCGACGGCATAGCCGACGAGCGCCAACCGATTGAACGGATAGAGCCCCGTCCCCAGCCAAAGCAGGAGCAACACCGTGGCGATCACCCACAGCACCACCGCAGCGACCAGCCCGAACGTCAACACGTACGTCGTGCCGACCAGAAAGGCCAGGAAGGCGGGCACCACGAAGTTCCACGCCAACGGCACCAAGGGCACGCCCAGCGCGAAAGCGAGTTGGCGCGACGATTCCGTCATGACACGAGCGCAGCGGCGAGCGGATCCCGCCGCCCGATGCGATGCCTACGCGGCGTTGGCCACGAAGCCGCGACCGCTCGTCGCATCGGGCGCCGCGGGGGGAGTGGACCAACGCGCGTGCTCGCTCCGAAAGGAGCGCCCGGTGAGCTTCCGTACCAGGTAGTCGCGGTACTTGATGCGGGTCCACACGCGGTAGAGGTCGTTGCGCGCACCCTTGGTCTTGTAGCTCAGCCAATAGGTCGCCACGGTGCTCACGATCGTGCCTGCGTACGGCAGGAAGCGCTCCAGGCGGTGCGCGAGCAAGAAGCGCGTCCACGAGTGCGGCAGCAAGCCTGCGAGGATCAGCAGCGTCTGGAAGCGCGCGTTCGAACGCCGGAAGAGGTGGCCACCGGTGAGCACGGACGGCGCCGCCTCGCCGGTGCGGATCCTGCGCGCCAGCTCGGCATCGACGTCGCCGCTTGCAACCGCGTCCTCGGTGAGATCGGTGCCCGGCAAGTAGGCCAACCAGAACACGTTGATTCGCGCCACCGGGTTGTCGAGGTAGAAGCGCACGGTATTGCGCAGGTCCTCTTCGGTTTGGCCTGGCACACTCAAGATGTGATCGACGGCGACGGTGATGCCGGCATCACGCAAGAGCTCGATCGCGCGCTCCACGCGGCGGATCGATTCGGAGCGCTTCAGCATCCCGCTGCGCACCTCCTCGTTCAGCGACTGCACACCCATTTGCACGTCGACGCAGCCGGATTGCGCGAGCAATTCGGTCGTGAGGGGTGTGATCGCGCCTGGATGCACCTGAGTCCAGAACGGAATCTTGAGGCGTGACCCGTAGACCTCGGCGAACTCCCGCAGCCAGCCCGGATTGGTGGTGAAGTTGTCGTCGATGAAACGGATGAAATAGATGTCCGCTTCGCTGCGGTTGCGCTCGATCTCCTCGACGACGTGCTGGGGAGTCCGGCGCCACTCGTAGGTGGGTGCATCGATCACCCGACGCAGAGCAGTCTTGTAGCAAAAGCTGCAGCGCTCGGGACAACCACGCTGGGCGAAAGTGTTGTAGCCGATGCGAAAGAGCGGATGCTCTTCCCAGTAGATCTGCTTGTCGGGTGCCGGTAGCTCGTCGAGTCCGGACCAAAGCGGCCGCATCGGATTCACGACTGGCCGGTCGCCGTCGCGGAACACGAGGCTCGGAATCTGGCTCAGGCGAGCCGCCGAGGTGTCTCCCGACTCGATGGCCCGCAGCAGCTCGACGAGCGTGTGCTCGCCCTCGGCCCGAACCACGTAGTCCACCTCCGGCCGTGAGACCACCTCCAGCGGTTCGACGGTGGGATGAATGCCACCGAACACGATCGACGCCGAGCTCACTTGCTTGATCGCGCGCGCCGTGGCGAGCCCCCACTGATAGAGGAAGCTCGTCACCGAGAAGCACACGAGATCGGGCTCGAGAGCGCGGATCTTCGCGAGCGTCGCGTT
>CAYVDO010000242.1:0-12338 GCA_964450125.1 uncultured bacterium
TGGATCGAGTCGGTTCCACTCTTCGGCCTCTGCTTCCGAGCGATAGGCGCTGGGATCGTCGGCGGTGGAGTGGGCGCCGAGCCGGTACGTGAGCGCTTCGACGAGCGTCGCCCCGTCGCCTGCGCGCGCCCGTCGGACCGCACCGCCGATGGCGTTCACCACCGCCAGGAAATCGTTGCCGTCCACTTGATGGCCGGGCAGCCCGTATCCGTCGGCGCGGGCGGCGAGGCTCTCCGCGGCCGTCTGCACCGACTCGGGTGTGGAGATGGCGTAGCCGTTGTTGCGGATCACGAAGATCGCTGGCACCCAGAAGGCGCCGGCGAAGTTGAGGGCGGTGTGGAAGTCGCCTTGCGACGCCGTGCCTTCGCCGAGGAACGCCAGCGCCACCTCGCCGCTCTGCCGGATCTTGGACGCGTACGCGAACCCGGTGGCGTGGGGGAGCTGCGTTCCCACGGGGCTCGACACAGACGGTATGGCCCAGTCGCGGAAGCAGTAGTGGACTGGCATCTGCCGGCCGAGCGCCAGATCGCGCGCATTGCCGATGAGCTGGTTGAAGATCAGCGCGAGCGGAACCCGTCGCCACAAGAGGCAGCCGAGCTCGCGGTAGCTCAGGAAGATGGGATCGGTGGCGGCGAGGCTGAATGTGGCGCCGAGGATCGTCGCTTCCTCGCCGCGACTCGTCATGTAGAAGCCGAGGCGACCCTGGCGCTGGAGCATCTGCAGCCGCCTGTCGAGCACGCGGTTGAACGACATCGTGTCGAGGATTCGCAGCAGCTCCTCGTCCGAGACGAGCGCCCGATGCTCGGCGTCGCAACTGCCATCTGCGTTGAGGATGGAGAAGGGCGGCGCGACGGCGGCTTGGCGGTCGCGGGCGGGTGAGGAATCCGCAGGCGGCGACGCGGGCGGGGCGGGGACGGCGGAGGAGGTCATGGCGCGAGGATCGCCGATCCGTCCGATCGCACGATCACCCGCGCCAGTGTACGACGAACCGTGGTCGAAAGGTCCGCCGCACGGCCCCGGCGCCGTGAGCTAGATCCGGGCCCGCGCGGCGGGTGTCACGCAATTGGCGCGAACGGCAACGAACCGGCTCGGGACACGGTCTCGAACCAAGCCCCCATCTCCTTGATCTCAGCCGCGCTCGGCTGAGCCGGAGCTGTGAGCTCGTGGAACGCGCGGGCCACCTTGTGCACCGCAAGCCCCAAGAGGGGCAGCACGCTCAACAGCGTCGATGCGGATCCGGTGCTGAGCAGCGTGGCTTTGTGGATCATCGCGCTCTCCTTCGTCCGGGCGGGGCCGGCTCACTTCGTTCGCGCCTTGCGGACGATGGCTCTCGCAACCGCCCTGCCAACCCGCGCGGCGCTCGCGGCTCGCGAAGTCATTGCGGTTTCTCGGGTGCTGGCGGCGAGATCGCCAGGCAGCCAGGCAACTCGCCCGGCGTTCCCTGCCGCCATCCTGCCCGTCACCGGGCGAGATGTGCCGTGTGGCCGCGCGCGAGTCCCGGGGTGGCAAGCAGCCGCGCGCCCTGGCGGTCCGCACGACGGCACGGACAGATCCGCAGGGGCCGTCATTGGGCTCGAAACGCGTGATCCGTGGTGGCGCTTGGAGCTCGAACGCGCAGGACGTGCGCGCGGCCAACTGGCGCAGGAGCGTGCCGGCCGGTCGCATCGGCCTCATCGGCTTCCGCCTTGCCCGAGCTCAGAGCGCGCTCAGGCCAGAGCCAGACCGGCGGGATCGCCGGTAGAAGGGGCAGCGAGCCAGGGGCGGAGAAGTCGGCGCGGCGTATCGTTGGAGCGATTTCAAATGGAGTGCATTCGATGTCGAGATGGGTGCCATGACCGAAACCTCGATATCGACAGCGCGTTTCGACGCCACTCGGCGAAGGCGCCTGGTGCAGCTCATCGGTCATCCGGGAGAGAACTGCCAACCGCGGCCGCGCGCGCGACTCTTCAGCACCGGTGTGGAAACGGTGCAACACGAACTGGCGCGCTTTGCCGCCGCCGGCTTCGTGACCCGCGCGCGGCGTGCCAATCTCACGCTCGATCAGGCGAATGCCGCGTGCCCCGTGTATGCCGAGCTGCACGGCTCGATCCAGAAGACGGCTGGCGTCACGGGGACGCCGCGCGGCGCCCCGGGAGCGACGTGGATGTCTTCGTCGCCGGTGATGTCTCGTTCCGTGAAGCCGTGGATGCACGTGCCACCGCAGCGAAGGCGACGGGTCGTTCCGTGAATCCCGTCGTCTACGCCGTCGAGGAGTTGCGCCAGCGAGTGGCGCCGCCGGGCCATTTCGTGGGCCGGCAGTGGAAGGGTCCGAAGCTCTGGACCAAGGGATGCGCCGATGCCCTTGGAGAACTTCGCGCGAGCGGCATGGATCGTCCCGCGTCAACCGAAGCCTGCGGATCTCGCGAGCGTGCGCCCAACGCAACCGTCGGCCTGACGAGGGTGGTCTGAGCCGTACGTGGCGAGGGCAGGTCGGATTGGACGTCGTGGAACGACTCTTGGTATGCGCTGGTCGTAGTCGTGCTGGTAGGGGACGATGAGCGAGCCGATGGCGGGCATCAAGTTACAGAAGCGCGCACACGATTTCTTCGTGAGCTACGGCCACGAGGATCGCGCGCGCGTCGCGCCGCTGGTCGAGCTGTTGAAGCGCACTTGCGGCCTCAGCGTCTGGTTCGATGACACGGATGGGAACGCCTCGGTTCGATCCCACGAGCTCTTGGCCGAAGCGATCGGAAATGCGCGTGGGGTGCTGTGCTTTCTCACCGCCGGCTGGACTCGGTCGCCTTGGTGCAGGGACGAGTGGGAGGTGGCGCTCTCGGAGCAGTGCGCGCACGACGGCTTCGAGATCGTCTGCGTGCGGCTCGACGGCGCCGAACTGCCTCGATGGTGCAAGACGAGGGAGATCGTCGACATCGCTCGGCCGGAGCCGAGGGCGGTTGCTCGGCTTCTGCGTTCGCTCAACTCGGAGGTGCCGCACCGCTTCGACAATGCCCAGGACGTGTACCTGGCTGCGCCATGGAATCGGCCGTCGCCGATCGCACGTGAGACGTTCCAATCGCTGCAACACACCGGGTGGCGCTTGGTTGGCGATTCGCCGGATCTCGCCCACATGGCGAAGGGCCGCGTCGAGGCGATTCAGCGCACCGCCCGCGGAGTCATTGCATACCTACCGCTGGATTCGTCCCAGCCGAACGGCGCCACTTCGCGGTTCATCGTCGAGGAAGCTCGCATGGCCCTCGAGATCGGCAAGCCTTTGCTGCTGCTCGCCGAGCCCGGCGTCACGACACCGGAGGACCTGGCGGCCGGAGCTTTCCGGGGTGAGGCGATCGTGTTGACGGAAACGAACCCTCGCGCAGCATCGCACGCCGCGTTCGAGGCGTTCGACGAACGGCTGAGGCACGTGTCCCACGATGACACCAGGGCTTTCATCTTCTTTGCGGGGTCGCTGCGGGATCAGCCGAACGACGCAGACGATGTTGCCTCGGTGATCGAACGATCGAGCAACATGCAATGCATAAGGGGCGAGCGCCTGGACGGCGACAACGTGCAGGCTGGGATCATCGACCGCATCCGACGCGCCGCAGTGGTGATCGCCGACGTGTCCGATGATCACCGCAACACGCTGATCGAAGCTGGGATCGCCATGGGCAGCGGCACGCGGCTCAAGTTGATGTCTCGCGCGCAGGGCGACGGGACGCCGCCGAAGAAGCGCTTCATGTTCGAGGGTCAGGAGCTCTTCTGTTATCAGACGCCCGAGGAACGGCTTGGTCTGTGCTACTACTTCGCCCGGCAGTTCCGCCGCCGCGTCTACAGGGTGCGTTGAGGAGTGTGCAACTCAGCGTCGATCCGATGGCCTGGTCGGCCACGCCGATCCGGTGTCGATAACCCCGCCACCACTTCGTTGGTGTTGGCGCGTCTGTGATCGAGGCTTGGATCTGCTCGGGCGCGAAGCGTGACCGGCTGCTGGTCGGGTGCTTCGCGGTGTTCGCGTTCACCTTGCTGGAGATGGCGCCGTAGGTGGTGTTCCGTCTCATCTCCATCGCGCCGGTGATTCGCTCTCGGCGGCGTGGCTCCTCGACGTCGTGCGCTGAGACCCAGCGTTCTTGGATCCACCGCTCTTTCTGCGGGTGATGTGTGCAATCGATTGCTTCGTGCTCGGGCCGTTCTAGCTCTCGCTGACCTACGTGTTCGTGACGCGGCGCGAATGGATTCGTGCGCTTGCGTGGGTCTCCGTGGGCGCGGTCGTCCACTCGACGCTGGTCTACTTCGGCTGGGAATTCGTGAGCGAACGCGGGCGAGCGGACCTTTTCATGGTGGTGCTGGTGAACGTGCCGTACACGATCGTGCCGCTAGCGCTAGCGGCGCGGGAGTGGCGTTCGCGTCCATTCGCCCACCCATCGACCTTCCCCTCACGCGCCGGCTGCGAGACGGGTCTCAACGGACGCAGCGGGGCGTGCTATCTCGCGCCCGCCGTCGCGCCGGCTGTCGTCGCGCTCCCCCTTCCGTGCCTACGCTCGCCTCCGATCGACCCACTCGCGCCGCGTCGCCGGCGACTGCGCGCCACGACGTGCTCAGGCTGCGTCCTTGGCAGCTTGCGGCGCTCGAGCAATTCGAGGCGAGCGCGTCGCCCGATTTCCTCGCCGTCGCGACGCCAGGTGCAGGAAAGACCACGTTCGCGCTCACGGCTGCGCGCCGTGCGCTGGTCGCACGCGCGATTCGCCGCGTGGCGATCGTGGTGCCGACGCAGCACCTCAAGCACCAGTGGGCGCACGCCGCGGATCGCCTCGACATCCACCTCGATCCCGAATGGACCATCGGGTACGGCGGCTTGCCGTCCGACGTCCACGGCGTGGTCGTGACCTACCAGCAGGTCGCCGGTGCGCCCGAGGTCTTCCGCCAGCTCACGCGCGGCGCATTCGTGGTTCTCGACGAGGTGCATCACGCCGGCGAGAGCCGCGCGTGGGGTGACGGTGTGCGGCTCGCGTTCGAGTCCGCGTGGCGCCGGCTCTGCCTCTCGGGCACGCCGTTTCGCTCGGATCAGATCACCATCCCGTTCATCCGCTACCGCGGCGACATCGCCCAGCCGGACTTCGAGTACGGCTACGGCGACGCGCTCGCCGACGGGCGCGTGGTGCGACCGGTCTATTTTCCGCGCATCAACGGTCGGATGGAGTGGACGGCACCCGACGGCGTCACCCACGAAGCGACGTTCAACGATTGGCTGACTCGCGAGCTCGCGAGCCAGCGATTGCGCACGGCGCTCGACGTTGCGGGCGAGTGGTTGCCCACGGTGCTGGCCCAGGCGCACGCGCAGCTCCTTCACTTGCGCGCCGTGGACGCTGCCGCGGGTGGCCTCGTGATCGCGATGGATCAGGAGCACGCCAAAGGCATCGCGGCGATCATGCGACGCAGACTCGGCGTGTCTCCGGCCATCGCCACCTCGGATGATCCAGCAGCGTCGGAGAAGATCAGCCACTTCGCCGAGAGCGCATCGCCCTGGATCGTGGCGGTGCGTATGGTGTCCGAAGGTGTCGACATTCCGCGCCTGCGTGTGGGTGTGTACGCCACCAACACCGTCACCGAGCTCTTCTTCCGGCAGGCGGTGGGGCGGCTGGTGCGTTGGAACGCGCGGCTGCGCCAACAGGCGGCGTACATGTTCATTCCCGACGACGTGCGGCTGCGCACCTTCGGGTCGGCGATCGCCGAGCAGCGGCGACACAGCTTGAGCAAGGATCGGCGGCGTGACGATCACGGCGATGGCCTCGACGCACTCGATCCACGGCGCGAGGCGAATGCCGACGGCACCGAGCAGCTTTCGCTCTTCGCGGCGATCTCCGCCGTCCCCCTCGACGAGGACGGACGCCCACTCGAATCCGTGCGACTCTACGCCAGCGAGGACGACGACGGTGTGGCTGCCGCGGCACACGGCGACGACGATCTCATCCCCGATCTCGTCGAGGCACGGCACCCGGATGCGGCGGGAGCGTACTTCCCGATCGTTCACCGTTCCGCGCCGGCGGTGCCCATTCCAGAGCCGGAGCACGCGCCCGCACCGATCGCGGCACCGCCACGGGCACGGGCCGATGGAGCGCTGGCGCGGCGCCGTGCGCTCCGCGATGCCAACAGCGAGGCGGTCCGCATCCTCGTCGTCAAGCTCGGCCGTACCTACGCCGAGGTGAACGCCGATCTCAACAAGCAGATTGGGGTGCGCCGAATCAGCATGGCCACCGTGAAGCAGCTCGAGCAGCGCCTCGCCCTCGCTCGCGCGCTCCTGCGCGGCGGTTGACGCGAGCCCGAGCGCGTTCGGACACCGGCGTTCCGGTGCGTGTGGGGTACGAGATCGCGTACAGTCGTTCCCGAGTTTGGATCGGCATGTGGTTCAGTGGTGCTCGCTCGATCTGCCGACGTTGCCGGAGAGCCGAGGGTGGTGAGGGCGCCGTCCGGTTGCAGGAGAACGAACACGTCGAGGGGAGAAACGCTCGTGTCGCAGGTCTCGAAGCGCTTCGCGAGCGTCAAGCTCGGTCGGACCCGGTGACGTCACGCAACGGTGCTGGGCGCGTGCAGGCGCTCGCGGCGGTGCCGCCGTCAGGTGCGTCGTTCGACGTTTCGTGGCAGCGTGTGGGCATCGGTCTTTCGGTCTGGAGGAACACCATGAAAAAGCTCGGTCTGGCTGTGGTTCTCGGCTCGGTTCTGTCGTTCGCCGCTGGGTGCGGCTCGTCGTCCTCCTCGTCACCGCTGCCCGATGGGCAGGCGCCGGTCGCCGACGCCGGCCGCGACCAATCGGTTCCAACGGGTGCAACCGTGACGCTGGACGGAAGCGAGAGCTCCGATCCCGATGGGCAAAGCATCACGTACCTGTGGACGCTCGTTTCGACGCCGCCGCAGAGCGCGGCGGTGCTGTCGAATGCGACGGCACCTCGGCCGACGTTCACCGCCGACCAAGCCGGTACGTACGAGCTCGAGCTGGTGGTGAGCGATGGAGAGCTGTCGAGCGACGCGGACGACGTGGTGATCACGGCCACCGACTCGAACCATGCGCCGAGCGCCAACGCCGGGCCGGATCAGAGCGTCGCCGTGGGCTCGGTGGTGAATCTCGACGCCGGAGCGAGCAGCGATGCGGACGGCGACCCGATCACCTACGTGTGGTCCATCACCGCGCGCCCCGCAGGAAGCATCGCGGGGATTCAAGACCCCCACAGCGCGACCACGCTCTTCGTCGCGGACGTCGCGGGGACCTACACGATCGAGCTGCTGATCGGCGACGGCACCGACCTGAGCACGCCGGACGAGATGGTGGTGACGGCCGTGGCGGCGAACGGCGTTCCGGTCGCGAGCGCGGGGGCGGATCAGTCGGTCGAGACCGGTGCGACCGTCACGCTCAACGGCAGCGCCAGCACCGACCCTGAGGGCGATCCACTCACCTTTCAGTGGTCACTTGCGTCGAAGCCCACCGGAAGTGCCGCTGCGATCAGCGACGCAGCGGCCGTGACGCCGCAGATCGTCGCCGACCTGGACGGCGACTACGTGGTGCAGCTCGTCGTGAGCGACGGCGTCTCCACCAGCGTTCCCGACACCGTCGTGATCACCGCGAGCGCCACGCCTGTGCCGACCGTGCCGAGCATGACGGGTACGTGGACAGGATCGGCGAAGATCCTGACGGTCAACGCGTCGGTGCGGCTCGACGTGAACGAAGCGTCGGACGGGCGTCTCTCCGGGGACGCGACGTTCGACCTCGGCAATCTCGGCGAGTTCAGCGGTGCGGTGAGCGGCAGCCACGATCATCCCGACGTGCACCTCACGGCACAGATCGACCAGTACGAGGGCACGTTCGACGGGACGTTCGCGGGCGACGACACCATCAGGGGCACCGTCGACATCGCGGGTGTCGCGTCTGCATCGCTCACGCTGTCGCGACAGTGAGGTGAGCCCCGCACGCGAGCCCTGAAGCAAGCGCGAAGCGCTTGTTTCAGGGCTCGCTGATGTTGCCTCGGGGGTCTGTTCCCCACCCCCGCCCCGCGAAAGGCGCGAGTTTCGCGGGGCCCCGCCCCCGAGCCGGCTCGCGCTCGCTCGCCGACGCGCCGCTGGCGCGTGCCACTCTCCACACGTGCAAACAAGACTCGATTCTTGATGCGCTCATTTCGGGGCTAGCAGAACACCGCGAGGTCACGGCCGAGCTCGCAGCAGCTCGTGACCACGCCGCTCGCTCGCGTCATGCGTGGCGCTCGACGACGCGCCGGTGGAACGCCGCGAGCCATTCCTCGATGGGCGGTTCGAGCGCGAGCCCGGCGCTGGTCAGGAATCCCGCCAGCATGCGGTAGTGCCCGATCAGCATCACGATCTCGATCGAGCGTGCGCGATCGAAGTGCTCGGCGCGCAGGATGCCGAGCGCCGCGGCGGCTCTCGCGGTGTTCCGATAAGCTCCCGCCGCACGCGGCCTGGGCCGAGATGAACGCCGCGGCGCGAGGAGGACGACCGTGGCCATGCCCAAGCGGGGAATGTCGAAAGACGCCGTGCTCTCGGCTCTCGAGTCTTTTCGGGCCGGCGACATGAGCTGGCGCGACGGACGTTGTTGGGCGTACGTCTACGATCCGGGGCCGGAAGCCTCCGAGGTCATCGAGCGCGCCTACCTGAGCTTTCTCTCCGACAACGCCCTCGATTTCTCGGCCTTTCCCAGCGTGCTGCGCCTCGAGAACGAAGTGGTGGCGATCGCCGCAGCGCACCTCGGCGGTGACGAGAGCGTGGTCGGTAGCTTCACCAGCGGTGGCACCGAGAGCATCCTCCTGGCGGTCAAGACCGCCCGCGACTACCACCGCGAGAAGCGCCCCGAGATTCGCGAGCCGGAGATGGTGCTGCCGGTCACCGCACACGCGGCGTTCCACAAGGCGGGGCACTACCTGGGCGTCGAGCCGGTGCTGGTCCCGGTCGATCCGCGGACCTTCCGCGCCGACGTCGACGAAGTGCGCCGCGCGATCACGAAGGACACGATCCTCGTCGTGGGCTCGGCGGTTTCCTATGCACACGGAGTCGTCGATCCGATCCCTGCGCTGGGCGAGCTGGCGCTCGAGCACGGTCTCTGGCTGCACGTCGACGGCTGTATGGGCGGGTTCCTGTTGCCGTACTTCCGCCGCCTGGGCGCAGTCATCCCGGACTTCGATTTCCGCGTACCCGGGGTCACCTCGATTTCCATGGACCTCCACAAGTACGCGTTTGCCGCAAAGGGAGCCTCCACGATCCTCTATCGCACCCCCGAGCTACGACGTCACCAGATCTACGTGTGCGCGCAGTGGACTGGATACACGGTGGTGAATCCGACGGTGCAGAGCACCAAATCGGCCGGTCCGCTGGCGGCGGCGTGGGCCGCCTTGCACTTCATCGGTGACGAGGGCTACCTCGAGCTCGCGCGGCGGATGCGGGACGCCACGCAGCGGGTGAGGGCGGGAATCGAGGCCATCCCAGGGCTGCGGATCCTGGGGAACCCCGACATGAACTTGGTGGCGTTCACGTCCGACGAGCTGAACGTCTTCCACGTCATCGACGAGATGAAGCGTCGCGGGTGGTACATCCAGCCGCAGCTCGGGTTTCACGGTTCCAAGGAAAACGTCCATCTCTCGATCCAGCCGTCCAACGCGCGCTGGGCCGACGCGTTCCTGGCCGATCTCAGCGAGGCGACGCTGGCGGCACGCGCGCTGAGCGCAGCGGCTGGCGACGATTCGCTACGCGACGCGCTCGCTGCACTCGGTTCCGGGCCGATCGCGCCCGAGCAGCTCGCCGGGCTCTTGCGCCTGGCAGGCGCCGATGGTTCGGGGCTGCCCGAACGCATGGCGGGCATCAACGCCTTGCTCAACTCGCTGCCGCCGGAGCGGACCGAGCAGATCCTGGTGGAGTACGTGAACCAGCTCTTTCGCCAGCGATCGGAGTCATGACCGGAGCTGGGGCGCCGCTGAAGAGAGCACCCGCTGGAGGCTTGCCACGGCGCCTTCGACGTTCGAGCGTAGCGAGTCGACTCGGGGGTAGCGACCCACGAGAGACGCGCATTTCTCGGGGCGCGGGATGCCTCGCCGTGGCGCTGGCGATCGCCCTCGCGGTCGGCTGCGGCGATGACACGGGTTCGCGTGGTGACTCGGCTACCGGCACCGGAGTGATTTTCGACCTCGAGGCCGATCTCGGCAGCGCGGCCTCGTTTTACGATCTGCCGTTCCCGCTCGATCTCCGGCTCGACGTTGCGGGGCGGCCGGACCTTCGCGCCTTCCCGAGACCCGAGCGCAACCCGCTGCTGGCGCCGCTCGCAGCGATCGCCGGAGATCGCTCGCGTTTCCCGGTGACACCGACCGGCTATTTCCGTTTCTCCGCGCGCCCGGCTTCCCACGCCGTGGACGAGCGGATTCCCGCCGTGCCGAGTGCGCCGATTCTGCTCGCCGACGTCGATCCGCGCTCGCCGGAACGAGGGCGGCTCTTCGCGACACTCGCCACGGCGCTCGAGCCGGACGCGTACGCGCCGCCGTTCTTGCTCGCGGTGCGCGCGGCACCTGGAATCGTGCTGCACCCGGACCGCACGTACGCGTTCGTGGTGAAGCGGGAGTGGGGTGACGAGGAGGGTATGCCTCTGGCCGTATCCAAGTCCTTCGCCGAGCTCGGCGTCGGGCACACGCCGCGTGACGCACGCGGCGCCGCAGCGCACGAGCTCTATCGCCCGCTCTGGGAGACGCTCGACGCGCTCGGCGTCGCGCGCGGCGACGTGGCCGCAGCGTCCGTCTTCACCACCGGCGACGTCGTCGCGGAGCTCGCCGAGCTCTCATCGGCGCTTCTGGGCTGGTATCGCGTCACCATCGACGACCTCCACCTCGATCCCGACGATGGCGCTGCTCACGAGCGCTTCTGCGAGCTGGTCGGGACCGCGACCGTGCCCCAATTCCAGACCGGTACGCCGCCGTTCGCGACGGGCGGGCTCTTCGAGCTCGGCGCCGACGGGCTGCCGCGCGAGCAACGACGCGAGACCGTCCCCGTCGTGGTGACGATCCCGCGCCAGACGATGCCGCCCGAGGGCTATCCCCTGCTTCTGTATTTTCACGGCTCGGGTGGGCTCGCGAGCCAAGTCGTGGACCGTGGACCGGTCACGGAGCCCGGTGGCGAGCCTCGCCCAGGCGAAGGCCCTGCGCACGTGCTCGCGGCGCACGGCATCGCGACACTCGCGAGCGCGTTGCCGCTCAATCCCGAGCGGCTCCCGGGCGCGGCGCCGCGCGCCTATTTGAATCCGATCAACCTCGCAGCCTACCGCGACACGTTTCGCCAGGGCGCGATCGAGCAGCGCTTGCTCATCGATGCCGTCCATCACCTCACCATCGATCCCGCGTTGCTGGCGAGCTGCTCAGGTCCCCGGCTTCCAGCGGGTGCTGCGGTGTTCCGGTTGCGGACCGAGCCCATGTCCGTGCTCGGTCAGTCGATGGGGGCACAGTACGGCAACTTCGTGAGCGCCACCGACGCACGCGTGGGCGCCGTGGCGCTCACCGGGTCAGGCGGGCTCTGGAGCAGCCTGGCGTTGGCGCTCGATCTGGTTCCGGGAGTCGAGACGGCGCGACTGCTGGCGCCCGTGCTCGGCGCCGGTCAGCCGATCACCACGCTCCACCCCAGCATGGCGTTGCTCGATCTCGCTTGGGAGGCGGCCGCGCCGGAGGTCTACGCGCCACGACTCGCGCGCCGACCGTTGGCCGGGTTCGGCCCGCGCGCCGTCTACCAGCCCATCGGCCAACACGACTCCAATTTCCCAGAGCCGATCTTCGACGCGATGGCCCTGGCGCACGGCAACCAGCAGGGGGGCGAGATCCTCTGGCCCGGTACGCAGCAAGCGCTGTCGCTCGACGGCCTCGATGGCATCGCGCCTTACCCGGTGCGCTCGAATCGCGTGTCGGCGAGCGGCGAGCCGGTGACGGGCGTGGTGGTTCAGTACGCCGGCGATGGTCTCGACGATCCGCACCACATCTACGTGCAGCTCGATGCGGTCAAGCACCAATACGGATGCTTCGTCGAATCCTTCTTCGCGAGTGGAGTTGCCGTGGTCCCCGCGCCGGCCGAGCTCGGGGCGCCCTGCGCCGGCACTGGGATGAGCGTGGCCCGAGCTCGATGAGCTCGGCACGCAGCGCGTGCTCAGCCCGCCGCGAGCAAGCAGCGGCAGCCGGTGAGCTCGACGACGGCAAGGAGGGCTCGCACGACGCTCGCTCGCGTCATGCGTGGCGCTCGACCAAGCGCTGGTGGAACGCCGCGAGCCGCTCCTCGATGGGCGCTTCGAGTGCGAGACCGGCGCTGTTCAGGAATCCCGCCAGCATGCGGTAGTGCCCGATCAGCAT
>CAYVDO010000243.1:0-8010 GCA_964450125.1 uncultured bacterium
CGGCACTGGGGTGGTGGCGATGGACGGTGGACGGCGTGCCGTGGGTGGTGCCGGCCCCCGACGACGGCGGGCAAGCGTGGGTCACGATTCCGCCGGTACCGCTCTTCGGCTGGGCGGTGTTCGTGGGTGGGTTTCTCTTCTGGTGGCGGACCAGTGCTCACTGGCTCGGGCGCTGGCCGGTGGCGCGGTGGATCGCGTTCGGCGCCGGCGTCGCGCTCCATTTCCAGGCCATTCACGGCGACGGCGGAGGTCCCGAGCTCCTCTTCGGCGTGGGGATGGTGGCGTTCCTGGTGTCGGTGGTCGCGTTCTCTCGGGTAGCGCCGGCGCGTACACATCCGAGCGCAACCATTCGCGCAGCCGCGCTTCTCGATCAGCCGTGGCTGGTGCGGTACGCCGTCGAGATTGCCCTGGTGCTCATGGTCACGATCCTGCTCGGGCTCATGGCGTTCCGGGTGCGCGAGCTCGATCACCTGCTCACGCTGCTCCCGCTCGCGCTCTTCTGGCTCGCGGCGCGCCCGTCGGTGCCCCGGCGTGTGCTCGCGTTGGGCTGGGCCGCCGAGTGGCTCGTGGGGCTCGTCACGTTCTCACCCAAGGTCTTCACGCTCGGTCTCTATCCGTGGCTCTTCTTCACCGCGCTCGGCGGGCGCGCCGTGTGCTCGTGGGTGCGCCGCCTGCCCCAGAGCTGGGCGGCGTGGCGCGCCCGTCGTCCCCACGCTGCTGCGCAGATGCCGCGTTCTTGACACCTCGCGCGACGGTCCAATACATGTTGCGCCCGCCCGCGCCGCCGGCTCGTCGGACGCGCAGCACGCGTGACCGGTGGCCATCGCGTCCCCCCTCTGCGATGCGTGGTGCGTGCGGCGGCACCACCGGCCGCCCTTCGGATTTCAGCGCATTCGAGTAGCGCAGCGAGGATTCGAACCGTGTCGTATCTGATCGCAGTGGTGTTGCTCGGGGCGATCGTCTTCTTCCTGTACAAGGTGATCGTCGCGCCTGCCGAGGACGTGATCGAGGTCAAGAAAGGCGCGGACGCGAAGCTGCCCGAGGGGGCGCGGATCGTGACCGCGTTTCCCAGCACGCAGGCGCAGGTCTTCACCAACGAGCGGTCGCGGCTGGTGGAGCTCGGCGCGGGGGAAGGATTCGGTCCCGCCACGAGCTCGACCAGCCTCAAGTATGCGATCCAGTCGGGCGGCTGGGTCATCGTGCATCTGCCGCTCGGCGGCGCCGACTGGAAGGGCCAGCGTCGCGTGCACGTGCTGGCGCGCGGTGCCAAGGCGCCCACCGCCATTCGTGTGGTGGTGCAGACCGATGCCGGCGAGTTCTTCGCGTGGCACGACAACGTCTTCGCCGGCGCCGATTGGGCGCTGCTGTCGATCCCGTTCGGGCTGCTCCAGGATTCGGGCAACCGTGCTTACGGCGGCCAGCCGGTGCGCGGGCTCAACCTGGAGATCCATCCCGATCGCAAGCTGGCGTTGCGTGGCGAGGAGGAGCGCCATCTCCTTCTCGGTGGGGTCTGGCTCGGCGCCGCGTGAGGCGCTCGCACCACTTGCGCTGCGGGAGCCGAGCGGGCAGGCATGGATCGATTCCGGGCGGCGTTCGTGGCGGCGCTTCAAGGCCGCTACGGTCGCAGCGTGCTCGGCCGGCTGTGGCTCGTTTCGCCGGTGGTGCTGGTCGCCACCTTGGTGATGGCGCTGCACTGGCTGGTGGGAGCGAGCCAGGGGCTGTCGGTGCTCTCGTTGGTGCTCGGGATCGTGCTGTGGAATTTCTTCGCCGGTGCGACGTCCGAGGGCATCGGCTCGATTCCGGCGCGGCGGGCGCTGCTTCAGTCGGGACCGGATGCGACGTGGGTGCTGATGGCCGCAACGGTGAGCGTGCAGCTCGTCGAGCTGGTGCTCGGGCTGGCGACCTTTCTCGTCTGTCAGCACTGGTTGGGCCCGCGTGCCGACGCCACGGCGCTCACGGCGCTCGTGCCGCTCGCGATGCTGGTGGCGCTCGCCTTCGGCGTGGGGCTCTTGCTGGTGGTGCTACGTGCGCGCGTCGGTGATGCCGACCACGCCTGGAAGCTGGTGCTCGCCGTGGGCTTCTGGGTGACGCCGGTCGTCTACGAGATCCGCATCGTCCCCGAGTCGCTGCGCGGGTTCGTCGAGCTCAACCCGATGGCGCGGCTGATCGAGGAAGTGCGCGGCGCCATCCTGCATCGAGTCGTGCCCGAGGCCGGCCACGTGGGGCTCACGATCGCGATGTCGCTCGCAATCCTGGCCGTGGGACGATGGCTCGCGCGGCGCTCGGCGGCGCTGATCACGGAGCGTGCGTGAGCGCGAGCGTTGCGGCGGTCGAGGTCCGAGATCTCGTCAAGCGCTACGATCCGCGTCCCGGCGAGCCCGGTCGGCGGCTCGGCGCGGTCGTGGCCCTGGATGCCGTGAGCTTTTCGCTCGCACCCGGCCGCACGCTGGGTGTGATCGGGCGGAACGGCTCGGGTAAGACCACCTTGCTCAAGCTGCTCGCGGGTACCCTCGCGCCGAGCGCGGGCACGGTGAGCCTGCGCGGCACCGCGCTCGGCCTCATCGAGATCGGCGGCGGCTTCGACGAGGCGCTGACCGGGCGCGAGAACGTGCTGCTCTTCGGGACCTTCCTGGGGCTCAAGCGGCGCGAGGTGACCGAGCGCTTGCCCGAGGTGGCGCGATTCGCGGGGCTCTCGAGCGAGCTCGAGCGGCCGTTCGCTTCGTACTCGAGCGGCATGCGGATGCGGCTCGCGTTCGCGACGGCGCTCTTGCGCGATCCCGACGTGTTGCTTCTCGACGAGGTGCTGGCCGTCGGCGACGAGGAATTCCAGCACCGAAGCTTCCGCCGCATCGACGAGCTCAAGCGGCGCGGCAAGACCATCGTGCTGGTGAGCCATTCGCTGGAGACGGTGCGCGGATTCTGCGACGAAGCGCTCTGCCTCGAGCGCGGCCGGGTGGTGGCGAGCGGCGAAGCGCCCGCGGTCATCGCCGCCTTCCTCGATCGCGTGTGGAACGCCGAGCGCGATCTCATCCTGGGGGATCCCCGCGAGCGCGTCGCCGAGCTCACCGCGATCGACCGCCGCCTCTCCGATCTCGACGAGCGCTCCTCGGCAGGTAGCTGGCTGCCCAGCCGCTTTCGGCAGGGCCGCGAGCGCATGAGCAAGTCGGAGCTGGAAGAGGCGCTTCACGAGCTGCGCGCCGATCTCGACGACCGGTTCCAGCGCGTTCTCACGTTGCTCGAAGGCCGTGCCGCGCTGGGGCGGGATCTGAGCTTGCGCGAGCAGTTCTCCGCCGAGGACTTGGACTCCCTCGGGCGCGTGCTGAGCGAGGCATCACGCTTCTACACGGACCCACACCGCACCGAGGAAGTGCTGGTGCGCTGGAAGGAGCTCGCGTATCGGGAGATCGAGCGCGCCTCACTGGCCGGCGAGCGCCCGGCGGAGGCGCGTGCGCGACGCATGCTCGCCCAGGCGCTGGAACGCGAGGCCGAGGTCCACGAGGCGGGACCCGCCCGGGACCGCGCGGTCCTCGAATACCTGGAAGCGCTCGCGGGGCTTTCTCGCGCCGTGGACGCAGGCGATGGCGTCGCGGTGTCGACCATGATCGACGTCGTTGCCGCCGAGATCCTCGAGCGTGGCTCGATCCGCAGTGACGGCTTCGCCGCTTGCGCCATCACCCAGCTCGAGGGCGTCGCGCACGATCTGTTCCGCGATCTGCGGCCAGGCGCGGAACGAGCGCGACGAGAGGTCTTCGAACACTGGCTCGCGCGCCTCGCCCATGCGCCGGCCGAGCTCTTCCGCCGCGTTCATCCGCGCTGGATGGTCGAGCGTCTCCGCGAGCATGCGGCTCGCGCCGCGCTGGACGGCGTCCCGGGAGAAGGTGCGTGGCTGGGCGAGGCCGAGGAGCGCGTGCTCGCCGCGGTCACGGACGGCGCTGGCGCGGCGCCGAGCGGACCGCTTCGGATCACGGGCGTGCGCTTTCTCGATTGCGATGGCCGAGCGGTCGACAGCGTCGCGAGCGGCGCACCGCTCGTGATCGAGCTCGCCTTCGAGGCGAGCGAGGCGCTGGAAGCACCCATGTTCGGCGTCGGCATTCACGAGCCCGGCGGATTGCTCCTCGCCGCCCCCAACACCAGCGCCAGCGGCGCCACGCTCGGAACGATCCGCGGTGCCGGCGTGGTGAAGCTCGTGATCGCGGCGCTGCCGTTCACGCCGGGCGTCTACCCGGTGAGCGTGTCGGCGATGAGCCGCTCGGGCGAGCGGCTCTTCGACTACCACGATCAGCGCTATCGCTTGCGCGTGATCGATCCCGGCGGCACCGAGATCCTGGGGCGCGTGCGCCTCGCAGCGAGCTGGTCGATCGAACCGGTCTGAACTGGGCGGACGGGCCGCGATTCAGCCGAGCTCGCTCGCGTTCCGCTGGATCTTGCGGATCGCTTCCGCGATTTGATCCATGTCGCGATGGGTGCCCATGAAGAGCGGGTGGTGGATCCACAGCGCCTCGTGGTAGGCGGCCTTCTCGGCCACCGGGCAGCTCACCGAGTCGTTGGTGATGGCGTCGCCGTATCGCTCGCGGATCATCGGGTAGTCCTTGGCGGTCACCGTGAAGAGCGGGCTCTGGTAGAGCGGGATGTAGAAATACGGATCGACCTCGATCCCCTCGGCGGTGAGCGCGTCGGCGAAGCGATCACGCTTCAATCCGCCGAACCCGGCCGGGTCGTAGCGCAGGATGACCTGATAATTCCCCGTGCGCGTGATGCGCGGATCCCGCCGCAGCGGTCGGATGCCCGGGACGTCGGCGAGCGCCTGGTAGAGGTACTCGGCGTTTTGCTCGCGCAGGATCGTCTGCTCCTCGAGCCGCTCGGTCTGGCACGCGAGCACCGCCGCCTGCCATTCGCTGATGCGGTAGTTCCAGCCCAGCATCCAGCCGTCGAAGGAATCGTATCCCTCCATCTTGCGGCCGCAGTTCACCAGCGAGTGGCAGCGCTCAGCGAGCATCGGATCGCTGGTCAAAATCGCGCCCCCCTCGCCGGCGGTCATGAGCTTCGAGCTCTGGAAGCTGAAGCTCCCGAGGTGCCCGAGTGAACCGGCGCCGCGGCCGTTCCAGCGCGCGCCGTGCATGTGGGCACAGTCCTCGATCACCGTGAGCCCGTGCTTCGCAGCGATCGCCATGAGCGCGTCCATGTCGGCCATGCGGCAACCGAGGTGTACCGGCATGATCGCCTTGGTGCGCGGCGTGATGGCGGCCTCGACCGCCTTGGGATCGAGACAGTAGGTCTCGGGGTCGATGTCCGCGAAGACCGGCACCGCATTCAAGTAAACCGGGGCTGCGCCGGTGGCGATCCACGTGTACGGCGTGACGATCACCTCGTCGCCAGCGGTGACTCCCGCAGCGCGCAGCGCGATCTCGAGGGTGACCGTGCCGTTCGCCGCGGGAACGCAAAAGCGCGCCGTGTGCGCAGCGGCGAACGCCTCGGCGAAGGCCTTGGCATGGACGTTCGGCGACGGATACCCGCCCCAGTTCCGCGACGCCAGCACCGCCTGGATCGCCTTGGCTTCGCGTTCGTCGTGGACGGGCCAAGCCGGGAACGGTTCGCTTCGGACGGGCCTGCCGCCGAGGATGGCGAGCTGGGACATCGGTTCCTCCGGGATCGTGCGGAAGAGGTGAGTGCGTGTGGAAAGGAGAGGGGCCGGCGTGGCGACGGTGGGCGCCGTGCGCCGCACGACGCTGCTCGCAACCGCCGGCGCTCAGCTGCCGGCGCCGCCCTGGGCTGCGCTTACGGGCGCTTTCAGGGGTGGAGGCTCGGGCTGGCCGCTCAGATCGAGCGGCGCCTCGAACGTGAGCGTCTTCCAATCCTCCATGTTGTAGCCAGCCTGCGTGTACACGTCGAAGAGCAGCGTGCCTTTGTGGCTGGGCTGCTCCCACACGACGCGCCGCGCTCGCGCGCAAGCCGTGGTGAAGTCCGAGGCGACGCGGATCGCGTTCGTATTTTGCTGCCCGTCGGCGTCGACGCCCTTTACCCGAATCGCGAGAATGAAGTCGCCACGGCCGAGCGTGCGCCGTGTGCCGGGAAAGGTGACCTGGGAGCCGACGCTTCCGGGATGCACTTTCATCACCCGCAGGCCCGCGGCGAGCTTGAGCATCTGCACCACGGCATCATCGCGGTCCGCCACCTCGATGCCGAACGTGTCGGCGTGACTCGCTGCGGCGGCCTGGGTGTCGTCACCGGCGAGCGCACGCTCGTTCGCGAAGGGGAGCGCGAAGCCCGCGCAGATCGCGAGTGCGGCGAGCGGCGCGTGCGAGATTCGGCGGGCGATGAGCATCGGGTCGTTCCTCCGTGCGGCACGCCACCCCCTCGCGCCGCGTCGAGCCGGGTTCAGGCGGATCTCAGTAGATCGGCCAGTCGAGGATCCACTGGATGTGGAACGCCTCGGCGATCACACCCAGGCCCAGCAGTACCACGTACGCGATCAGCATGCCGAGCTCGAGCCGCGTCCGCAGCGCGCTCGGCGCACGCTCGTCCTGAGCCGGCTCCGGCGCGAGCCGTGCGCCCGCATCCAGGGATTCGGCCGGCGCGGGGACGTCCGTCATGGTGGCGCGGAATCAACCGTGTTCGATCACGTCGTCGGAGAACGCGTCGGCGTCCGCCTCGGCGATCGATTCGTCCGGTGATGGCGTTTCGTCGTCGCGGGGCGCCACGGCGACGTGCGCTTCCCAGGGACGCGGCGGAAGCACTCGATCGATGCGTGTCAGCAAGGTGTCGAGCCCCTCACCCGAATACGCCGAGAGAATGACACCCGAGGTGGCACGCTGCAAGGCGGCCAGCGAGTCGCGATCGGCGGCATCGGCCTTGTTCAGCGCCAAGATCACGGGCATCTCGCCGAGGCCGAGCTCGCGCAGCGTGCCCTCCACGATCGCGATCTGACTCTCGGCTCGCGGGCTCGATGCGTCCACGACGTGCAAGAGCAGCTCGGCCTCGCTCAGCTCTTCGAGGGTGGCGCGAAACGCGGTGACCAGATCGTCGGGCAAGTCGCGGATGAAGCCCACGGTGTCGGTGAGCACGGCGACGCGCCCCGAGGGCAGGCGCAGCTTCCGCGACGTGGGATCGAGGGTCGCGAAGAGCCGGTCCTCGGTGAAGACGCGACTGCGCGTGAGCGTGTTGAGGAGCGACGACTTGCCGGCGTTGGTGTAGCCGACGAGGCCGATCACCGGGATGCCGGTGCGTTCGCGCCGCGCCCGCCGGCCTGCGCGCTGGGCCGCCAAGGTCTCGATCTCACGCTCGAGGCGTGCGATGCGGTCGTGCGCCTTGCGGCGATCCTCTTCGAGACGGGTCTCGCCGGGGCCGCGTCCGCCGATGCCGCCGCTCAGGCGCGAGAGGCTGTCGTCGCGCGCCTTGAGGTGGGGCATTCGGTATCGAAGCTGGGCTAGCTCGACTTGCAGGCGTCCATCGCGCGAACGAGCGCGTTGCGCGAAGAGGTCCAGGATGAGCCCGGTGCGATCGAGGATCTTGAGCTGGGTCAGGTCGGAGAGCGCTTTGGATTGCGACGGGGATAGGTCCTGATCGAAGACCAGCACCGTGGCACCATTGCCGAGAGCACGGATGGCCACGTCCTCGGCGCGGCCGCGACCCATGAAGGTGTGTGCGTCGAGCTTGTCGCGTCGCTGCAAGATGCGTTCGACGACCACCAGGCCTGCGGACGCGGCGATGCGCTCCAGCTCGTCCAACGAGTGGCGCGCTTCGTCGCCGCCCTGACGCGTCACGGACACCAGGATCGAGCGCTCCGCAGCTTGCTCGACGCCGATCGCGCCGAGCTTGCGATCGAACTCTTCCTCGAGGGCACGAATGGTCTCGTCGAAAGGCAGGTCGAGCTCGTGAACGAGGCGTGGCGGCAGGATTCGCCACGGCTCTTGCCCGTCGCTCGGCGGCACGAGGTGCGCCACCGAAATCGGACCGGCGCGGCCGTCCGCGGCCAGCGTCAGGTGCCACATCGACATGAGGTCCGCTCCGGTC
>CAYVDO010000243.1:8020-12276 GCA_964450125.1 uncultured bacterium
GGCGGCCAGCGTGACGGTGGCCACCACGTCGAGGCGAAGCAGCGCCAGGTCCGTGAGGTCCTCGCGCGAGAGCCCCGGCTCGTCGAGCCGGGTGTGGATCAAGCGCAAGCCACGGAAGCGGCTGCGACCGGCGCGCACGCGACCGAAGTCGGGAATGGGTGTCGAATGCGCCGTGCCGACGATCACGTGGCGCACCGCGCCGGTGCGATCGACGAGGGCGCCGATCTGGCGCCCGGTCTCGGTGCTGAGCTCGGCGAGGCCGTGGGCGAGCTCGGGTGTCACCACGCGGGCCGCAGGCACGCGCCGGCGATCGAGACGCTCGAGGCGACGGATCTGATTGGGCTTGAGCCCGGTGAGGTTCCCGCTCAGATGGGCGATGGGTGGCCTCGTGCTTCTCGGGGGGCTGTTCCAGCCCCCCGCCCGTCGCGGCCGAGCCGCGGCGGGTCCCACCCCCAAGGCACTCGCTTCGCTCGTGGCTCGCCGCTGGCTCGCGGCGAGGTGGAGGGCGAGCGTGGAGACCGGTGCGCCGATTGGCTGGAGGGTCGTCGGTCCCTCGACGACCCCGCCGATTCGATTGGTCGCTCTCGGGCTGTTCCAGCCCCCCGCCCGTCGCGGCCGAGCCGCGGCGGGTCCCACCCCCAAGGCACTCGCTTCGCTCGCGGCTCGCCGCTGTGGCGCGAGGAGGAGACGCTCATTTGGTGGACGCGCGTGGCGGCGTCGCGGGCGCGGACACCTGCTCCAGCACCCACGCGAGGTAGGGCGCGTGACCTTCGGCGACGTCGAAGGCGATGACCTCGGGAACGCTGTACGGGTGCAGGGCGATCACGCGAGCGCGCAGCGCCTCGACGCACTCCCGGCGAGTCTTCACGATCAACAACGATTCGGTGTCGTCCTCGATCTTGCCCTGCCACCGGTAGATGGAGCGGATCGACGGGACGAGGTTCACACACGCTGCGACGCCGTCTTCGACGAGTTGCCGCGCGAGCTGCGCCGCGGGCTCGCCCGCAGGAGCGGTGATGAGAACGAGTGCGACGCCGGTGGCCAAGCGGGGACCGAGGACGGATGCGTTCAGCGCGTGGCCAATCTAGGAATGGCGGCGCCCGCCGTCAACGCGCGTGGCGCGCCACGGATTCGGGACACATGATGCAGCGCGCGTTGACGTGCTTTTTTCGCGGCCCTTATTCTGCGCCGTCGCGACGAATCCATCGAGGAGATTGCCGATGAGCGCCAAGAAGCGAACACCCTTCGGGAGCGGGTTGCAGCTCGCGAGCCGATTCGCCTGCGGGCTCGCGGCTGCGGGATCGGTTGCGCTGGTCCCTGCGGTGCGAGCCACGAGCGTGGCGCCGATGAGTCTCGCGACGCTGAGCCAACGTGCGGACGTGGTGGTGGTGGGTCGTTGCGTCGACGTCAAGTCCGGCGTCGACGCGTTCACCCATCGCATCGGGACCGTGGGGCGCTTCGCGGTCGACGAAGTCGTGAAAGGTGCAGGCGTCGGCGGCGAGGTGAGCGTGGCGCTTCCAGGCGGGACCGCGGGGCGCGAGGCGGTGCTGGTTGCCGGCGTGCCACGCCTCGAGCGAGGCCTCGCCGCGGTGCTCTTTCTCACGGCGCCGCGTCCCGATGGCACGCGGGGTGTGCTCGGGTTCGACCAGGGCTCGTTCGAGGTGACCAATGCTGCCGACGGTGCCCGCGTGCGCGCGGTGGCAGGCGAGACCGGTGCATCGGCAAACGGGGCGCTGACACGCACGCGGCGGCTCGCGGATTTCCTCGGCGAAGTGCGCGGCTACCTGCGCTGAGCCGGACGCATGGCGTTGGGGTCGATCGATTCGGCGGCACGGGAGACGGCGACGATGCAACGAAGCGGATGGCATACGTGCACGGGAATGGCCGCGGCGGGCGCCCTGGGTTGGGTTGTGGCCAGCGCCAGCTCGGCGTGGAGTTTCGCGCAGCTTGCCGACGTGGGAAGCGGCGGCGAGGTGATCTACAGCCACTGGAATGCCGAGCAGCTTCCCATCCGCTACTTCGTGGATCCCGGCGGCAGTGGTGTGCCTGGCGTCGATGCCGTGGAGGTGGTTCAGCGCGCGTTCGACAGTTGGCAGCAAGTGACCACGTCCACGATTCGCTTCGAATATGGCGGGCTCATCCCCGATGCCGACGGCGACCACAACACCACCGTCGCCGACGTCGATCGGCTGGATGCGTTCCAGAACGATGGCCGGATCGACGTCATCTTCGACGATAGTGGCTTCTTCTTCGATCGCATCGCCGGAGCTGACAACGGTGTCATCGGTCTGGCGTTCCCGGTGATCGACATCGAGGACGGTCACATCGAAGACGCGGACATCGTGATCAGCGTCCCCAACATCACGCGCTTCGCCGCGGACTCGGACCTGGAGGGCGTGCTGATCCACGAGATCGGCCACCTCTGTGGCCTCGGCCATTCGCTGGTCTATCCCGAGGTGCCGCCGAGCCAAGTGCCGACGATGTTTCCCTACGTCGGCTTCTATGGCGATCCGGCGGGTCAGCGCTCGCTCACCGCCGACGACCGCGCTGCCATCTCGTACGTCTATCCCGAGGCCGCGTTCGCCAGCGACTTCGGCACGATCCGCGGCTCCGTCAGCGAGCCGGACGGCGATCCCGGGTTCGGCACGCACCTCACGGCCGTCAATGGCGTCACCGGCGACGCGGTGGGATCGATCGCCGGCTTCTTCACCGGAGACAGTCACGACGGCAGCTATTTCATCCCCGGCCTCACGCCCGGGATCTACTCGGTGTTCATCCACGCGATCGACGGCGGCGAGGAGGCGGGTTTCGTGAGCGGCCTCAACGTGTCGGGCATCCTGCGTTCGACCTACGGCAAGCCCTTCGCCACCGAGTTCTTCAACAACACCCAGGATGCAGCCGCGGTCACGCCCGTGAGCGTGGAAGCAGCCTCCACCACGTCCGGCGTCGATTTCGTGCAGAACATCGAGAACGGGGGAGCACCGCTCGCCACCCACGTCGTCACCAAGCCCGATTCACGGAGCGGTGGGGGAGGGGGCGGGGGTGGCGGATGTGCCGTGGCACGACCAGGCGACCCAAGCGCCACGACGGCGGCCTGGAGCGTGCTGATCGCGATCGGGTTGCTCGGTGCTCGTGCCCGATGGAGCCCGCCGGCACCGCAGATATCGTGCGACGGGATGTGCCGTAGCTGTTAGGTTGCGCGGCGCCTCGCGGGCGACGTAGCCACGCGGCGCGGGGACTCCCGCCACCGTGCAGCGTCGAGCGAAGGTCGTGGTTCGGACGATTCGCGATCGTTTCGGCCCCGAGCGGCCGCGAGCCTGGCTAACCCAGTCCATTCATGAGCGCTGTGTCGAGACTTCCGGACTCGCCCCGTCGGCTCCCGCGATCGTCGCTGGCGGCCGCGGCACGCGCCAGCGCGTCGGCGCCGACGGAGCGTCGCCCTCCATCGGTTCGCACGTGTAAGGGGCATGGAGGGCCGCGCTCCGTCGCGGCCGCAACGCCGTGTTCGTGAATGCTCCGGGCTGAGACGGTGTGCGTGGTGCCCAGGCGGGTGCGGGCGATGGCGGCCTGCGCGCTGGCTTGGGTCGTCGCCGGCTGCGGAGGCGGTGGCGGCAGCGGCGTGCCTGGGGCGAGCGCGCGCATTCGAGTGGACGCGACCCAGGTGACGGGCACCATCAATCGCCATCTCTGGGGCACCCAGATCCTCTGGACCGGTCCCTCGAACGGGCTTCCCGCGAAGGTCACCACGCCCGAAGACGCGGCCGCCGCGCATGCCAAGTTCTTCTCGTACGTACCGCTGGTTCGCGACATGCGGCCGACGGTGCTGCGCTATCCGGGCGGGCTGCTCTCGAACCACTACGACTGGCGCGAGGGTCTCGGACCGATGGAAGCGCGACCGGTGGATCCCACCAACGGTCGCAACATCGTCGTCGGCAGCGACGAGTTCGGGCAGTTCTGCGAGCAGATCGGCGCCGTGGGCATGATCACCGTCAACTGGGCGCTGGGGCCGGGAAACGCAGCGGATTGGGTGGAGTACATGAACTCGCCCAACGATGGCTCGAACCCGCGCGGTGGCACCGATTGGGCCGCGGTCCGCGCCGCGAACGGTCATCCCGCGCCCTACGACGTGCCCTACTGGGAGATCGGCAACGAGCTTCGCGGCGGTGACTTCTTCATCAATCTCTACGCCACAAGCCTGTCGAGCTTCCGCGTCGAGATGATGAAGGTGGACCCCACGATCCGCATCGGCGCGATCG
>CAYVDO010000244.1:0-12235 GCA_964450125.1 uncultured bacterium
CCAAAACGGGGCGGAACACCGCGGATAAACCCCCGAAGATCAACAGACTGTTAGCGCGCAACACCAAGGACCACCTCACCATCAAGGCGGTGCTCCGCACGGCCAACGTGCGGCTGATTTCCGTCGCCCAACCGATGCTCGACGACAGCCCGGAGGGCAACATGATCGACACGATCATCGCCTCCGTGAACCAATTTCAGTCCGACCTCAACGGACGCAAGACGAAGAAGGGTCTTCAGGAGCGGTTCGAGACCGGCTGGTGGCCGGGCTGGGCACCCCTGGGGTACCTCAACGCGGTCGAGGGCGAGGACGACCGAGTGGTCATCCCAGATCCGGCTCGGTGGACCCTTGTCCGTCGAGCCCTCAAGCTGTACCTGACGGGCAACTACTCCGTGGACAACATCGCGGACCGGCTGTATCGACATGGCCTCACGTCCAGAACTGGTAAGAAGCTCGCCAACTCCATCATGACGGGGACGCTCAAGAATCCCTTCTACGCCGGCATCATGGTCTGGAATGGCGAGCGCCGACCTGGGCGCCACAAGCCCATGATCGGACTCGATGAGCATCGACGCATCCTCGAGATCTTCGACCAGCACAACATGCACGCGTCCCGAAGCCGAAGGCATCACTTTCTTCTGGCCGGGTTCGCGTTTTGCAAGATCTGCGGTGGTCGGTACACGGCCGAGCACCACCCCAGGAAGTCCGTCTCGTACTACCACTGCGACTTCCGGGCCAAGCGGGGACGCGACAAGCCGCACAGCAACCGCGGACAGAACGTCACGGTGGACGAGCTGGAGGGACAGGTCGAGGACGCGTTCAGAGGGATCGAGCTGAGCGACCAGTTCATCACGCGGGTCGAGCAGAAGGTCCGAGCCGTGTACGACGAGGAACTCGACGGGATCGGCGCGAAGAAGCGTGCGCTCATGAACCGCAGGCTCGCGGTGGAGCGACGCCGCGACGTCGCTGAAGGGAAACTCTTCTCCGGCGTCATCAGCGACGCAGACTTCGCGCGCATCAAGCAGAAGATCGACGCCGAGCTTGAGCAGATCGCAACCGCGCTCGCGGATACGGAACGAGACCACGGTTCCGAGGTTGAGGTGCTTCGCGACGTGCTGATGCTCGCCCGAGATGTCGGACGCGCATACCAAAAAGCGCCGCCGAATCTACGGCGACACTTTCTGGGATTGTTCTGGGAACGGTTTCTTGTCCAAGATCGAAAGATCGTAGAAGCCGTCCCTACCCGGCTCATCAGAGAGCTGGTTGCGTCCAAACAAGCGAAGTTGATTGGAAGTGATCAGGTTATGATAAGGGGTCGCTGGCTCCCGAGCCCAGCGCTTCTCATAACTCTACGCGACTCGGGATACATGACCACCGTTCGTGAACGGCTGAAACAGATCGAGGCTCTCAAGAACGGCGACGATACTGTGCACACTCAAGAAGCAGCCTAGCAAGCTGGTCGGCCAAGACCTCGGCTGATTCGTCGAATCCCTCACCCGCCAGAGCGGGGGTCGCTTTTTCCTGGCTGGGCGAAGCGGTCCTCGCCTGATCAGAATTATCCATGAGCGATTGATCGAATTGCATATCCTTACGGTATCGCGTTCGAACAAACCTGCAAAGACGAGCGAAATTGATGGGGCGCACGATGACGGCTCATCGAACCGGTTCAGTCACGGTCCGCAGATCGTTTGGCCCGCGAGTCCATCTCGCGCGCTTCTCGTTGGTAGTCATCTGCGATCCGCCGCAGCAATCGGCTCGTCCGTCGCCATTCGGTGGCGGTGCGCCGACTCCAATCCAGGTACTTCGTGGCAAGCGCGGATTCTTGTGCCCCTCCGTCGTAGGGGCCGCGTGAGGTGATGCCCCGACCGTTGATCACCCCGATGACGATCCCGGTCTCAAGGTGAGCACTCGCAACAGATTCGACGACTCGTCGCACAGGTTCGGCCGGCCACACTCCGTCTGATCCTACAGGGCTAGATGATAGCGCGCGTCCAATCTCCTCATCCCCGATGTCGGCACGATCAATCTCGCTCAGTGCCATTCGTGCCGTCGTCACCCAATCCGCGAGACTCTGTTCGTCGAGTGAGCCATCCCCCCGCATCCCCGGCACGAAACCACCCTCGTGGAGGATCAGCCAGGCGTGCCGAGCAAGCGCTGCTTCGCCGGGATTGGGTTCGCGCTCAGACTCATGCTTCGCGCGATACACGAGCTTCACTAGCTCGACGAAGAAGCCAGGGGAAGCGCTAAGCGCTTGCCGCAGAGCTCTCGGCTGTCGGTGATGTTCGAGCAACTGAAACAGGCGGAACTCGTATACCACGAGCCGCGGCAAATGTGCCCCCAAGGACTCAAGGTAGTCGAGCAGGCGGCCCACCTCGTAGCCCAGGGACTGGTCACGAGCCTTGGGAGGCAGCGTGGCGATTGCAGCGTCTAGTGCGTCGCGCACTAGATCTGGCGTGATGCCCGCGACTTCGCTCCCGACCTGCCTAATGTTCCTGGCGAGGAGAGGGATTGTTACCCAGGCACGGTCGCGTGCAAGAAGTTCGCGCGCAGCCGACTCGACGTCCGAGGGAGAAACCCGCCAGACATTCGTCTCTCGCCAATACCTGTCGTGAAGACTGCCGTCCAGTTCCTTCAATAGAGCCCATGTCTCGGCCGCAGCCGGTGCCGAGTGCGCGAGCGCTATGCGTCGTGATTCGGGCTGAAGCTCAGGCAGTGAGTACGTGGCACGAAGCCAGGCAACGCCACGCTTCTCCACGTTCCGCCTAGCCCAAGCCGATGCTGTCTCGCGCAGGTTCCATTCGGGTGAATCGAGCCACCCGGCGAGATTCGGCGTCAGAGCGTCATTAGAGATATCCCCAACAGTCCACCCGAGGTGAGACGGGACAGCACTACGTTGCGCGATGGCGGCGATGGCATCGACACCGCCCTGAACAGCTTCCCGCGCCGCTGCCTCGCGCAATTCCTTCAGCCGCTTCTCGTAGGCGTCGTGATCTTCGGGTGGCACGTCCGCAAGATCGGGGTGCCAGTCGAAGAGGTACGCAAACCGGATGACATCGACTGGCTGGAAGCGAGACGCCACGATTTCAAGCCGGTCGAGCGCTGGTCCCCGAAGTGCCCATTCCGCGGCGGCGAACCGTCGATGACTGGCGACATATGCTTGGAGTCGCTCCCAGACCTTGATCCGATCCACCGGTTCAAGAGTCTCGGGAATCGCGACTCGCTCCAGAAACTCGAGTACCTGGTTCTGGTCGTTGGGCGCGAGTGTTGACACTCGCTCGCCGAGATCCGCCCAGCGCTCACCGCTCTGTCCGGCGTTCTTGAGCGCGAGTTCGACAACGGCTGCTACGAAGCGAGCGTACTCGGGCATCAAGACCCGCTCGCCATCCGGTTTCCAGTCTGTTTGAAAGCGCGGCGAGTTGGGCGGCATACACGTTGACTGGGCCTCGGGCCACAGCTTCATGAGAAGGAGCCACCCGGTCTCGGGCGTCTCTCTGCAGATCACACCCACTGTCTCGATGCGTAGCTCCAGCGGAGCGGAAGTATGCCGAATCCATCCAACAAGAATGCTTGCGAGGCTCTCCAAGGGACGATTCGCCCAGCTCCCGCGGGGATGATCAAGTTGGTCAAGTCGGGCGAGGGCTCGGCAGGCTTCGATGATGTGATCAGGCGACCACGAGAGGGTCTCAAGTGCCCAGAGGAGCCCGGTGTGTGGCGATGAAGTTGCGAGAGCGGAGGTATTGCGGTCTTGGAACGTCGAGGCGAGTAACGGGTTTGCCCTATCCAGATCGTGATGAACCGCTTCCAGAAATATCGGTGGGGCTGCCTCGGCGAGGAGCGGAAGCACATCCGCCAGTGCGCACCACGCGGAGCCCGACTGATCTCGATTTGCTCGGGCAAGCACTTCGCCGACCACGCGCTGAGCCTGATCGACACTCGTGGTCGCCTCTCGGTCAGACGCGGGATCGCACGATCCGGCGATGGCGAGCCCTTGGGCGATCCCATTTCGAAGCGTACGCGAATGCTTCCGCCGCGCCCCCAGCACGGCTGCCATCGGCCTTTTGTCGGGCGGGATTTCGAGCGTAGGGTCTGCCTCAAGCAAGACTTCGATCACCGCGTCATGCCAGCGCTGCCAGTCGCTCAGAGAAATGCGATAGCCCAAGATCCTGAAGGCTTCTGCGGCGGATGCGGCATGCCAAATCGACCCGCTCCGTACGAATGGAGGGTCATCGATCCCTGACCAGCGAACCAAATGCCGTTCCACATCAACCCACGGGAATCCAGTCACCCGCTCGACAATCGCTCGGTCCTCGACTGAGTCTGACCATTCCCCCAGGAGAGTCAGGGGCGCCAGAACCGCCGAGGACCCTGGATCTGTGGCCCAGGGCGGAACAAGCAGTTGCGGATTCTGTGCGAGGTCCCGAACGAATGCAGGGAGACTTCGTCGAGCAAGCGCAGCGAGACGATGAGCCTCTTTGAACTCGATCCCCGCGGCCTGGAGGGCAGCATGCGCCGACTCGCGATTAAACGCAGGGAGGTCGATCGCAGGGCCGCCCGTTGCCACGGTGCGGTCGGCAATCAAGATGACGTGGTGGCCGTTAGCGACAGCGCCGGCCGAGTCAGGGTTTAGGAAGAGTGGCATCAGTACCATCCGCCCATGCCCGGACCCGATTCGATTCCATGCCTCAGGGGTCCTGACTAGCAGGAGTTGCCTGCCAGCCATCGCGCTTGGTTCAGCCTGGAGGGCGCTAAAGACGAAGGCGAGCGCATCGTCTCGCGACGCCGCGCGCACTACCGTGACAGAAGGGTCTGAGCGAACCGCCACCGCAAGCCTCTTTTGCTCATCGGCACGTCCAGCCAAGAAGAGCGCCTCGGGTAGCGGTGGTTCGGTTTGGGAGCGAAAGGCAGACCACCAGAGGTCTAGTGTCTGGGCATCGTGCGGTCGACGGCCAAGCTCCTCCGATATCCAGTAGTGAACGGCTGGCGTGGCTTGAAGCCAGCCTTCGAGGTCGTCTGCATCGAGAACGCGAACGTCTAAAAACACCGCTTCGGCTCGCCGCTGTGCAGCCCACTTCGATCCGTCGCGCCATCGACGCGGGGTAACGAAGATGAACGTGGAGCGCGCTGCGTCCTCGGCCACGGGATCGAGCTTCCGTGCCTCGTAGACTTCGTCCGCCTTTACCTTCGGCTGCGCACCAGCTCCAAACTCGAACAGGAGCGGGCCATTTGGAAGAAACGATGCGTTGAGCGCGGACGCTCGACAATCCCAGCCGGGGAACGACACCCCGGTCCCTGTGCGGCCGGATATGCCCGAAACGCCACGGGTAGCGACCAGCAGGCGTCGGATGAGATCCGGAAGAGCGTAGCGAGCAACCACACTATCCCGCGCCCACTGATCAAGCTGTGCGGCATCGATGAGCTCTGGACCAACCGTCCGCAGCTCGCCGCCAACCGACACCACACCCTCGCCGCGATGTCTGGCGAGACGTTCAACGTCGCGCTCATCGAATCGCAGGGTTCGCGCTCCGGGCAGTCGAGCCGATGGCAGAAGCCCCTCGCGCGCCCAGTTCCGAACCGTGTTCTCGTGAACAGCGAGTCGAGCTGCCGTCTGTCGAACAGTGAGATATCGTGTGTCGTCGCTCATAGTTCTCTAACTGTACCATGCAGTTGTTGACTTTGTCGACACAGCGATGACACACTAGTGTCCGTCTGACCAGGCACACACAACATCCAGTGGTCACCAACTGGACAATGGAACGTATGTCCACTATCACACAGAACAGACCGCATCTGAAAGGAGCAGGCGTCCCATGAGAATCCGTATCGAGCGTAAGATCACGATCCGCACACAGGTCCGAGTCCAGGCGAGATACGCCGTCCGGTCCACCTATCGCTCCGCCCCACCCTCCTGGTCCTCGATCGGATCAGGGACGGGCAGCACCACAGCGCCCTCACGCACCCGCACCCTGACCACGAGGGTCCTCACCTCTCCGAGTGGAGCAGGACCAGAGCTGCTCTACGTGGACCCACCCACCGCAGAGCGCGAGTGGGACGTCTTCATCTCCCACGCCAGCGAGGACAAAGAGTCCATCGTGCGCGAGCTTGCCTCAGAGCTTACGAGGCTCGGGCTCAAGCCGTGGCTTGACGAAGCTGAACTCAAGATAGGCGACAGCCTCCGCCGGCGAATCGATCATGGCCTCGCTCACAGCCGCTTCGGCGTCGTCGTCCTGTCACACGCATTCTTCAAGAAGCCGTGGCCAAAAGTTGAACTTGATGGGCTCGCGGCGCTGGAGGTAGCGGGTCGGCAGAGGATTCTACCGATCTGGCACGGCCTCTCGGCCGAGGAAATTCTGACCTATAGTCCAACGCTGGCAGGAAAGGTCGCAGCTCGAACATCACTTGCGACGATTAGACAGATCGCCGAAGAGATCGCAGCGGTAGTCCGGGGCGGGCACTAGCGAGGCAACCAACAACACCGTCCACGAGGACGGACCTTCGTGGAGGATGTTCGAGCCTGGTTCGTCTATCATCCAGGGTATAAATTCGATCGAGCCGAAGTACACGTGGAAACCTCACACCTGGTGAATCGTAGTAACGACGTTCGAAACCGGTTGCGACTCATCCACAACATATGAACCCGCACCAGCAGAAGTCACAGAGGTCTGACGATCTCGCCGGCGCCGTTCGTGTCCGAGGGTGAGGATCCATGCGCGTCCGCAGACTGACAATATCCAACTTCCGCGGAGTCCGGGGTGGATGTGTCGATTTTCTCGGACACACCCTGCTCGTTGGTGGGAACAATATCGGAAAGTCAACTGTGTGCGAGGCACTTGACCTTGTGCTCGGACCAGAGCGGCTCTTCCGGCGTCCCGTCGTCGATGAGCACGACTTCTACAATGGAAAGTACCTGGACGATCAGGGAGCACCCATCGAGGTTCGGATCCACGTCGTGCTCCTCGACCTGTCTCAGGAGGCCACGCGCCGCTTCGGGAACCATCTGCGCCGGTGGGATGATGCCTCCGGCGCATTCGTCGATGAGGACGAGGACGGCCTAGACCGATCGGACGACCCGGGCGTCCTCTGGGCGCTGCCGGTTGTCTTCGTCGGTAGGTACGACAAAGACGAGGACGATTTTGTTGGCGACACGTTCTTCGACCATCCAGCGCCGGAAGCCGACCTACTCGACGAGGAAACCGCAGGCCAGCTCGGCCACGGCCGCTCCCCGTTCACCCGTCCACACAAGCGCCTCTGTGGCTTCGTCTTCCTTCGGGCACTCAGAACTGGCTCTCGCGCACTCAGCTTGCAGCGTGGATCCCTGCTCGATGCCATCCTGAAACTCAACGACCTGGGTGCGGCAGAAATGTGGCAGCACACCCTCGACACCCTACAGGGTCTTCAGCCGGCGATCGGCGATGGCGAGCGACTGAAGGAGATCCGGGCCGAAGTCCGGTCCCGAATGAGTCGATTCGTCACGCTCGCTCCAGGCGACAAATCAACCGCCTTCTTCGCATCGAACCTCACGCGCGAGCACCTGCGTGAAGTCGTCCGCCTCTTCATCGCGACGCAACCGGGACAACACCTGTTGCCCTTCGATCGCCTCGGCACCGGCTCCTTGAACCTCCTCGTGTTCGCGTTGTTGACGCTGATCGCGAAGCGGAAGGGAGAGCGTTCGGTCATCTTCGCGATGGAGGAGCCGGAGATCGCCCTTCCCCCACATACTCAGCGCCGGGTCGCGCGGTTCGTGCTCAAGGAGATGGGACAGTCCATCGTGACGTCTCATTCACCCTACGTCATCGAGCAATTCGACCCCGAGCAAATCATCATCCTGAACCGCGATGATGGCGGCGCTCTGACCAGCCAGCCCATCCACGCCGCCACGGTCAAGCGAAAGACCTTCCTGGCCCAGCGACGCCAGTTCGCCGAAGCAGTCTTGAGCCGAGCAGTCCTGGTGGTCGAGGGCGATACCGAGGCCGCGCTGTTCCCCGTGGCGTCGTCAGTCATGGAGCGCAGCCTCGGTGCCGACTCCTATACCCACTTCGACCTCGCGGGTGTCACCATCTTCGACGCAGACGGTGATGGTGCGGTGCCTCGGTACGGCCCGATCTTTGCGTCACTCGGCAAGCTCACCTTCGCCTTCTATGACAAGCCCAAGAAGGCTTTGAAGGCCGAGGCACTGGACAGCTTGAAGAGCTATACGAAGGAATGGGAATCACCCGAGAAGGGTATCGAGAACCTCCTCGTCAAGGAAACACCGATGACGGTCATCCGGCGGTTCCTCGACTCGGTTAAGGACCGCCCGGACTATCCCCCGTCGAGCCCGCCTTGCGATGCGGCGGCAGCGGACGCCGACGTCGCTGAACTCGCGAGGAAGGTACTCCGAGAGCGCAAGGGCGCGGCGCAAGCCTACGCGGCCCTGCTCATCGAGCAGTGTCAGAGTGCCGACGAGCTACCCGCAACGATCCGTGCGATTCTTGAAACGATCAACGCGGCATTGGTCGCCGCGCCGGAAGATATCGTGCCAGAGGTCGTCGCCGAGGCACTGGTCGACCGCTCGGAAGCACCACCCGGATGAAGCTAGAGCTGTGCGAGAAGCGCAAGGCCATCGTCGAACAAGATGGTCACCTCCTCGTCCTCGGTGGACCGGGCTCGGGGAAGACAACCGTCGCCCTTCTGAAAGCGCAGCGGCGGATTGGGAACCTCGAGCCCGCGCAAGAGGTTCTCTTCCTGAGCTTCTCCCGCGCAGCTGTTCGCCAGGTTCTTCTCCGCTGCAAGGACATACTTCGGCCAGTCGAACGCCGAGCCGTCACCGTTCGCACCTACCATGCCTTCTGCATGGAAATCCTGGAGGTCCACGGACGCCTGCTCCGCGGTCGACCCATCCGCTTCCTCTATCCAGGCGACGAACGCATTCAAGAGGCGAGCTTTGACGGCGATTGGGATGTCGAGCGCAAACGCCAGGCGTCCGACTTAGGTGTCTACTGCTTCGACCTGTTCGCCGCCGGAACCGCCGAGCTACTTGAGCGCAGTGCGGCGCTGCGGACGCTCATCGCTACTCGTTTCCCATTGATCATCGTCGACGAATTTCAAGATACCGACGACGACCAGTGGCGGATGGTACGAACCCTAGCCCAAGTCACCGACGTCTTCTGTCTTGCCGATCCCGAGCAGCGGATTTTTGACTACCGTGACAACATCGACCCACGGCGACTGGACATGCTCCGTGAGACCATTGCCGTGACCGAGTTCGATCTCGGCGACGAAAACCACCGAAGCCCGAACGCGGGAATCTTGCGCTTTGCGGATGCAGTTCTCCGCAACCAAGGCCCCCTACCGACCACGTCGGACGTCGTCCTCACCGAATACTGGCCAAAGGGCTTCCCATCGACCGTCCACTTCTGCGTCATCGCTACCTTCAGCGCCCTCCGCAAGAAGGGCATCGAGAACCCCTGCGTTGCGGTTCTCGCGAGAAGCAACGCGTTGATCGCCGACATCTCCGTTGTCCTCTCGGAACGCCACACCTATGCCAAAGCAGTCTTGCCCCCTGTCAGCCACGACGTCATGTGGGACGCGGAGCTGTCGGCCGCAGCAGGAGTCGTGGTTGGTTCGATTCTCGAATGGCCGACCGCACCCGCACCAGTGAGCGTAGCAAGAACCCTCTCTTTGATCGGTCGCTTCTACAGAATGAAAGCTGCAGGTACAGGCGGCAACACGGCTGCGAGCCAGGCTCGACGGTTTGAGGAAGCGGGTCGCACGGTGGCCAAGGGCGAGCAGCCCCGCCTCAAGGCAGCCACGGCTCTCGATGCCGCGCACGCGACAGGATTCTCCTTGACCGGTGATCCCGTCGCCGACTGGAAAATCGCATGCCGAATCATAGAGGCCATCTCTGCCCTCAGCGATCTGTCGAGAGAGATCCGCCTGGTTCGTCTCTTCAGAGCTACTGACGCACTAGCTTCTGGACTTGCGCAGCGCTGGCTTGATTCTGGTACCTACGCGAACGCGAGTGATCTTGTGCAACGAACACTTGACGTAGAACGTTTTCTTGGCGCCGAGCGTGAGCCACGCGGATGCATTCTCATGAGCATGCACAAGGCCAAGGGAAAGGAATTCGACGGCGTCGTGATCGTCGAAGGATCTTTCAAGGCCCCTTTCTTCGACTTGAAGGACGGCCCGCCGTTCGAGCGCAGTCGCCGCTTACTTCGTGTCGCGTTGACTCGTGCACGCACGCTAGCGACGATTGTCCGACCCCACGACGCAAGGCCGCTGGTCGATTAATGATCAACCGCTCAACTCCAGCCGCGCGAACGTCCAAGGCGGAACATTTTCACCTCCGACGCGGCCGGATCTGGATACTAGACGATGTTCGCACTTGGATCGCAGACCAGTCTCGTCGCACCATGCTTTTCACGGATGAATCATCGCCTCAATATTTTGAGAAGATACCTCACTAGAAATCTTCTCAGCCATCCACGCCACTACCTCGGCTAAGCTTAAGCCATCGGATGGAACCACTCGTATTTGGCAATCACGTTCGGCAAATATTGTCGCAAAACGCAAGTATTCATCTCGGACACGACACAATTCCTCCTCTGTCTCACGGATCCCCATCCCTCCCCGAGATTGGAGGCGATCCAGAGCGGTTCGCGGATTGACGTCAATTAAGAATACCAAGTCCGGAAACAAGCAATCGCGATGCAACTCGTCCAGCCACCTGATTCCGCAGTCATGCGCTAGGTAGACATAGGTAGAGAGCAGACAGCGGTCGCTCAACACGCTCTTTTGTTCTGCGAGCAAGGCGCGTACTCCACCCGGCCTTGTCTGGCTATCCAAAGTATCGGCCGCGAAAAGTAGAGCTAATGAGCGCGGATCGACTGATACGTCGCTCTGCCACAACTCCTTCACCAGCGCACCAATACGGCCTCGAGATGGTTCCTTGACCGTGATTACGGACTCCCTCGAAAACGCCCGTGCAGCTAGTAATGGCACACTTGATGTCTTGCCGCACCCATCAACGCCCTCAATTGCAACGTATCGTGCCTTACCGCGACCCAAACCGGGCGGCGCTCCTCGCACACTTTCTGCACTCATCTGGGCGCCGCATCCTGGCGTTGCGCCACCAGAACATCCGTGAGCCAAATCGTGAAATAACGCGCGTTGAAACGAAAAACCCACGGGATGGGATCCTGTTCAGCAACCACCCCGAACCGCGCAGCCAAATGGTCGCGTAACGCAGACGGACAGCCCCCGCCGTCGGCATCTATCGGCCACGACTCCACGCAACTACGATCTAGGCGCCAATAGTGTGGTGATGCTGCAAGGAGATGCGCATTACGTGCAAGAGACTGCTCCGCCCGCGCAAGCAACTCTTTTGGTTCAGCCGCCACGTCTAACACATTGACTAACGTAACCAAGGCTAGACTCGACCGCGGGACTGGCGGCGCAACACCCGACGCCACAACGAACTCGACATTCTCACAATGCGGCAGCGCGAGCGGAACGTCGAGAAACCTAAGGCCTTCCAAGTGCAACCGATACTCCGCAAGAGGGCTCGGAGAGCCGCGGGCGAGCCGTCGCGCGGTGAGAATGGCCGGGAACGACAGGTCAATCCCCAGGGTCCGCCACCCACGCCTCGCAAGACGTGTCGAAAAGCCGCCCACCGAACACCCAACATCAACTGCCATACCTTCTGCCGGTGCGACCGTCGTCACCAAGGTCTCAAGTTGGCTGTAGAAATCATTCTTCACATAGCGGCTGAGCAACTCCCCAAGATCACCCGCCGAGTTCGATGCCAAATGGTATGGCTGGTAGTGCGCAGCGATAAACCACTGCAAGGCGATCGGGCCGTGCCAAGCGGACTCTTTCGTTGATATCCCCATGTCGCCGATCCGATCAAGCCCAAAGCGCTTCAGCAGATGTTGCGATGGTTTATGCTCAGGGAGAAGAGGCTTAAGTTGGAAATAGTTCTGCAACAAATACGACCGAACGCGCTGGACCAAAATCAACACGCCCTCAATAACTGGGTAAAGCGCCTGGCATCGATCGCAGGAAACTATTCCCTCCTGAAGCTCTTGCCTTGATTGCGGGCTTGCAATCACCTCGCTGACGGAAAGTCCTCCGTGGCACAACTCGCCTCCGACAACTTCCACACAACGAAGCTCGCCAAGCCATTGTAAGTCCAATTGTAGGCTCCATTCTGCGCCCGGCTGAGCCCATTCGTGCGCATCAATCGTGCGACCTTCAC
>CAYVDO010000245.1:0-12233 GCA_964450125.1 uncultured bacterium
GCCTCGGGATGGCCGCCGTAGACGCCCGGGCGTGTGCTGAGGTCGAGGGGCGAGAGCGTGAGCGATTGGGTGCCCGCGTCGAACGAATAGTTGAACTCGCCCAGAAAATCGACTCCCAGAAGCCCCTTGCCCGTCATGTACGGGTTCACGATCACTGCCAGGTCACGCACCCGCGCGCCGGATGCATCGACGCTCTTCACGCGCGTGATCGGCATCAGCGCCTCGCCGGACGCGGTGCTCGTCAGTATGTAGGCGAGTGGCCGGCTCGCGTTGAAGCCGAGGCGCCGTGCGGTCTCCACCGAAATGCTCGTGATGCTCGCGCCGGTGTCGACGAGCATCTCCTGGGGTACGGAGCTCTCGAAGACGACCTCGGTCACCACGTGTGGGCTCGCCGTATCCGTCGACTTGATCACGATGGGTTGCGCGGTGCCCTTGGTTGCGCTGCCACCGCTCGTGGCACTGCTCGTGTCCGTTTCCGCGGCGGTTGGAGCCGGCGCCGTGGCGGGTGTCGCCCGCTTCGGTGGCGGCGGCTCGTCGGCGCGGACGGCGTTGCCGCGGTAGCGCTCGGGAATCTGGCGCTCGTCCGAAACGACGTGAAATCGCCCGAATTCGTCGCGGTAGCCGTAGGTCGCAGCACCTGCGATCACGGGTGTGAGCAGCGCGGTGGCGGTGAGGAGCGCCAGAGCGGCACCAAGCATGCGGAAGCCGTGCTCCACGTCTTCACCCCCCATCCGGAAAGACGATCGTGTACGTGACTCTACGGCGCATTCGAGGACGAGTGAAAGCAAGTCGTCGGCGGTTCGCCGCACCGTCAGCGGGTGAGGCGATCCAGGAAGACACGGAACACCTCGTCGGCGATCGTGGGTGGCAATGCGTCGAGCAGGTGGTTGATCTCGGCCAGCTCGCCACCGATCGCCTGTGGATCGATGCCGGCGAATGCCATCAGCTCCTCGATCTGCTTCGCATCGAGCTTCTCGAGCTCGAGGCCCGCGGCCATTGCTGCGAGGCCTCCGCCGGTCGCGACGGGCTGGGCGCGGACTTCGGCGACGACCTCCCGCAGATCGTTGCTCCACGCGTCGATTCGCTCCGCCACCCACGGCAGGATCGTGACGTGCAACGTGGGCGGCGAGCCGAAGCGGCCGAGCTGCGGATACATGTGCCAGCCGCGCGCTTCCATGCGATCGGCGACGGCGAACACGTCGGCGCCATCGGCACCATCGGCGCCGATGGCGAAAAGCGAGATCTCGGGTTTCCCGACCACCCGTAGGCCATCGGTCGCGGAAGCGGCGTCGATGGCGCGCGCGGTCGCGTCGCGGAGCGCGCGTGCGATGGCCAGGTAGCCGTCGTGCCCGAAGTGCTGAAGCGTCGCCCACGCGGAGGCGAGCGGCCCGCCCGACTTCGAGCTCTGCATGGTGGCGTTCACCACCGCGTAGCCCGGCCAGTTCGAGTAGCAGAAGAACTGGTGCCTGCGCAGCTCGGCGTCGCGGTAGAGCACCACCGAGGCGCCTTTGGCGCAGAGCGCGTATTTGTGAAAGTCCATGGACAAGCTCGACACACCCGGCACCGTGAAATCGAACTCGGGTACGCCGGCACCCATCTCGCGCCAGAAGGGGAGCAGGAACCCGCCGATGCACCCGTCGACGTGGAAGAGCAGCTCCCGATCCAGTGCCAGCTGGCCGATCGCGCCGATCTCGTCCACGGCGCCGTGCGGAAACGAGCACGCCGAGCCCACCAGCAGGATCGTCTGATCGGTGACGGCGGCCTCCATGGCGCCGACGTCGGCGCGGAAGGTGATCGGGTCCACCGGCGTGACGACCGCCTCGACGCCGAAGTACTGGCAGCCCTTGTGGAACGCGGGGTGCGCGGTGGCGGGAACCACCAGCGCTGGCCGCGTGATCTCGGGCCGGTGGGTGCGGCACCAGTCGCGGGCGGTCTTCACCGCCAGCATGCAGCTCTCCGTGCCGCCCGAGGTGAACGAGCCGACCACGTCCACGCCACCGCGCACGTGGTCGCGCGCCATCGCCACCACCTCGCGCTCGATCCGCGGCAGGCTCGCGAAGGCCGACGGATCGAGTGCGTTCTCCCAGAGGTAGAGCGTGTAGGCCTCCTCGGCGACCTCGCGGCCTTCGCGCGTGGCGAGGAAGATCGACGTCATGACGCGGCCTTCCTCCCACGGCACGTCGCGAGCCTTGAACTCGCGGAGCGCCGAAAGCACTTCGGCCTTGGGACGACCAGCGCGGGGTAGCGGCATCGTGTGCCTCCTGGATCGGACGAATGCGAAGGGCGGCACCCTTTCACAATTCGTCGCACGCGAGAACCCCTGGCCACGCCGGCGACGGCGGCGAGCGTGCGCGGCGAGGACGGCGACTGTGGGGGGCTCCAAGCCGCTTGACTTCGACGTGCGAGTAAGAAAGAACGGAAGGTGCTCATCGTCATTTCTTGACCCTCGCATGATAGCGGGAGCGATGGATGGGGCAGCGCCGAGTGACGTCGTGGAGACAGCCCGCTCGGGCGCTCTTCGTCCTCGCTTGCGTCGCTTGCTGGCGCGATGTGACTGCGCTCGCGCAGTCGGAACGGGTCGTCGTTCAGTCGCGAGGCAGGCCCGAGCTCGGCGCGGCGCCGCCCGGCCTCGAGGTCTCGCCCGAGCTTCGCATGGTCATCGACGCCAACGCGCGCTTCGATGGCTTGAGCAAGACGGGTTTGCCGGTACTGAGCGGTCAGCACGTGCTGAGGCGCCTGACGGACCTCAAGGTTCCCGCGACCGCGCTCGCGGCTGGGCAGCACGAGGCAACGAGCTCGGGGACGCTCTTGGTGGATCCTGCGGACGGCGTGGCGCTCGATGTCGGGGAACGGTTGGGGCGCTACACGATCGAGCAGGTGATCCCGCGTGCGGGTGGCCGGAAGGCGTTGGTGCTGGGCGGCGTCGATTCCGCAGGGCGTCCCGTGCCGATCGATCGAGAAGGGATCGAGGATCTGCGCAACACCAACAAGGTGAAAGTTGCGACGATCAACGAGCGACGCCCGCTCGTCTACATGCCGGACCTGGTCCTGCCTTCCGCAGCGCCAGACACGACCACCGACTGCGAGTCACCCGAAAGCCTGATGGGGAGCGGCCGAGCGGCGAGTGACGTTTCACCGCCATCGGGAAGCGTCGTCGTGGCTGTGATCGACACGGGCGTGCGGATCCTGGACTCGGGTTCGACGGGGATTCCGAGGCGCGGGCTGTGGCGGGGATCTGGCGACGGTGTGAGCGTGGCGTACGGGCGGAATCTCGTCGACGACAGCCTCGACACGGTGGATCATCACGGTCACGGCACTTTCGTCGCAGGCCTGATTCGTGCCGTCGCGCCGAGCGCGAACCTCATGGTCGTCAAGGCGCTCGCCGACACGAGCGTACGCGAGGTCCCGGAGGATTCGGCGCTCGTTCGCGCGTTCCGTTATGCGCGCGAAGGCGGATCCAAGGTCATCAACATCTCCTGGGGTACCCCCTCGTATTCCTGGTGGCTCGAGCAGGAGGTGAAGGGCGCGATTGCCGCGGGTGTCGTCGTCGTAGCGGCGGCCGGAAACTGTGAGGCCGCAGCTTGTACGGATTGCGGCGCCGCGGATTGCTGCTGCAACAGCGATTGTCACCCCGTCTATCCGGCTTCGATCCCCGGCGTCGTCTCGGTCATGGCCACGGACGCGAGTGGCAGTCGTCTGGGTGCTCCGTCCGGGGCGTCGAACGTTTCGCTCGTTGCCAACGGCGGGTCACGGTTCGGACCGCGTACCGTGCTCCTCGGCGCGCCGGGCTTCGTGATGAAAAGAATCATCTTCGCCGCGAACACGTGGTCTTTCGCTTGCGCGGCGCTCAACACGTCGGGTGCGACTGCCCTGGTGAGCGGTGTCGCCGCTCGCCTCTTCGAGCGCTATCCGGGGATCGACGGTAGCGAAGTGAGGCGTCGGCTCTGCGCCTCTGCGAGTGCGCAGTCGAAGCTCAGAGGCGAGAACGCGACCGGGGCCGTCGTGGACTTGACTCGTGCGCTCTCCGACGATCTGCCGGTCGCCTTGGGATGTCCGATTTGACGATCGTGAAGGCGTGGCTCTGACGCCGCTCGCGATGTTTGCACACCACAGAGCATTCGGGAGGCACAATGCGGGGTTCGCGATTGCGCGTGTTCGGAGTGACGGCGCTGATTTTCTGGCTGGCGGTGGCGGGGACGGCGCGGGCCGAGCTTGGCGCGTGTCCGGAATCGGGTGCGATCAAGGAACTGATCGATGCGTACGTCGCTGCGTGGACCAACACCTCGGACGCCGACAACGAGACGGAAATCAAAGACTTCGTGGAGAAGTACGTCGCGGATGGCTATCAGCGCCGTTTTTGGGACGAGTGGGGGCCGAATCTCCTGGCTCCGGCGACTGCCAAGGACGACATGAGCCCGAAGGAACGACTCGAGGCATTGATGACCTCGCTGGTCGGGAACACCTACGACACCGATGCCGCCGATGGCGCTGCAGGGAAGGGGCGCTACTGGAAGACTTTCGATCCTGGGATCGTGAAGGCGGATGTGAAATGCGAGAAACAGGCGGACGTCGTCAAATACATCGTCGTTCCGTGGAAGCCTTCGGGGGTCTACGGCAAGCGCGGCTTCAAGCAAGCGAAGGTCCAAGAGCTGAAGGATGTCGACGTCTCGACGGCGTTCGAGAGCAAGACACGGCTCGACGTTGCTGGCGACAAGGTGACGGTCGAGTACCTGATGGCCGATCCCGGCCTTCACACGCAGCGCCTGAAGGGGATCGTCGCGGCTCCGGTGAATCTGGGACCCACGGCCGGACCGCCGTCCGACGGAACGATGTACGGCAAGCTCACGATCAACAACGGCCTGCCACCCGTCGGGACTGGCGTCGACTGCATTCACAGCGGCGGAACCGCCAGCGATCCGGACGGGACCGACAGCGCTGGTTGGTACGCTTGCTCGGGCGTCGCGCCCGGCACCGTGTACCTACGGGCGAGTGGTCAAACGTCGCCTGCGTGCCCGCGCCCCATGCCGTCGACCGGTACGGAGCGCTGCGACGCCAACGTCACGGGCTGCGGCGGCAGCGCTTCCGTCAGCATGGCGATGCTGTTGCCCTTCCCGCTGCTGCGGTGGCGACGGCGGCACCAGGCTCAGAGGTAGTACACCAGCGACAGTGACAGATCGTGCTGGTAGGTCGAGATGCTCGCGTCGGGTGCCTCGATGACGTTGCGCAGGATCGCGAGGCCACCAGCGTGCTGGCCGAATCGCAGCTCGTACGCAGCATCGACACTGAATTCGGCAAACGTCAGGCCGGCCCCACCCGTGACGCCATAGAACGGCTCGGCGGCGCCCCGCGATGGCTCCGGATCGTAGGAGCCGCCGAGCCGGATCGTCACCGCCGGATTCTGCAACCGGACGACGTACTCGAGGCCGAGCCTGAGGGTGGTGACGTCGGACGCTCGCGGCTCGTCGGTGGCCTCCGGCGGTCGGAACTCATTCTCGGCCCCGACCGGGTCGCCGCTCACCAGGAACGCGTTGTCGTGCGCGTCGATGAGCCGGTAGTCGCTCCAAGCGACGTACGTGGCGTCGAACGAGACGAGCCACGCGTCTCTCGGCCGCCAGCTCACACCCGCGCCCGCCGCGAACGGATACTCGATGCGAACGTTCATTCGATCGGTCGAAAGGGTCGTTTCCGAACGCGCGAAGCGGCTCCACGTGACGTTGGCTTGGAAGGGGGCCTTCGCCACGGCGCCGAGCGCGACCTCGCGTGAAGGGTGCCAGAGCGCACCCACGGTTCCGGTGACACCGTGGAGGTCGTCGAAGGTTGCGCCTTGCGCGTAGCTCGCCGTGGTGGTGTCTCCGAGAAGCGTGAAGCTCGTGTCGTCGGTGGAGCGGATACGCCATGCGTAGCTGCGCCCGATCCCGTCGAACCAGTAGTTCAGGGACACGCCCAGCGACAGGGATGGGTCGATCTCGACCGCGAGCGCCGGGGAGATGGCGTACACCGCACCGTCCTGCCGAAGCCGCATCCGCGAGGTTGCCTCGACGGGGTCCACGCGATCGACCTGCCGCGTGCCGATGTCGAGCGCGCGGTCGAAGGAGAGGGTTTGGTGGTAGTTGAGCGAGCAGACGACGTTTCGTCCTCGCCACGCGAAGGGAACCACGGCGGAAACGAAGTTGAGGCCGACGGCATCCGTGCCGGGCGAGTCCACGTCCTTCGTCGTGTCGCGCGTTTGCACGAGAAACTCGCTGTGTGGGACGCTGTCGTCCTGGTGGGTGAAGCGGCCGACGATCGAGAATTCCGGTCGTTCGAGCTGCAAGAGACCGGCTGGATTCCACGACGCGGATGTGGCGTCGTCCGCGACGGCGATGAAGGCGGAGCCGATGGCTGCCGCCCGTGCTCCCGCGCCCACTGGACTCGGGGCGGAGCTGATCGCGAGTTGGATCGAACCGATGGGATCCGGCGTGGCGTCGTCGCCGAACGCGAACGCCGAGGTGGCCAGCGCGAACGATGTTACCGTGACCAGGGTAGACCAGGCGCGCACGCACACCTCCGATCGTGATCGCTTGAACGCCGGTGCACGTGCGAGCGGCGAGGCGATCGACTCGTCTGGATTGTACGGTCAGAACGACCGAATTTGTTTCCAAGGTTGTCCATCGCCGCGATGAGGTGAGATCGGTCCTTGGCCGTTCATCGTCCGTGATCCCGGAGGTGTGGGCTGGATCAGCGACGAACGCCTTCATCGCGGCCGTCTCGGTTGCGGGCGTGGGCCTGGATGTGCGGGACGGCGCATGGCGACGCGGTCGCTGAGGCCGATGCAGGGCGGCGGCGCGATCGCGGCGTCGTACGCGGTGCGCGAGGCGAATCGCGAGGGGCACAGGCGGGAAGCCACAGCCAAGCCAGCGTGCTGCCGGTTGCCGTGCGCGAGTCGGACCGCCTGGAGCTTGGGGGTGACGCAGCCGGGGCGCCAGGGTCGCGTTCGCCGTCGACGCCGTCGCCACGGATCTCGACGGCTCCTCGATCGACGGCGGGGACACCGTTGTCGGAGTCGGTCGGCCCGCACGCGCCGCTGGCCACGGCCCTACGACGACGGCAGAGGCCCGTCGGCACGCGATTCGCTTCGAGGTCGGACGGGATCTCTCACCCGGGCTGCATTTCACGGGAGAATGAGCAGGGGCAATCGTTCCGGCGTACCATCGCGTCCGGGATGAAGGAGTGCGCCGCTACGCATCGTTACGGAGAGGACACGTCTCGAATCTGCGGAGGGAGGGGTCGTCATGCCGCTCGGCTCGCGTTCGCTCGCCGTTTCCGAGGTCGCTCGCATCCGCGCGCTGTTGCTCGTTGCGTGCCTGGGCGCAGCTTTGGTGACCCCTGCGCACGCTGGGACGCCCGCAACCGCGTACGCGCGCCTCGACATCCGTCGATTGGGGTTTGGCGCGGTGGAGGCGTTGCGACGCGACGCTGCGGTGGCGTGGTGGGTGGAACTGGACGACGTGCTGCTCGTGGGCGGGGATGCGGCGGGCCTCGCGGTGCTCGTCGCGCGCAGCGGCGGGACGGTGCTCGCGGCAACGCCGGGCACCGAGCTCCGTTTCGTGGGCGGCGTGCCGTCGGCACGCCTCGCCGAGCGGGGCGCGCGACCGCTCGCCGCGGGCGGCCGCTGGGTGGTCGCCGAGCTCTCGGAGGCGGTCGAGCGTGTGCTCGCGACGCCCTCCCTCGATGGGCCGTCGGTCGTTCGCCCGTTCGTGTCCAACGTGGTGCTGGCTCGAGATCTCGCCAACACGCCGCCGCGCGAGCGTCCTCGTTACCGATTCGCGGAACCGCCTCCGGTGGACGAGGTGAACGCGACGCGCTGGTTCGCCGACGTGACCACCCTCGCGTCGTGGAATCGCTATACCCACGGCAGCGGCATCGCGTCCGCACGTGACTGGCTCGTGCAGCAATTCCAGGCATTGCCGGGTGCCTCGGTCACCACTCAACCCTTCTCGGTGGGCGCGACGACCGCGCAGAACGTCGTGGCCCGCTTCGACGGCACCACCGCGCCGGACGAGTGGTTCATCGTCGGCGGCCACTACGATTCGACCTCACAGAGCCCGTCGACCGCGGCGCCTGGAGCGGAGGACAACGCCAGCGGCTGCGCGGGTGTGCTGGAGATGGCACGCATCTTCGCCGCGCATCCGCCCGGGCCCACGCTGCTCTTCCTCTGCTACGCGGGGGAAGAGCAGGGACTCTACGGCAGCGCTGCGCACGCTGCCTCGCTGGTGGCCGCAGGCGACGACGCGAGAGTCCGCGCGGTCCTCGACATGGACATGATCGGCTATTCGGGTGACGCCGACCTCGATTGCCTCCTCGAAACCGACGAGGACCACGCGTTCCTGATCGACGCCTACACCGATGCGGCGGCTGCGTACACCTCGCTTCGGCTCGTCACCTCGCTCAGCCCCGCGGGCTCCGATCACGTGCCGTATCTGAACCGCGGCATGGCGGCGTTGCTCACGATCGAGAACGACTGGGACTCGTACGCGCACTACCACCGCACCACGGACACGCCGGACAAGATCCTGCCCAGCCTCGCGATGGGCGAGCAGATCCTGCGCATGAACGTGGCCGCGCTCGCAGCGCTCGCTGCGGCCGACTGCATCGACTTCGATGGCGACGGCTACGGCAACCCAGCGTCGGTCGCCTGTCCGAATCCCGGCGCCGACTGCAACGACGCCAATTCCGCGGTGAACCCGGGCGCCACCGAGGTTCGCGGCAACGGCATCGACGACGATTGCGATGGCCAGATCGACGAGAGCACGGGCTGCGGTGGCGAGATTGCGACCCGTGGGGGCCAGGCCTCTGCCGGCGACGCCTGGGTGCTCGCCCTCGTTCTGGGGAGCCTGGGCGCGGCGCGGCGTCGAGTGGCGGAGGGGCCCAAGCGATCGGTCGTGGTCCGCCACGAGTAGCGGGAGATCGGACGGAAGTCGATTCCGTCGGGCGAGAACCCGTGGGAGTGAAACCGCCCCAGCCTTTCACGGCTGGGGCGGTTCGTGACCGCGGTCCTCCGAGCAGCCCACGAACGAGCCCACCGCGACGGGTGGGAGCGCGTTGCCGGGCGACGCGCTCAGCGCGGTTGCTTGACGATTCGAAGGTACGGCTTCAGGGTCTTCCAGCCCTCCGGATACACCTTCTTCGCATCCTCGTCGGACACCGCCGGCACGATGATCACGTCCTCGCCGTTCTTCCAGTTCACCGGAGTGGCGACCTTGTGCTTCGCGGTGAGCTGAATCGAGTCGATCACCCGCAGGATCTCGTCGAAGTTTCGCCCCGTCGTCATTGGGTAGGTCAGCATCATCTTGATCTTCTTGTCGGGGCCGATGACGAACACGGTGCGCACGGTTGCGTTGGTTGCCGCGGTGCGCCCCTCGGAGGTGCCGGGCTCCTCGGCGGGCAGCATGTTGTAGAGCTTCGCCACCGCGAGGTCGTCGTCGCCGATCATCGGGTACTTCACCGCGGCCCCCTGGGTCTCCTCGATGTCCTTCGCCCACTTGGCGTGGTTGTCCACCGGATCGACCGACAGTCCGATCAGCTTGGTGTTCCGCTTGGCGAACTCGGGCTCGATCTTCGCCATGTAGCCGAGCTCGGTCGTGCAGACCGGCGTGAAATCCTTGGGATGGGAGAAGAGCACCGCCCAGCTATCGCCGATCCAATCGTGGAAGTCGATCGTGCCGTGGGTGGTCTTGGCGGTGAAGTTCGGCGCGGTGTCGTTGATGCGAAGGGACATGGTCGGGATTCCTTTCCGTGGCTGAGAGTCCGGTACGATTTCGCCATCGTGTTGACGATGGAGCTCGGCGGGTCGATCGCGATGTCGTGGTAAACCCGAAGATTACCCGCCGTTCGAGCACGCTGTCGATTCTGCGTTTGGTGCATTGGCGCGGGTTCCGTGCGCTCGGCGGATCAGCCGCGCGCCGGGTCGGGTCCGGTTTCCTGAAGAAACTGGTGAACGAACGCGATGGCCATGCTTCCCTCGCCGACTGCAGACGCGACGCGCTTCACCGGGCTGAGCCGGACGTCGCCGCACGCGAAGACTCCCTGGACGCTGGTCTCGAGGAGATGAGGATCGCGATGGTACGTCCAACGCCCGTTCTTCACCAGGTCGTGCCCGGTCAGCACGAATCCGCGCTCGTCGCGCGCGATGCTCGGCGGAAGCCAGTAGGTTTCCGTCTCGGCACCGATGAAGACGAACAGCGCACCGCATTCGTGTCGCCGGACGTCGCTCGTCGCGTGATCCACGATGTCGATCGCGGTCAGGTGAGCGTCGCCATGGACCGCGCGAATCTCCGAGCGCAGGAGGATGGAGACGTTCGACTTCTGCCGCAGTTGCTCGATCAGATAATGGGACATCGACTTCTCGAGTCGGTCACCCCGCACCACGAGCGCGACCTGACGCGCGTGGTTGGCGAAGTAGATGGCCGCTTGACCCGCCGAGTTCCCGGCGCCGATCAGGTAGACGTCGAGCCCGTGGGTTGAGGGGGCTTCGCTGCGCGCCGCGCCGTAGGAAACGCCCTTACCCAGGAGCCGATCGATGCCGTCGATCGCCACCCGCCGCCAGGCGACGCCGGTCGCGAGAATCACGGTGCGCGCCCGGATCACGTCTCCGCCATCGAGGAAGAGCTCGCGCGTCGTGGGCTCGAAGCGAGCGACGGAGCGTGTCACGAGGATCTCTGCGCCCAGCCGCTTGGCCTGGCGAAGCGCGCGGCTCGCGAGCTCGTCCCCGGAGACTCCACTCGGGAAACCGAGGTAGTTCTCGATTCGCGAGGATGTGCCGGCCTGGCCCCCCGGCGCCTCGCGTTCGATGACGATGGTGCGGAGCCCTTCCGACGCGCCGTACACCGCGGCCGCCAGACCCGCCGGTCCGCCGCCGATGATCGCCGTGTCGTACTCCGGGAGCGCCGGCTGCGTTTGTAGGCCGAGGCGCACCGCCACGTCGCGCGCGCTGGGGCGACTCATCGAGGAGCCGTCCGCCATTCGGAGCCACGGGCACTCGCCCTCGGACGGCGGCGGACCGGGCCAGCGGCTTGCGAGCTCGGAAGAGCCGAGCATCAGCCATTCGAACGTGACTTCGTTTCGCGCGAGGAAACGGCGCAACTCGCCGCAGGCGGCATCCCAGCGATCGCCCACGAGGGTCACCCGGGGCTTGGGTGCCTCGGCGGCGATGCCTTGCAGCCCGCCGATGCGCTCGCGGGCGAGCGCGCTCACCGCAAGAGCCACGTCGGGGGCCGAAGCGATGACCGTGTAGTACTGCTGCGCGTCGAGGCGCAGCACACGCGACGGTTCCGCTGCGCGATAACCACCGGGAAACGGTGTGCCGAGCGTGAGCGGAACCTCGCCGAAAATCGTTCCCGGCACGCGCCAGCCCAGCCTCCGCTCGACTCCGTCGACGAGCTTCACGACCTCGATCTTGCCGGAGAGCACGGCGTATAGCGCGCGTTCGCCGCCCTCGGGGACCGCAAATTCGCCGGCGACGAGGCGAACGTCGGCGGCCATTCCCGCGAGCCGTTCGAGTTGGGGTTCGGGGAGCGACGCGAAGAGGGGGATCGCTCTGACTTCGTCGCTCGTCAGCATGCTCGGCTCCCCCTCACGCGGCGACGAGCTTCCCCGGTATCCGGTACTCGCACAAGGACGCGGCCTCCGCGCGTTTCGCCGATGCCGCTCCGGCGCTCGACGGCGACGGTCCGACGTCGATCTCGCGTGCACGCGAACCTGGCCTGCTCGGCGGCGGTCCGCCCGCGTCCTGTGCGTCGAGTCGCGGGACCGATTGTCACCGCCGACCCGAGCGAGAGTTGGGACGGCGCGGAAACGTCGCCGGCCGAAAGCGAGCGTCAGACTGGACTCTCACCCGCGAGGCAGCCGCTCACGAGGCTCGTGGCTGCACGGCGCGTCGTCTGGCCTCGTGGATCGTCGGCGAGGGCGGCGGCCGGGATGCCGCCGGTGACGGCGTCGTCGCGCAGCCGACCGCGGAACCACAGCGTTCGCTCGACCATGACGCGAAACACCGCGAGCATCGCCGCTTCGATGGCGGGGCCGTCGGCGCCTTCGAGGATCGCGAGCGCCTGCGCGATCGCCTCGAGGGTTGCGAGCCCGCCCTGCCAGGGCTCGGCGCGTAGCCGGTACTCGCTTCGGCCGGGCTCGGGAAGCGTCACGCACGGGAACGCCGCCAGACCCGGACGCGGAAAAGGGTTACGAAGAGGGCGCGGACG
>CAYVDO010000246.1:0-12172 GCA_964450125.1 uncultured bacterium
CGCGTAGCCGATGGAGCACCTTGGCGCGTGCCGCCGCGGGGGTCTCACCCCAGGCGGGCTGCCTCTCGCGCGCGCGCTCCACCATCGCGCGCACGTCCTCGGGCGAGTGCGCCACGAGCGGCTCGAGCGCTTCGCCAGTGGCCGGGTTGTAAGAGGGAATCGAGCCGGGGCTTCGGGCCGCATTTTTCGGGATCGCCATGGTGCGCCGACTGAAGCAAAGCCTGCTGCGCCTCGTCAAGCACACGAACTCGCGGGATCCGGGCTCGTTGCGCCCCTCGTCCCGACACTCGTATCGTCGGCGCGATGCGTCGGTGGCGAGCGCCGACGGGGGGAGGCGTCACGTGGTACGTCGAGCGAGCCTGGAAGTCGTTTGCGCCTACGCCGTCGCGGTGCTGGTTCTCGGCCCGGCCCACGCTGCCGTGATCAACGTCAACGGCACGGCCGACGAGAACTCGGCCAGTCCCGCGAACGCGGTATGCACGTTCCGCGAGGCGGTGCTTTCGGCCAACTCCAACACCGCGGTCGGTGGCTGTGCCGCGGGCGGCGGGCCGAGCGACACCATCGTGGTTCCGGCGGGCACCTACACCTTCACGATCGCGGGCACCGGCGAAGGCGTGGGGGAAACCGGTGACCTCGACCTGCTCGACGATACGATCATCCAGGGCGCCGGAGCCGGGATCACGATCATCGACGGCAACGCCCTCGACCACGTGTTCCACGTGCACACGCACCCCACCGACGTCGTGGTGATGCAGAACCTCACGATCCGGAACGGCCAACCGAACGGCATCCTCGACGACATCGGATCGCTCGACCTCAGCGGCGTGGTCGTCGAGGCGAACGGCGGCACGGGTGTCGAGGTGAACTACCTCGCCACGTTCACGAACACCACCGTACGTCTGAACGGCGACGGCGGCGTTTTCGCTTTCGGCGGCGGGCTCACCTTCACCAACTCGCTGGTCGAGAACAACACCGGCACGCGGCCCGGCATCTATGCCTACAGCCTGCTGACCATGAATGGCACCACGGTCGCGGGCAACGGGGCGAGCGGCGGGCTCGGGGGCGGCATCTTCATCGCGGGGATCGCGACGATCACCGACTCGACGATCACCGGCAACACCGCGTCGAGCGGCGCCGGCATCCGCGCCACCTGCTTCCCCAACATCTGCGGTGCGCAAGTGACCCTCGAACGCTCCACGGTCTCGGGCAACTTCGGCGAGGGCATCGCCAGCATCGGCTACGCGGCCAACTCGCTCACGCTCACCAACTCGACCGTGAGCGGCAACACCGCCACCGGCATCGTGAACTGGGGAAGCTACGCGAAGCTGGTGAACACCACCGTGACCGACAACGGCGGCTATGCGATCGACAATTCGGTATCCGGGCTCGCCCCGACGTCAGCCACGTTCTTCAACAGCATCCTGGTCGGCGGCTGTCTCACCAGCGCAACCACGACCACCACGTCGGGCGGTGGCAACCTGGAGAGCCCTGGGAACACCTGCAACCTCACCGGCACGGGCGATCAGGTGAGCGTCGCGTCGCCGGGGCTCGGGCCCCTCGCCGCCAACGGCGGCCCGACCAAGACGCACGCGTTGATGAGCGGCAGCCCGGCGATCGGCGCGGCGCTCGCCGCCAATTGCCCCGCCACCGATCAGCGCGGCATCGGACGACCTTCGCCGGCCGGGGGAAACTGCGACGTGGGCGCCTACGAGCGTACGGGTTGCGGCTCGTCGCTTGCGTTCATGCTGCCGCCGACGGTGTTCCTCGTCAGGCGCCGGCGACGGATGCGTCTCGCCTGCGCGTAAAGCCCACGACGCTCGCGGCGATGCCGTGGCCCACCTCGAGGGCCACGGCGATGATCGTGAGCGTGGGGTTCCAGCCCGAGCTGGTCGGCAGCAAGCTGCCATCGGCGGCCCACAGGTCGTCGAGGTCGTGGAAGCGACCGTCGGCGTCCGTGACCGAGGTCGCGGGATCGGCGAACGGCTGGCGACCGCTCAGCGGACCGCCGGCGTAGATCCGCGGCGGATCGGCACCCTCGAACGCGGTGAGCAACCGCTCGATGTAGCTCACTGCGCCGAGCGCGAGTGCGCCGGGATCGTGATCGGCGGGGAAGATGCGATCGACGAGGGCTTCGAGCGTCGCGCGCTCCGCGGGCGTGAAGAATCGATGCGTGGCGCCGCTACCGTTCCCGCAGCCACCGAGGACCAACGGCGGAAGTGGCAACGCGAGCGACGCCGCGCCACCACCGATGAGTCCGAGAAACCGCCGCCGCAGGAAGAACGGTTCGGCCGGCGAGCTCAAATCGCCTCGTCCTCGCTGGCCACGGTGCTCCACCCCGCAAGGAGCTGCCGAACGAGCGCGCCAACCTGGTCGCGCGCGTCCCGGCGCTCGGCGCCGCGCGCGAGAAGCCGGTCGTAGTCCGTATGACGATGCCGCGCGTGAGCGCCGACGGCGAGCGTCACCGCTTCGGCATCGAGTGATCTCGCTGCGGCGCTGCGACCCACGCGCCCACTGTGCTTGGTGCACGCGTGACGCGCGATCGCCTGCGCCTCGTCAGCCGGCAAGCGCGGGAAGAGCTCGCCGATCCGCGCTGCGAACTGGGCCACGTATCGCTCGTCGAGGTGCTCGCGGCGCGCTTGTTCACGCTCCCGGCGCCGCTCGCGCAGCTCGGCGTCCGCCAAGCATTCCTCTTCCGCGCGCGCCAGCGCCGGTTCCTCGACGAGCACTCCCTGGCGCTCGTTCCGCTTTCGGGTGCGGCTCCACTGGAGCACCACCGCCGAGAGCGTCGAGTACTTGGTGGCGCGCCGAGTGAGCGCCGCGTCGCCCGAAGGCAGGAAGACCAGATGATCCAGATCGGAGCATTCCAAGCACAGCGCGCCCCGGCCCTTCTCGAACGTCACGAAGCGCCCCTTGCCGAGCACATCGCCACACTCGACACACGGCGCGTCGGCGTGATGGGAGATGAAGACCAACGTCGCAGGATTCGCTGCGGGTGTGCTCACGTCGGATCCACTGAGCCCAGGTCTCGGGCCATATCGAAATGCGGTATTGCGCGGATTTCCGTACCTCATTCCCGCGACGATTACCCGATTCGGATCCAGCAGACTCCGACCTGCCACGAAGATCCGACGCGGCTCCCTCACCCCCGAGGGCCGAGGCCGAGGAAGAGGTACTGGGCGATGCGCGGCATGAGCGCACCCACCGACTCGCGGCTCAGCCACTCCTCGAGATGCCCCTCGATGGCGAGTGCCGCGAGCCCGTGCACGAAGGACCACGCGGCGAGGCCGATGTCCTGAAGCTCGCCCTCCGCCACGATGCCCGCCTGCTGCGCCTCGGCGAGCACGGCGAGCAGCCGGCCGAACGACGCGTCCGCGACGCGATCGAGACTCGGATAGTCCTTGCGCTGGGCCACCACGGGGCCGGTCATCACGCGGAAGTGCGCCGGGTTCTCGACGGCGAAGCGCACGTACGCCGCTCCCAAGCGACGCAGGCGCGTGAGCACGTCCGTTCCCGGCTCGCGGCCCGCCGCCTCGTCCATCTTGTGGCCGAGCGCCAAGAAGCCCTGCTCGGCGACCGCGGCCAGCAACGCGTCCTTGTCTGCGAAATGCCGGTACGGCGCGGCCTCGCTGACACCCGCACGGCGCGCCACCGCGCGCAGCGTGAGCGCGCCGAGGCCCGCCTCGCGAATCAGCTCGAGCGCCGCCGCCACGAGCGCGTTCGGCAAATCGCCATGGTGGTACGTCGCCGGCGCCGCGCCGCGCGCGGGTGTCCGGCCGCTAGGCGTCGCGGCGTGCTTGGGCGCGGCTCGCGCGCCAGTGGTGCGGCGAGACGGTGCGCGGCGGATCGGAGGACGCGGTGGCATCGATGAACCGGAGAATCGAGCGCCCCAAGACTACGCACGCCGATACCGAAACGCGAATACCTTGACTCCATGCGAGGTCGCTCGCAGAATGTTAACACTGTTAGCACACCCGCCGGCCATCGAATCGAGAGCGCGCACCCACCGCGCGGAGGCCCTCATGCCGACCGTGACTCACAACCTGTTCTGGGGCTTCGGCGAAGGCGAGCACCGCCTCGACGTCGTCGACGGCACCTGGCCCACCGACGTCGACGGTGCGGTGTTCATCGTCGGTCCCGACAAGCGCCGTCCCGGCGGTCATTGGTTCAACGAGCACGGCCTGCTCTGCAAGATCGACTGCGCGCCCGATGCCGAGGGGCGCATCCGCGTCCAGCATCGGCTCGTGGACACGCCGGTCAAGCGCATCCGAGACCGCTTCCCCAGCCTCTTCAAGAAGGTCTGGGTGGTGGAGATGTCGCCGTTCGGCACCACCAACCTCGCCAACACCAACGTCCAGGTGATCGATGGGCGGCTCTTCGTGGGCTACGACGTCGGACGCCAGGTGGAAGTCGATCCCGAGACTCTCGACTTCCTCACGCCGGTGGGCGCGAACGACGAGTGGACCAACGTGGCGCCGGGCCTCCTCGAGCCGATGGTCTCGGTGGCCGCACACCCCGGGCCCGACGACCACGAGCACGCGCTGTGGTTCGTGAACTACGTGATGATGCCCATCCCGGGCATCCCCACGGGATGCTGGCTCGCGCGCTGGGACCTCGAAGGTCCGGTGAAGCGCTGGAAGCTCGCCGGCATGACGCCCTTCGACTCGATCCACGACGTCAAGGTCACCCAGGACTACGTGGTCATCACCGACCTGCCGTTCGTGGTCGAGCCGCAGACCTTCCTGGGCGGCAAGCGCCGACGCGCGGCGCAGGATTTCACGCGCATGTGGATCGTGCGCAAGGCCGACCTCGAGCGCGCACGCCCCGAGGACGAGGTCCCGGTCAAAGAGCTCACGATCCCGTACGCGAGCGGCCACATCGCCATCGACTACCGCAATCCGAATGGCGAGCTGACCGTCTTCCTGCAACACATCGGCGCCGCGGACCTCACCATCACGTTCGAGCGCGGTGAGACCGACGCACGCCACGGCCGCATGATCGACCCCAACTTCGAGGGCATGATCAGCCTCGGTCTCCAGCCGCCCATCACCGGCCGCTATCGCATCAAGGCCGAGATCGGCGAGGTGCTCGACAAGAAGCTCTGCTGGGACGAGAAGTTCTGGGGCGGAATTCTGTGGACCCAGAACATCACCCGCGACGATTCGATCGACCACGCCCAGAACCTCTGGTACGGGGCACTCGGCTGGGATCCCGACATGATTCCTTCGACGATGTGGCGGCTCTACAAGGACTACCCGAACGCGGTGGTTCCGATGGACGCGCTGCCCACCCACTACATCCCCGGGAAGCTCGGCCTCATCGACCTCGAGACCATGAAGTACGCCGAGTGGTGGGAGTATCCGACGGGCACCTTCCCCCACCCGCCCACCTTCGCGCCGCGCAAGAACGCCAAGCACGACACCGACGGCTACGTGGTGGTGGTGGTGCACCAGAGCGCGCCCAAGGAGGTGCAGATCTTCGACGCCGCGAACCTGTCCCGCGGGCCGCTCGCGCGCGCCACGGCGCCTACCTTCAATCCGCCGCTGCTTCTGCACTCCTGCTATTACGCGCCACGACGCGGGCCGCGCAGCTCGCGCTACCACGTCGATCCCTATCGTGACGCATGGGGTGCCTTGCGCGGGTTCTCGCCGAGCCGCGTGGGCTCGCTCTTCAAGGCCGCGAAGGGCATGGCGACGATGGCGCGCCGCCCCGAGAAAGCCCTCTCGATCGCTCGCACCGAGGCCTGACTCGGGCGGGACCGTGACCGACCGCGGCGAATCAGCCGGTGGCGCGGCACACGCGCGCACCCTCGACGTGCATGCCCACGTAGTCCTCGCGGATACGCTCGGTGCCGCCGGAGCCCACGGTCCCGAGATGAGCGAGGACGAGGCGGGCCAGCCGCGCTTCCGCGTCGGCGGCTACTGCTTGCACGGAGTGCGTTACCGCGGCAGCGCGTTCATGGACGCCGACGTACGGCTCGCGGCGATGGCGCTCGCGGCAATCGACTTTCAGGTGCTCTCGCCCAACCCGCTCACGTACTTCCACTACGTGGATCCCGACGACGCCGTGGCGTTCTGCAGACGCCACAACGACTCGCTGGCTGCTCTGGTGCGGCGTCATCCAGAGCGCCTCGCGGGCTTTGCGGCGCTGCCGATGCAGCACGTTGCGGCCGCGTGCGACGAGCTCGAGCGTGCCATCGGCGAGCTGGGGCTCGTGGGTGCGTACGTGGGAACCGACTTCGGCATGCCACTCGACTCCGAACGACTCGATCCGTTCTACGAGAAGCTGGTCGCCCTCGACGTGCCGCTCTTCCTTCATCCCGCGCCCCACGGCATCGACGGCCCGCCCGCCGATCCGCGCCTCGCGCGCTTCGATCTCGAGTTGATCGTGGGATTCGCCACCGACGAGACGCTCGCGATCGCCAGCCTCGTCTACGGCGCGGTGCTGGAGCGTCACCCACGGCTGGACGTGTGCGTGAGCCACGGCGGTGGCGCCGTTCCGTTCCTGATCGGACGACTCGCCGCGGCCGCGCGCAAGCGGGCCTGGGCTCCCGCGGCATTGCGCGCCGAGGGCGCATTCGAGGAGGCCCTGCGCCGGATCTGGTTCGACGTCCACGTGCACGACGGGCGCGCGTTGCGGCTTCTCGCGGAGGTCGTCGGAAACGATCGCCTGGTGCTGGGTACCAACTTCGCCGGCTGGGACCAGGGTGAGCCGCTCGAGCTGAACGAGCTGGCGCCGATCCTCGCCGACAACGCTCGCCGCCTGCTGCGTCTGGGCGGCGCAGTCTCGCAAGGGCTTCGATCATGACCGCGCTCATCGGCCGCTCCGTCACCCGCAAGGAAGATCCCGAGCTGGTCACCGGCCGGGGTCGATTCACCGCGGACCTCCACCTACCCGGCATGGTGCACATGACGTACGTGCGCAGTACCGAGGCGCACGCACGGCTCACGAACGTGGACGTGAGCGAGGCGCGTGCGATGCCCGGCGTGTTGGGTGTGTTCGTCGCAGCCGACTTCGCCTGCCTGCCGTCGCTGCCGCACGTGCCGGTGCCGAGCCCCGAGAGCCCGCTCTTGGCGCGCCCGCTGCTCGCCTCCGAGCGCGTCCGCTACGTCGGTGAGCCCATCGCGGTGGTGGTGGCGCGCGACCCCTACGTCGCCGCCGACGCCGCGCAGAGCGTGATCGCGTCCTACGAGCCGCTCCCGGTGGTCGCGTCTCTCGAGCAGGCGCTCGCTGGTGGCACCGAGCTTCTCTACCCCGAGCTCGGCACGAACGCTCTACCGATCATCCAGCTCGACGCCGCGGCTCGCACCCGCATCGACGCGGCGCTCGCGGCGTCACCGCGGCGCGTGCGCTTCTCGGTCCGCAACCACCGCGTCGCGCCGGCACCCATCGAGCCCGCGGTGTGGCTCGCCGACTGGAACGCGTCCGGGCTCACGCTCTACATGACCACGCAAGCGCCGCACCACGTGCGCAACATGCTGTCGGCGACGCTCGGCATCCCGCAGCAGCAGTGCCGGGTGGTGGCACCTCACGTGGGCGTTGACTTCGGATCGAAGATCGAGTGGTTCCCGGAGCATTGGATCGTGCCGACGCTCTCCAAGCGCCTCGGCCTGCCGGTGCGCTACGTCGAGACCCGCACCGACAACCTCGTGAACATGTTTCACGGGCGCGATCAGCTCGATCACGTGGAGGTGGGCTTCGACGACGAGGGCCACGTCCTGGCACTCGCGGCGCGGATCCATCAGAACCTCGGTGCCTACGCCGACACCATCGGCTTCTCGCTGCCAGTGCTCACCACCTGGATGCTCTCGGGTTGTTACAAGATCCCGGCGATCGCCGCCGAGGTGGTGAACGTCTTCACCAACCAGGTGCCGATCTCGTCCTATCGCGGCGCGGGCCGCCCCGAGGCGATGTACCTCGTGGAGCGCGCCATCGAACGGGTCGCCGACGAGCTGGGCCTGGACGCCGTCGAGATCCGGCGGCGCAATTTCGTCCAACCCGCCGAGTTCCCGTACCCGAGCCAGGCGAATCCCGAGGCGGTCTTCTACGACGCCGGCAACTACCCCGCGGCGATGGACTTGGCGTGCAAGATGCTCGACTACGACGCGCTGCGCGCCGAGCGCGCGCGCCGCAACGCCGATCCCGCGGCGAAGCTCATGGGCATCGGGTTCTCGGCGTGGGTCGAGATCGCGGGCTTCGGACCGCGCGGCTCGCTGGAAGCGTTCGGGCACATGGGAAGCTGGGAGTCGGTGCGGCTCCGGGTGCAGCCCGACGGCTCGGTGCTGATCTCGACCGGCGCCTCCCCCCACGGCCAGGGCACGGTCACGGTGTTCGCACAGATCGCCGCCCACGAGCTGGGCGTGCCATTCGAATCGGTGCGGGTGGTCCACGGCGACACCGAGACCACACCGCAAGGGATCGGCACGATGGGCTCGCGGCAGGTCGCCGTCGGCGGCGGGGCCGTGGTCGAGGCCTGCCGGCGGGTGTTGCCACGGGCCACGTCGATCGCGGCTCACTTGCTCGGGGTCGAGGCGCAAGTGCTGGAGCACGCGGGCGGCCGCTTCCAGGTGAAGAGCGAGCCGGCGCGAGCGGTGGGCTGGAAGGAAGTCGCGCACGCGAGCTTCAGCGCCACCGCGCTGCCGGCGGGAATCGCCGTGGGCGCGCTCGAGGAGCTGGTGCACAACGAGCCACCCAACTTCTCGTACCCCTCGGGCGTCTACGCGTGCGTGGTCGGGATCGACCGCGAAACCGGTTTCGTGGAGATCGAGCGGTTCGTCGCCGTGGACGATTGTGGCGTGGTCATCAACCCGATGCTCGCCGACGGCCAGGTGGCGGGAGGCGTGGCCCAGGGGATCGCCCAGGCGATGTTCGAGGAGTTCCGCTATGACGAGAACGCACAGCCCAAGACCTCGACGCTGGTCGATTACCTCGTGCCTGCCGCCACCGAGATGCCGCGCTTCGAGCTCGGCCATGTCGAGACACCGACCCCCGTGAATCCGCTGGGCGCCAAGGGCATCGGCGAGTCGGGTGCCGTCGGCGCGCCCCCAGCGGTGGTGAATGCCGTCATCGACGCGCTCGCGGACTACGGCGTGCGCGAGCTCGACATGCCCATCACGCCCCAGAAGATCTGGAAGATCGTGCGCGGGGGGAGCCCGTCATGAGCCGCTCGTCGCAGCACCGCATCCGCGTCACCGTGAACGGCACCGTCTTCGACGATGTCGTGGAGTCGCGGCAGCTTCTCGTCCACTACTTGCGTGACGTGCTCGGCCTCACCGGCACCCACGTCGGCTGCGACACCACCAACTGCGGTGCCTGCACCGTGCTCCTCGACGGCGAGACCGTGAAGAGCTGCACGGTGCTCGCCGTGCAGGCCGACGGCTCCGCCATCACCACCATCGAAGGGCTCGCGTCGGGCGAGGATCTTCACCCGGTGCAGCGCGGATTCATCGAGAAGCACGGGCTGCAATGCGGCTACTGCACGCCCGGCATGATCCTGGCGGCGGTGGGGATCTTGAAGGACGACCCCAACCCCAGCGAGGCGAAGATCCGCGAGGGGCTGGAAGGAAACCTCTGCCGCTGCACGGGCTACGCGACGATCGTGGATTCGATCCGGTGGGCCGCCGAGCAGGGCGGCGCCCGGCAGTCCTGAACGAAGCGCATGACAAAATGGGCCCAAGTTGCAGCGGTTATGAGCGACACGCGCCAGAGGCGCGTCGCGAGCGAAGCGAGGCGACTCGGGGGTGGGGCCCCGTAAGAACCACGCTTCTTGCGGGTCGGGGGGTTTGAAAAGCCCCCCGAGGAAACATAGGCGATCGAACATGTATCCGGCACCTTTCGAATACCTTCGCGCCGAATCGGTGGCGCACGCGATCGACCTGCTCGGCGAGCACGGAGACGAGGCGAAGCTGCTCGCCGGCGGCCATTCGCTCTTGCCGCTCATGAAGCTGCGCCTCGCGCAGCCGGGCGTGCTCATCGACATCGCTCGCATCGCGGGGCTCACCGGTGTCACCGATGGCGGCGACCACCTCGCCATCGGCGCGCTCACCAGGTACTCCCAGCTCGAACGCGACCTGTTGCTGGCGCGCCACAACGGCTTGATCGCCGTCGCCGCGCATCAGGTCGGCGATCCCCAGGTGCGCCACCGCGGCACCCTCGGCGGGAGCTGTGCTCACGGCGATCCCGCGTCCGATCTTCCCACGGTGATGGTCGCTCTCGACGCCACGTTCGAGATCCAGGGACCGGACGGCGCGCGCGCTGTGACGGCGCGCGAGTTCTTCCGCGGCTTCTGGGAAACCGCCCTCGGTCCGGGCGAGATCCTCACCACGATCCGCGTCCCCAAGCTCGCCGACCGCGCCGCGTTCACCTACGTGAAGCTCAACCGACGCGCGCAGGACTGGGCGATCGTGGGGGTGGCGGCACTCGCCGATCGTGTCCTGGGCAAACGCATCGCCTTCACGAATCTCGGGGCTACACCCGTCCGCGGCGACGCCGTCGAGCGCGCTCTGGCCGGCGGAGCCACGGTCGCGCAGGCTAGCGAGCACGCCGCCGACGGCGCCGAGCCTCCCGAGGACGCTCACGCCACTCGCGACTACCGCGCTCACCTCGCACGGGTGCTCTCGCGGCGAGCGCTCGAGTCCATCGCGGCTTGAGCCGGGCAGGCGGCGCGAGATCGCATCCATCCGCGCAGCCCGGGACGTGCCATGAACCAAGTGATCCGCGATGTGATCCGTTGGCTCGGTGAAGGCCAGCACGTGGCGCTCGCGACGCTGGTGGCCGTCGAAGGCTCCGGCCCGCGCCAGCCCGGCGCGTGCTTGGCGGTGAACGAGCGCTGCGAGTTGAGCGGCTCGCTCTCCGGCGGCTGCGTGGAATCGGCGGTCGCAGGCGAGGCGCACGCGGTGGCGCGCGGAGGCGAGCGCAGGATCCTTCGATTTTCGTCGGACGAGGACGAGACCTTCGCGGTCGCGCTGACGTGCGGCGCCAAGATCAGCGTGCTGGTCGAGCCGATCGCACCGGACGAGGCCTGGCTGCTCGAGCTCTCCCGCGCGCTCGAGGCCAAACAGCCCGTCGCGCTCGCAAGCGTCGTGAGCGGCAAGCACGCAGGCGCCAAGCTGCTGGTCACTGGCGATGCGCATGCGCCACCGCTGGGTGGCACCCTCGGCAACGCGGACCTAGACCGCGTGGTGGCGCGCGACGCCCACGGCCTTCTCGACCAGGGCGGCACCGCCTTGCGCCACTACGGTGCCTGCGGCCAGCCGGGGATGGACGCCGTCACCGTGTTCCTCCACGCGCTCGCCGCGCCGCCCGAGCTGGTGATCTTCGGCGCCCAGGACTTCACCCGCGCGCTCACGCGGGTGGCCAAGATCCTGGGCTATCGGGTCAGCGTGGTCGATCCGCGCGCCGCGTTTGCCACCGTCGAGCGCTTTCCCGAGGCCGACGCGGTCACGGTGGCGTGGCCCGCGGAGTTCCTCGCCGGAAAAGCACTCGACGAGCGCAGTGCGGTGGCGGTGCTCTCCCACGATCCGCGCATGGACGTTCCGGCACTGGTGGAGAGCCTGCGCTCGCGCGCCAGCTACGTGGGCGCGATGGGGAGCAGGAAGACCCACGCCAAGCGCATCGAGCGGCTGCGCGAGGCCGGGCTTCGGGACGACGAGATCGCGCGCATCGCGTCTCCCATCGGCCTCGACATCGGCGCCCGCACACCCGAAGAGACGGCAATCTCCATCCTCGCCGAGATCGTCGCGTTGCGCACCGGCCGGGCCGGAGCACGCCTCGTCGAGGGCCGAGGCCCGATCCACGACTGATCCCATGTCCCTCTCCACCGTCGCCATCACCATCCTCGCTGCCGGCCGCGGGTCCCGGTTCGGCAACGGAAAGCTCCTCGAACCGCTTCACGGGAAGCCCCTGATCCTGCACGCCGTGGAATCCGCGCGCGCGAGCCGGGCCGCGTCGGTGCTGGTGGTGGTCGACGCAGTGCGCGACGAGTTGTGGCGTGCGCTGCCCGGCGATGTGACGCTGGTGCTCAATCCGGGAGCTGCCGAAGGCATCGCCAGCAGCTTGCGCGCGGCGCTCGCGCACCTGAGCGGTAACCCGCGAGTGACCGCGTGCTGCATCGGCCTCGGTGACCAGCCGCTGGTGGGCGCGGGGGCATACCGGCGGCTCGCGGACGCACACGCCG
>CAYVDO010000247.1:0-12167 GCA_964450125.1 uncultured bacterium
GTTGTGGATCACCGTCGACGGTCATGCCGAGGAGACCTCCGAACACGTACGCGTGGTCCGCCCCGATCGCTTGTCCCGTCTCGCCGCTGCAGGGCGGTGTCTCCGTGAGGCCGAGCGGGATGCCGGTTGCGATCGCCAGCGCCGCGACGGCGTGCTTGCAAAAGGGATCCCAGTCGAATGCACACGTGCAATCCGCGCGCACCTCGCCGTCGTCGTCCACGACGAGGCGCACGCGGTACGGGTCTCCCGCGCTACCGCGACCACGCGCCGTGCGCTCGCGACCCGAGCGCTCGATGCCCGCGACACGGCCCGCGCGGGCGTAGTCGAGCCCGCGCCGGAGCACCCGATCGCTCACCAGCGACGGGAAATCCCCCGCCGCAAGAGCGAATGGCTCGCTCTCGATCCGACGTGCTGCGGAGGTTCCAGCCTTGCTCGATGCCACGGTCACCTCCCGCTGGGCGCGATACGGCGCCCCTCGCCGCGGCCGAGATGTAGCGGGCGGGTTGGAGTGCGGGCCAGCCCCTCCGCGGTTCGCAATCTCCGCCGTGGTTCCGGCACGTCTCGCGGGCGAGGGTGCTCTTGCACCCTCGCTCCTGGCGCGAGCACTTTGGTGGCCGGTCACGTGAGCCGGATGGCAGCCGGTGCTGCGATACGACGGCGAGCGTCGCGCCGCATCGAACGGGGATCACCATGCAATACGAGAGTTTTCGGGATGCGCTTCGAGGGGCACTCGAGGACGTGGGGCTGCCATTCGCGCACGCCGCCCACATCCGCGAGACGGTGGAGCTCGGAGTTGGCGAGCGGCGGTGGGAGGGGCGGGTGGAGGCGCACCCAGGCGCGAAGGTCGACCCGTTCCACGTCACGGCGACGATCGAGTTCCGGTGGAGCCCGTTCGATGCCGCGCGCTCCTACACTTGCGAGGAGGACCTGCTCTCCGAGCTCCTCGGGCGCCGCGCGTCAGGTGCAACGAAGACCTCGCCGCGCTTCGTGCGCGTCGACGTGCGCCTCGCCGCGACGCTGCCCTACGGCTCGACCATGCCCTTGCCGGAAAGCGACCTGTTCGCCGCCTGGACGGCATCGGTGAACGAGCAGTTGGGCAAGATCCTCGCGGAGGTGCGACAACGCCAGGGGCGGGTCACCGCCGTGCTCGGCCACGCAGGGGATCTCGAAGCCGAATGCCGCTGCGCCGGGTCAGGCGTGATCTCGGTGACCAGGCTATCGGTCTCCGGCTTCCGACTGGCGCGTGTGCCGCGGGTGTGGGACGACCCCGTGCGGCGCGGAGCCGAGCGGCCGGTAGAGCGAGAGATGGAGCGCTTGGCGACCACGGTGCGTGCCGCGTTCGATGCGTGGGCTCGGGAGATCGCCGGGCTTGCGGCGTGGATCCGGTACTCGGCTCCGCCGGCCGACGCACGAGCCATCGAGCCCAGCTTCGACGATGACGAACCCGATTCCAGCGGCGGCCCCGAGACCGTCCACTGACGCGCTCGGGGTGAGACCCGCGCGCCGACCTCGTGCGGTGCGAAGCGCTCTGCCGCGGCCTGGCGCCGACTGCAGAAGAGCGATCCCCAGACTCGACAAGCTCGCGCTGCGAGCCTCCCTTGGCGGCAGCTCGGCCCCTGTCGAGGCGCGTGCGTCGCGCGCAGCAGCGCGGCGACACGCCGAACCCCACGAGGCCGGTGCGCCTTCGGATCCTGCGTTGCTTGCCATCCGGACCTTCCTGCGAAGTCCTACTGAAATTGATTCTCATTGAGTTTTCCGCGGAAGGCACGCCGGCGCTTTCCGTCCGCCGTGCCCGCGGGGGCGCATCGGCACCATCGGTGCGCGCCCCACCGGACGCGGTCGCGCCGGCCACGATCCAACTTTCGCAATCGGGCCGCGAGTCGGGTCCCGGGCACGCTGTTCGCTCCGTGCCACACCGTCGCATCTCGGCGAGTGAGCCCGTGGTGGCGTGGAGCCAAGGCACGACCAATCCGTGTGATCCCGGAAGCAAGCCCACGCAGATCCAAGCGGTGGTGGGTCTGGGAAGCACGGCGGAGGTGCTGTCGGCGGTGAGCGAGACTGCCGTCACGGCGCCGGCGATCGCATCCGACACGCTGGGGAACGCGTTCGCGGCGTGGGCCGGATCGCCCAGCGCCGTGATCCGCGGGGCCGCGTACGTACACGAGCCCGAGCCGATCTTCGACGGTACGTTCGAGTCCGGCAGTCTCGACGGCTGGTCCAGCCACGCCCCGTGACGCCGCGGGCGACCGCCGGCGCGCGGGGGAACGCAGCCTCGCGCGGAACCCGTGGCTCGGGCGTACGATGTGCAGGCTCGGGCTCGTCCGTGTGGACTCGCGCGTGGACCGATCGGGATTCCGATCGAGGGGAGCCATCGATGAACGAACCACCGCTCACCGAGGATCAGGCCTTCGCCGCGTTGGATCGCGTGCTCGCACGGTTCGCCGACGATCGAGGCGTGGTGCGTCTCAAGCTCAGGATCCGCGAGCGCGGTGACAATGAGCTCGACGAGGTGCGGCAACTCGCCGAGCTCGCGCGTGCGTGCCGGGAATCACCGGCGCTCGCGCAAGCGCTCGCCGCAGAAGGTCTCGGTGCGATCGCGGAGCTCGACCTGCGTACGCTGGTGCCCAGCGCCGGCGTCCTCGTTCAGGCCTTCAACCGGCTGGTCGAGGAGCGCTGGGAAGAGGAATAGTGCCGCCGTCACGCGCGATACATTCACCACGAGACCACACGAGGACGAACGTGCAACGAATCGACATCGAGATGGAGTTCCGCAGGCCGGTGGGCGAGCTCTTCGCGCTGCTCAGCGATCACGAGAAGCTCGGGCCGGTGTTGGGCGCCAAGATCAAGCGCACGCGCGAGGGCACGGACTCGCCGAACGGGCTGGGCTCGGTGCGCACGCTCCGCATCGGACCGCTGCCGAGCTTCGACGAGACCGTGACGGCGTTCCGGAAGGACGAGCTGATCGAGTACCGCATCACGCGCGGCACACCGCTCCGGAATCACCGGGGCGAGATGCGCTTCTCGTCCACGCCCGCCGGGGGCTCGCGGCTGCACTACACGATCGAGTTCCGCGCCGCGTTGCCGCTCGTCGGACCGCTGGTCCGCGCGGCGCTCGATGCCGGCATCCGCAAGGGGCTTGCGAAGCTCAGATGAGCCACTACGACGTCGTCGTGATCGGCGCCGGCGTGGGCGGCGGCGCGGCTGCTGCCTTTCTCTCGCAGGCGGGCGAGCGTGTCGTGGTCGTCGAGGCGACGGCGATGCCGCGCTCGAGTCACGTGTGCTCGGGGATTTTCACCAGCACCTTCACGCTGCTCGACGAGACGCCTGCCGATTATCCCGGCGAGATTCTCGAGCAAGATCCCACCAAGATCCGCATGGTGTTCGGCGGGCGCCGCTTCGGCGCCTTTCCTGAGCGCTGGGTGAAACCATTCTTCGACGAGCGCCTCTACTTCGTGCTGCGTGGCGAGCTCGAGCAATGGATCCTGTCGCTCGGGAGCGCCGAGTTGCGCACCAATTGCCGCGTGGCCCCCGGCGACCTCGAGCACGAGGCCCGCGGGGATGGCCCGAGATACCGAATCCGCCTCGGCGACGAAACCGTCACCGCGGACCACCTGATCGGCGCAGGCGGACCGAGCTGTCCCGTGCGTCGCCGGTTCTTTCCCGACATCGGCTTTCGTCGTGACGACCTGGTGGTGCTCAAGGAGGTCGAGCTGGATCAGGCGTGTCACGGCGGCGAGATGACCAGCTACTTCTACGCCGGCGGCGCCGTCGGCTTCGGCTGGGTGTATCCGAAGGGCAAGGACGGCCGGCTCACCAACGTCGGCATCTGCCAGGTAGGCGATCCGGCGACCACGCGCTCCATCAACGAGCTCTGGAGCACGTTCGTGCTGGCGCTGAAGAGCGAGGGGCGGTTGCCGCAGGATTTCGACGCCGAGCGCGCCATCGGCGCAGGCATCCACTTGGCGCAACCGGATTGCCCGGTAACGACCCACGGCGGAACGTGTCTGCTCGTGGGAGACGCGGCGGCGGTGCTGCACCGCGATTTCTGGAATGGCATCACGCCTGCGATCGAGAGCGCCAAGCTCGCCGCGCGTCACATCGTGGACGGCGCGCCGTACGAGCGCGCGCAGCTCTATCCCTATCTCTTCCGTCTCACGCGTCGCGATTCGGCGCTACGCCGCCGCGCCGGTGACTACGCCTTCCGCACGCTGCTCCCGCGCATCGACCACTGGCTCGGGCGGTGACGGTGGCGATGCCGTTGCGCGCGCGTCAGCCGTTCCCGAGTGCTGCAATGAACGCTTTGTGGGCGGCGTCGTCCGGGCCGTAATACTCGCTTCCCGGCGGATCGACCTCTTCCAGGATGTTGAGGAGATTCCGTCCGTCGGGTGCGGTGTAGTCCTTGGGCACGCCGTGCTGAAAGAAAAAGAGCGCCAGGTCCCACGAGCGCATTTGGGCCCAGTGCATGAGCGGCGTCCAGCCGAGCTGGTCGCTCTTGGTGTCGAGCGCTTTCAGGTTGGCGCCGTGGCGCGCGAGCACCTCGAGCGCCGGCAGCCGTGAGTAGCTCGAGAAGAGAATCGGCCGGCCGTCTTCCTCCACGGTATCCGGCTTGGCGCCGGCGTCGAGGATCGCGTCGAGCGCCGCCACCGCTCCTTCGTGACCGACGCCGAAGAGGTGGTACACGAGATCGTGCTCGCTCACCGAGGCTTGGGTGCGGCCGGGCGAGAGCGCATCCACGGCCGGCGGCGCGCCGGCTTTCAAGAGCGCGCGCACCGCGGGCACGCGCGCTGCCGAGCCCCAATCCTCGATCACGCGATGGACGGCGTGACCGAGAAGCGTGTGATCGCGGCGATCGCGTGCGCCGAAGTCCGTGGGTTTTTCCGCGACGAGTCGCTCGATTTCGTCAGCGTCGTTGCGGTCGATGGCGCGTGCGATGCGATCGAGATGCGGATCGGCGAAACGGCCGTATTGCGCTCGGCCGAGGGCACGTTCCACCTTCCCGAGCATCCCAGCGCCGAAACGCGCGATGCCGTAGCCGGCCGGTGCGAGCAGGATCGCGAGACCGATCCAGAACACCGGTGCCGGTCCGCCGCGCTGTCCCCACAGGAAGAGCGCGCCGGCCACGACCACGATCGGCGCGAGCACGATGGCGAAGCCGGTGGCCATGCCACGCCCTGCGGCATCGTCGCCCATGTTGCGCTGCACGAAGAGCATCGCCACGAACGCCGCTTCGAGCGCGAACGCGATCCAGCCCAGGAGGGTCAGCAGCTTCACGGTGGCTCGCCCTCGCGGCATGCGCCGCGCTCGCGCGAGCACGCCGCCGAATGAAGGAAGGCGCGCGAGCGTATCCGACCCGCCGAGGGTCCACTCTAAAGCGGGAGAGTTGCGCGATAGTTACGGGTCATGAGCGTGGGTCTCGTGCTGGTGCTCGCGCTGCTTGCCGTGGGCGCCACGGTGGGTGTGGCGTGGATTCGCCGCGCGGAGCGGCGCTGGAACGAAGCGACCGCTGCGCTCGTGAAGCGGCTCGTCGACGCAGCCGGTGAGCGTGCGCCGGCTACGACGCACACGGACGCGGCCCTCGACACGCTGCCCGCGCTCGTGGCGCGCTACCTGCGGTCGGTGCTACCGGCGCGCGCGCCGCTCGTGCGTCACGTGCGCGTCGCGTGGCGCGGTGAGTTCAATCTGGGAAAGCCGGGCGCCGATCGCTGGGTGCCGTTCACCGCAACCCAGGACTTCGTGCCTGCGGCGCCGGGCTTCGTGTGGGCGGCGCGAATGCGCATGGCGCCCGGGCTCGCGGTGTTCGTGCGCGACGGATTCGTGGCCGGCGAGGGCCGCATGCAGGGCGCCGTGCTCGGGATCGTGACCGTGGTCGACGCGAAGCCCACGGCCGCGCTCGCGACCGCCGCCCTCACGCGCTACCTCGGCGAGACCCTGTGGTTTCCGTCGGCGCTCCTGCCCGGTCAAGGCGTGAGCTGGGAAGCGATCGACGCGGAGCGTGCGCGCGCAACGCTCGTTGCCGGCGATGTGTGCGCAACTCTCGAATTCCGTTTCGACGCCAGCGGCCGCGTGGCGTCGGTCTTCACCCCCGAGCGCCTCTTCGACGACGGCAAGAACCCGCCAATCCTGCGCCCGTGGCAAGCGCGCATCGACGGCTACGTGCAGCATGCGGGAACGTGGGTGCCGCGCGACGCCGTGGCCGAATGGCTGCTCCCCACCGGCCCCTTCGCCTACTGGCGGGGCACTGCCACGTCGATCGAAGTGCGGTGAATTCGAGCGCACGCGATTCGAGATCGCGCGCCGACCAAGTCCGCGCGATCAGGTTGTCTCGACGCGGAGCTCGTGTGCGGCACGGCGGAGCTTCCGGTCCCGTGTCACGAGCGTAGCCGCGTGACGGCGGGCGAGCACCGCGTACATCATGTCGTACGCGGGGTGTTCGAAACGCGCAGCGGCGGCGAGCGCCTCCGTGCCGAGGTCGGCCGACGGAACGATCTCGTCGACGAGCTTGAGCGCCTGCTCGTAGCGATCGGTGGCATCGTCGATTCTGAGATGACCGACGCGGACGTACTTCCAAAGCGCGTTGGCGACCTCGGAACAAAAGAGATCGGGCGTCGTCACCACCGCGGCCTCCCCGACGAGCTCGAGGAGGGTTGCGGCGTCCGCCTCGCCGAGCACGATACGCAGTGCAGCTGAGGCGTCGAGCACGAGCCGGCTGCTCATCGCTCGCGGTCCTCACGGATCAGCGCTTCCGGTGTAGGTCTGAGCCGTCGCGCGCGCGGTGCACGAGCGAGCTGCTCCCGGATGCGCGCCACGGTTTGCCTGCGGCGCTCGGGCGCGCCGAGTACTTGGGCGTTGCGAAGTTCGACGATCGCCTGTTGAGCGAGGCTGCGCCGCTCGCGCGCCGCGCGGTACGCGAGCGCCTCGTAGAGATCTGCGGGCAAGTCACGAATCTGTAGCGTCGGCATGGCGTCTCGACTCCCAGTTCGCATGCTAATGCATGCATTTCAGTGCACCAAGCAACCGCTGCCCGGTGGAGCCCCGTCACTCGTACTGGATGGCGGTGAGGACGTCGAGGCGGGCGGCTTTGCGGCCGGGGTAGTAGGCGGCGGCGATGGAAATGGCGAGGGCGAGGGCGCCGGCGATGGCGACGGCGGTGGGATTCACGTGGAAATCGAGGTGCCAGCCAACGGCTTCGAGAATTGCCACTTTCACGAACGGATAGGCGCTGGCGAGACCGAGGGCCACGCCGAGCGCAGCGCCGAGCCCGCCGAGGAGCGCGGCTTCGAGGAGAACCGCGCGCACGATCTGTGCGCGGGTGGCGCCGATGGCGCGCAGGATTCCAATTTCGCGGGTGCGATCGAGGATCGCCGCGAGCAGGGTATTCACCACGCCGAGCGCCGAGATCAGCAGCACCACCACCTCGGTGGCGCGCGTCATCTGGAAGCCCTGCACGATCTGCTCGCGGATGTCGCGCTTGCTTTCGCGCGAGGTGATGATTTGCAGGTCGTACTGGCGGCCGTAGCGGGCGCGGATGGCTGCCATCACCGATTGCTCGTCGGCGGGAGTCAGCAAGTCCACGCTGATTCCGTCCACGAGGTTGTTCCGCCAGTGCTTCACGAAGAGCGCACGATCCATGTGGATGGAGCCCGTGGGGCCGGCCCAATCGGCGAAGGTGCCAAGAATCGGGAACGCGTGGGGACCGGAGGGTGTTTCCAGCTCGATCACGTCGCCCACCCGCTTTCCGAAACGGCGGGCGAACGCGTCGGACACGCCTACGCCTTCGCCGCGGTGGAGCGTGTCCTCGAACGTTTTCGAGTCGGGTCCCTCCACCATCGCGTAACGCGTGGTGCGGCGCGTGACGCCGAGGTCGAGTGACAGCAGGATCGTGATCTCGCCTTGGTACGGGATCTGGAGCGAGCGGAACGGACGCACGATGCGCACGCCGGGCAGCTCGCGGATTCCGTCCACCAGCTCGCCGGGGATGCGGTTCGAGCGCGGCCCGGCCACCCGGTTCGACGCCGACACACTCAAGTCACTTGCGATGTACCGATCCAGCCAGTCGGAGATCGAAACTTGGAGGCTTTGCATCAGCGTCGCCACGATCACGTATGCGGCGATTCCGACGAGGATCGCCGTGAGCGTGACGGCGGTTCGTCCTGGCGCGCGCCGCAAATTGTCGGCAGCGAGCCGGCCCTGGATGCCAAACAGGGCTTCGAGGAAGCGTCCCACGGGGGGCACGAGGCCGTTCACTGCGGCGGGCATGAGCAGCGCCGCACCCACCACGCGGCAGCCCATCGCCACCAGGGCGCTCGTACCGCCAGTCAGCCACTCGCCTGCCAAACCTGCGGCGAAGCTCGCCGCCACCAGCACTGCTCCCGCCCAGCCCAGGCGGCGAATGGCGCGTGGATCCACGCGTGCCGGTGCGTCGCGCCGAAGCGCCACCAGCGGCGAGACGCGCCCGGCCTGAATGCTCGGTACCAGCGTGGCCGCCAGCGATACGCCGATGCCCGCGCCCAGCGCCGCGAGCGCATCCAGCCGCCCGAGCCTGAGCGCGCCGATGCTCGACGGCATGATCCACGACGACGTGAGCCGTTCGATGGCGGGAACGATCGTGCGCGCGATCCCCAGCCCGCCAAGTAGCCCGAGCGCGCTGCCGAGCGTGGAGAGAATCGTCGCCTCCACCAAGAAGAGCGCACGGATGCGCGGCGCGGTGGCGCCCAGCGAGCGCAGCACGCCGATCTCGCGGCGGCGCTGCACCACCGCGATGCTCATGGTGTTGAAGACCAGGAATACGCCCACGATGAACGCCAGCGCCTGCGCCTGCACGAAGCCGAGCTTGGTGGCGCCGAGCATGCTCTGCATCTGCTGGCCGCGACTCTCGGGGCGCTCGACGGTGGCTTGGCCGGCGACGGCGGCGGCGATGCGGTCGCGCGCAGCGGCGATGTCCGCGTCGTTTTCGAGGCCGGGGGCGAGCACCACGTCGATCTGGTCGAAGCGCCCCGGCTCGCCCGCCACACCTTTCCCGAACGCGATCTGCGCCGCAAAGATGTCCATGAGCGCGAGCATCCCGCCGAAGGCCTTCGCCGGCCCCGCTTCTTTCAGGATCCCGCGCACCACCAGCTCGCGCGGGCCGAGTGCGGTCTGTAGCGGCAGCTTCGAGCCGAGGCGAAGCGCGTGCTCGTCGGCGAAGCCGCGGGTGACGAACACCGAGTCGGGTTGCGAGAGCACCACGATCGGATCCTCGAGCTCGTTCTCGACGTCTTTCTCGAGCTCGTAGCTGCGCACCTCCGAGTCCGCCAGATAGTCGACGCCGAAGATCTGCAGGCGCTCGCCGCGCTCGGGATGATCGAGCACCAGCCCCGAATCCAGGATCAGCGCAGCCGCAGCCTTCACTCCGGGCACGGCGCGCACCCGTTCCAAAAGCTCCTCGGGCACGCCCGCCTGGCCGTTGCTGACGGAGAGCACCGCGCGTCCGGCCACGTCGTCCACCGAGCCGCGGATCGACGTGAACACCGCGTCGTTCACCAGCCGCATCGCCACGATCACCGCCACGCCGAGTCCCAACCCAATGGTGGTGAGCAGCGTGCGCAGCGTGTGCTCGCGCCATTGGGCGAGCGTCACGTAGCGGAGCAAGTTCCAGAGCTTCACGGTTTCCTCGCAGCCGGCGAGCTAAACGACCATTCCCGATTTGGATCGACCCAACCGCCAACGCGTAGGGGCGGGCGCAAGCAAGCCCGCCCGCCGACCCAAGGCGCTTGCGGGCGGCCTCGCGGCCGCCGCTACGAACGACTCGCGCCGAATCGTGCATACGCATTTAGCTGATGTTGCCTCGGGGGGCTTCTCGAGCCCCCGCCCCGCCGAAAGCGGGGTCTTTGCGGGGCCCCAAGCCCGCGCCACTCGCTTCGCTCGCGACGCGCCGCTGGCGCGTGCCTCTTGCTCCAGCCTGCGAGGAGCCTGTCGGAAAATGTGCTTCGCACGCCGACAGGCTCCTCGCTTGATGTTCCCCCGGGGGTCTCAACAGACCCCCGCCCCGAAAAAGGCGTGACTTTTTCGGGGCCCCACCCCCAAGTCGGCTCGGCTTCGCTCGCCGATCCTCGTCTTCGGCGAGGCTAGGAGTGCGTCGGGAACGAATTTCCCGACACACTCCTAGATCATTCGCGAGGGAATGGGCTGGGTGAGCGTGCGATACTCGCGGCGCATCGCACCGATCTCTCATCATTCAGCGCGCACCCGCGCGACGAGGACTCTCTTCATGGCATTGACCACCACCACGAGCGGCTTGCAGTACGAGGACACCACCGTGGGCGAAGGCGCCGAGGCCAAGGCCGGCCAGACCTGCGTCATGCACTACACGGGTTGGCTCTGGGAGAACGGCGCCAAGGGCAAGAAGTTCGACAGCTCACTCGATCGTGGTCAGCCGTTCTCGTTCAAGCTGGGAGTCGGTCAGGTCATCAAGGGCTGGGACGAAGGAGTCCAGGGCATCAAGATCGGCGGCAAGCGCACGCTCGTGATCCCCGCGAATCTCGGCTACGGCGCGCGCGGCGCCGGCGGCGTCATCCCGCCCAACGCGACGCTGCTTTTCGAGGTCCAGCTCCTCGAGCTGCGCTGAGCGGCGTTCGCTTCGGAAGGGTGACGAGACGTGACGGGTCTCGTGGCGAGCGGTCGCAGCGTCGCGCTCGCTCTTCTCGTCGCGACCGCATCCGCACTCACCGGCTGCGATTCCGGATCGCACGCGCCGAGTGACGGCGGCGGTTCCGCGCCGATTCCGGCGGAGCTCGAGCACCTCGATCCCGCGTATTGCCCGCCGGCGTATCCGTTCGACGGTCACGGCTTCGACGCTCGCTACGAGTTGCCGGCGGGGCGCGACGCGCTGGACGCGCGCCTCTTTCCGCTCCTGGCATTGCTCGCTGGCGACGCGCCGACCCGCGCGGCGCTCGCCGCGAATGGCACGTGGGCGGCGCTCGCGGAGCGTTCCGCAGCGTCGATGGCCACGGCGCGCGGCTGCCAGGGCGATGTGAGCTGCATCTCTGCAGCGCTCGTTCCCTCCGAAGGCGACGTGAACGATGCAGGGGCGGCGCTCGTCAGCGTGGCCGGTGACGCCAGCTTTGCGCTGGTTGGTGACGAAATTCTCCCGTCGGGCGCCTTCATGCGCTTCGCGGGGCGTCCACCGGGCGAGGTCATCGCGGCTGCGTGGAGCGATGCGATGGCTCACCTCGTGGACGTGGCGGCGTCGTACGCGTTCGCATTGCCGCCGATCCAGCTCGTGTCGGTGATGGAGGACGCCGCGTCGTCGCTCGGTAACGCGCCGCTTTGGTTCGAGCCCCTCGTGCGCTTCACGGTGCTCGCGATGCGTGCCGATGGGCGTGACGAGGCCGCACGCTACCAGCCCCTCGCCGAGAACGAGAACGGTGCAGCACGAGCTCGCATGGCGACGATCGATTGGAGCGCCTTTCGCTTCGGCGCGATCGTGGTGCCTGGCCAAGGCCCCGAGGATCCGGACGTCGAGCTCAGCCCTCTCGGCGCGCAGCGTTGCGACGTCGCCGTGGAGCGCTGGCGCGCCGGGCTGGCGCCGTTTCTCGTGACCTCGGGCGGCCACGTCCATCCCGATCGCACGCGCTACTCGGAAGCGCTCGAGATGAAGCGCTACCTGATGGAGAAGCACGGCGTGCCCGAGGACGCGATCCTCGTCGATCCGTACGCGCGCCACACCACCACCAACCTCCGCAACACCACGCGCATGCTGCTCCACTACGGCCTGCCGCCGGATACCGCGGTGCTCGTCACGTCCGACGTGGGTCAGTCCTGGTACATGGCGTGGCTTCTGAAGCCGCGCTGCGAGCGCGAGCTGGGCTACGTGCCGTGGCGTGGCGCCGCGTCGCTTGGTGCCACGGACTCTTGCATCCGCTCGTCGCCCGAGGGTCGCTACCTCGACGCCAGCGATCCCCACGACCCGTGATCCGCGGGTGATCTCGCGCTGCGGAGCGGCTGCACGGCCCTCGCAGTCGCCCGCGCTCGCTTGCTACCATCGTACAGATGCGTGTCTTCGTCGCCACCAGCGACGATGGCGACGCGCTTTCTCAGACCGTTGCGAGGGGTGACAGGATGCGCGCGAGGTTCGTCTTCGACCGGTTTCATGGATTCCGGAAAGCTGCGGCGCTCGTGGCGTGGCTGGC
>CAYVDO010000248.1:0-12128 GCA_964450125.1 uncultured bacterium
CTTCCTCGGCCAGGTCGCAGTGGGTGGCGCTGACGAGCCGCACGTCGATGGGTACCTCATCCACCGCACCCACGGGACGAATCACGCGCTCCTGGACCGCGCGCAGGAGCTTCACTTGCATCGCCGCGGACATGTCCGCGACTTCGTCGAGGAAGAGCGTTCCGCCGCTTGCCACCTCGAAGAGGCCCTTCCGATCGCTGGTGGCTCCGGTGAAGGCACCGCGGCGGTAGCCGAAGAGCTCGCTCTCGAGCAGCGTCTCGGTGATGGCGCCGCAGTTCACCGCGACGAAACGACCCTCGGCGCGCGAGCTCGCGGCATGAATGGCGCGCGCGATCCGTTCCTTGCCTGTCCCCGACTCGCCGCACACCAACACCGTGACGTCCGCGGGCGCCACCTTGAGCGCCAGCTCGAGCGCCTCGCGGACACCGTTCGATTTGCCGACGAAGCCCTCGATCTCCTCGCGCTCGCGCACCTCGAAGCGCAGCGCGCGGTAGTCCTCCTTGAGGCGCTCGTGCGCCTCCGCCAGCTCTTGGTAGAGCCTGCGATTCTCGAGGCGAAGCCTGCGCGCCTCCAGCGCCCGGCGTACCCGCGCAGCGAGATCGTCCGGGTCCCAAGGCTTCGAGACGTAGTAGTAGATGTGGCCCTCGTTCACCGCTGCCACCACGCTCTGGATGTCCGTGTAGCCGGTGAAGAGGATGCGCACCACGTCGGGATGGCGCGCGTGCACCTCCTTCAGAAACTCGACCCCGGTCATCACCGGCATGCGCTGATCGGCGAGGACGACGGCGACGGGCTCGGCGACCATCAGCGCCAGCGCAGAAGGTCCGTCGCAGGCACGGCGGACGCGGAAATGCTCGCCCAGCGTGACTTCCAGCGAGTCGAGAACTCGCTCCTCGTCGTCCACGATCAACACGGTCTCGTCGGGCTGGATCACGTACGAACCTCGTCTTTCGTCGTACCCGCACCGCCGATGGGCAGGCGGACCACGAACTCGGCACCTCCGTCGGCGTGATTGCTCGCTTCGATCGTGCCGCCGTGGTCGCGGACGATCCCGTAGCTCACGGAAAGGCCGAGCCCGGTGCCGCGGGTCGGGCCCTTGGTGGTGAAGAACGGCTCGAAGAGCCGCTCCGCGACTCCCGGTGACAGACCCGCACCCGAGTCGCGCACGCGGATCTCGAGCTCGCGAGCCGCGTTGCCGGTCGCGTCGCGCTCGCGCGACGCGATCCACACGTGCCCGCGCCCGTCGATCGCGTCCAGCGCGTTGGCTAGCAAGTTCACGAAGACCTGATTGAGCGAGCCTGCTCGGCAGGCGTAACGCGGCAAGCGACCGTAGTCGCGATGCACCTCGACGTTGGTGCCGTCGATGCGGTGATTGAGCAGCATCAGCGCCGTGTCGAGGCTCTCGTTCAAATCGATCGACTGGATCTCGCCCTCGCCGGCGCGGGCGAAGGTGCGCAGCTTCTCGACGATGGTCTTGGTGCGCTCGGCACCGACCTGACAGCCGTCGATGAGCTTGCCCACCTTCGCGCTGAGGTCGTCGAGGCGCGCCCGATCGTTCGAGTCCTGGATTCCTGCGGGCTCGCCCCCTTCTTCGCCGTCGGCATCCGTCGGCGCTCCTTCGGCTCCCCTGCCGCGCCGCGCGATCGCCTCGATCTCCCGCACGTAACGCGCCAGCACGCGCACGTTGGCGTAGAGGAATCCCAGCGGGTTGTTCATCTCGTGCGCCACGCCCGCCACCAGCTCACCCAACGCCGCGAGCTTCGCCGACTGGACGAGCTGCGCCTGCGTGGTCTCGAGCTCGCGCTTCGCCCGAGCCAGATCTTCCATGCGACCCTCGAGCGTGGTGGTGGCGATGCGCAGCTCGCGTGAGATCCGAAGCACCACCACCGACGACACCAAGCTCACCAGCACCACCGCGGCGAGCGTCACCACGAAGGTGTCGCGCCCCACGGACGCGATGCGGCCGAAGAGCTCCTGGCGCGGCACCGCCAGCAGCACTCCCCATCCCGTCACCACCGAGTTGGAACCGAGTCCCACGCCAATCCCGCCCAAGAGCGCGTCGCTGGCGCTGACGACGACGGGGCTCGGCGAACGCACGGCATCGGCGAGCGGCCCGACTGCCGACTCCCGGAGGCGCGCCGGGCTCCAATCGGCCTCGATGTCCGCGGCCGCCTCCTGGAGCGTACGGCCGCTCTCCTGGATGATCGCGACGCTGCGCGGACCGCGCCGCAACCCATCGAGGGCCTCGTGGACGACGCGCAGATCGAGATCGACGATGAGCTTGCCGATCGGACGGCGGTCGTCGTCACGCACCAACGCGCCGAATCGCAGGCGCGCTGCATCCCCGGACGCGAGCCGCTCCACGGGTGAATCGGCGTCGCGGGCGTCCGGCCCACGGATCGCCGCAAACGCCGCATCCAAGTCGTCGCCCACGGCGCGCATCGCGTCGCGCCGCGTGCGCACCACCAAGCCGCCGCCGTCGTCGCGATAGGCGATCTGCAGGTAGACACGCGACGCCTCGAGAAGCTGACGCAGCGAGTCCTCGAGCACGGCGGCGTCCTGCTCGACCGCGTCGTTGAAGCCGAAGAGCACGTCGAAGTGGTAGCGCTGGATGAGCGCGCTGTGGGAGAGCGCCTTGAGATCACTGGCGGCGCGCGCCAACAGACCATCGATGCGTCGCTGCGTCTCGGTCAACGCGCGCGCGATACCGGCGCGCTCCTGGAGCTCGGCTTCGCGACGCACGGTTCGGTGGCTCCACCACCCCATGAGCCCGAGCATCAATGCCACGAGCGGCAGGATCGCCAGCAAGATGCGAGTCTCGGGGCGCCGCCCACCGCCGCCAGGTGGCCTCCTTTCGGACACGCCCGTGCTCACCGCAACACCTTCGCCGCCCGCGCCGCGAGGTCGGCGGGAATGGGGAGACCCAGCTCGGCCGCGACCTTGGAGTTGATGGCGATGCTCTCGGGCGGATCCGCCACGGCGATCTGCGCCGCCGGCTCACCGTGCAGGATGCGCCGCGCCAGTTCCGCGGCACGCCGGCCCAGCGCGCGGTCGTCCACGTACACCGCGGCGAGCGCACCCTCGCCCACCAACTGCGCGGCGTGCACCAACAACGGCAAGCGTTTCTCGTGGGCCGTGCGCAGCAGCAACGGCACCGTATCGGGGTTGATCCAGGTGCGATCCGGCGACACCCACAACGCGTCGACTGGATCGCCGCCGGACGTGGCGGCGGCGAGCGCATCCGCGGCGTCGGCCTTGTTCACCGCCGGAATGCGGACCGTCTTCATGCCTGCTTCGCGAGCAGCCGTCTCGGCCTCGGCCACCCAGGCTGCCGAGCGATCGGGGTCGTAGGGAATGCCCACGCGCGCAGTGCGTGGTGCCAAGCGCTCGAGAAGATCGAGCTGCGAGCGCGCTGGGACGAGCTGTCGCACGCCGGTGAGATTCTCCGAGCTCGATCCCGATCCCACCGGGTTCAACACCCGCGCGTAGACCACGGGGATGTCCGGGAGCTCGCGGTGGACGAGGGTCGTGGCGTTGGCGCCGAGAGTGAGGATCAGTGCAGGCGGAACCCGCGTCAGCGACTCGACCAAGCGCCGCACCTCGCCACCGTCGGTGGGCAGCGTGAGCACGTCCACACGTACTCCGAGCGCCCCGCCGAAGCCCGCGATCACGTCGTCGTAAAGCGCCAGATCACTCGATTTGACCGCGACGATTCGTGCCTGCAGTGTGCCGTCGGCGGCGCTGCGGGTGGTGGTGCTGGCCAGCATCCAGCATGTCGCGAACGCGACGAGGAGCGCGCGGCACCTCCCGACGGACGGCATCGGCCCCCCTCAGAATCCGATCGTGAGGCGGGCGTCGACGATGCGATTGCCCTGCCCCCAGATGGGGAGCTCCGCGTCCAGCAGGTTCCAGCCCTCGATGGCGATCTCGGCGCGGTAAGTGGAAAGCTCCCAACCGAGGCGCGCGTTGAGCAGCCGCGTCCCGGCGACCGGGACGGTGCTGTCGACCACCGATCCCGCCGTGAGCGCCGGCAGTGGAAACGCGAAGCCGTCGGAGGTCGCCTCGAACGAAACCAACCCGCGCCAGCCGCGCAGCCACGGCGCCGGGACCTGCGTCACCCGGAAGTTGAAATCGGCGCTCACCACGCCGTGGTGCGCGCCCAGCGCATCCGCGATGTGAAGATCGCCGTAGCGATCGCGCTGATCGTAGGGGTCGATGTACGCGTAATCGAGCGCGACCGTGAGCCACGGCACGGGCTTCACGTCGATCGACGCTTCCGCGCCGAGAGCCCAGTACCCGTACCGGTTCACGAACGGGACGTTGATCGGCGGCTCGGGCAAGAGCGGTCCGAAACCGACGACGCCGTCGACGTCCTCCAGAAACGCCTCGAGCTGGGTGTAGAGGCGCCCATCCCAGAAGGCACCTCGATAGCCGACCTCGTAGGAGGTGAGCTCCTGATAGTCGAGATCGGAGGTGCCACGCAGCACGAGCAGATTCGCCGCCGAATCCCCGAGCAAGACCGGCGTCACGTCGAAACGCCCGTAGAGGCCGAAGAGCGGCGGCTCCGCGACCCCCCGTCCGACGCCGAAGCGCAGGCTGTGATCCGGCGCCGGCTTCCACACCAAGGCACCACCGGGAATGAAGACCGTGCCCGCGGGGTGGAGCGTGTCCACGCGCGAGCTCACGGAAAGCGACAGATCGTCGGTGATCCGCCATTCGTCGGATGCGAACACGCCCAGCGTGTCGAGGGACTCGCGGTCGCGGAAGAGCCCACCTTCGGCGGTCTGGAACTTGTACGCGAGGCCCACGAGCAGATGGTTGTCCGCTGGCAGCTCGAGCGTCTGGCGCAGCTCTGCATCCATGCGATCCGCGGTGTTCTCGAGCGGGATCACCATGGCCGCGGCCTCGAGGCCGAACGCGAACTCGGTCCAGGACACCTGGGCCGTGAGCTCGCCGCCGCCCAGCTCGCGCTGGTGCCGGATCAGCGCGCTGCGCTCGGATGCGTCGTGCGCCTTGAACACCGTGCCGAAGAGCAGATCGACGTCACCGTGCGTGAAGCTCGCATCCACCTCCCAGCGCGAGCGGTCCTCCAGATCGAGAACGTTGCGCAGCGACACCTTCACGAGATGGCTCGACGTGGCATCGAGATCCGGCAACACGTTCTCGCGCCCCGAGAACTCCTCGATGTTGGTGAAGCCCGCGGTGATCTTGCTGGCCACGGCACCGAGCGAAAAACCGTGCGAGCCCACGAGCTCGGCGAGCCCCGCGGGACCGCCGCCGGTGAGCTGGACGAGCGTGCCCTGGGTGGCCTTGTCCGCGGGGTCGCGGGTCTTGATGTCGATCACGAGCGCCAGACCGCCTGGGCCGTAGATCGCGCCGTCGGGTCCCTGCACCACCTCGATCCGGTCGATGTCCGCGAGGAAGATCGGCAAGGGCGTCTCGAAGTAGGTGCCGAGCCAATCCTGCCGCACCGAGCGACCATCGAGCAGAACCTCGACGAACTGAAATCCGGCGGCGCTCGCGGAGCGCGCGGCACCCACCTGGGTGTCTGCCGAGGTCGCCACCAGCGCGCGCACCGATGGCACGCGCCGCAAGAACTCGCCGAGGTTCCGGGCACCCGAGCTGCGGATGTCGTCGGCCGTGAAGACCTGGACGTTGACCGGCGAGCGCGACAGTCGCTGGAGCCGCTTGCTACCCGCGCCGATCAGCGGGTCCTCTTCGACCATCCACAACATCTCCTCGCCGAGGCGGTCGGCCTCGGAGTCGCGTCCATCGACGAGCTCGCTCGGCGGCTGAGCACGAGCCGGTGGAGGCCCGAGCAAGCCGAGCGCCATGCCGAACACCAGCGGCACGCTCGTCCAGGCGCGGCCCCGACGCGAGAAGACGACGTCGAGGAACGCCCGCAGCGAGACGCGGATGCTCATCAGCACGAGGTGCCAGAATCCAGGTCGCGGGTCAATCCAACGTCGGATCGTCCGCTGGCGCTCGCAGCGCTGCACGCACGGTGCCACCGATGCACGGGGTGAAGCTGGCGAAATCCCCGTCATTTTCGCAAAGCACTACGCGATGCAAGGCCCCCATCGCCGCGACCGCGTACGAAAGTAGCCGCGCGCGCAACTTCCGTTGCGCGCCATGGAGCGTTGCTACGAAAGTTGCGGCGGCGACGCGGTCACGCCTCGCCACCACGAACCGCGCCCTCAGTAGGTGATCACCGAGCGGATCGACTGACCGTGGTGCATGAGGTCGAACGCGCGATTGATGTCGGCGAGCGGCATGCGGTGCGTGATCATCGAATCGATCTCGATTTTCTTCTCCATGTACCAATCGACGATCTTCGGCACGTCGGTACGACCGCGGGCTCCGCCGAAGGCCGAACCCTTCCACACCCGGCCCGTCACGAGCTGGAACGGCCGTGTGGCGATCTCCTCGCCGGCTGCGGCCACGCCGATGATGACGCTCTCACCCCACCCCTTGTGGCAGCACTCGAGCGCCTGGCGCATGGTCCTGGTGTTGCCGATGCACTCGAAGCTGTAATCCGCGCCGCCCTTGGTCAGGCTCACGAGGTACGGGACGAGGTCGCCGCCCACCTCGCTCGGGTTCACGAAATCGGTCACGCCGAAGCGCTCGGCGAGAGGCTTCTTGGCGGGATTGAGATCCACGCCCACGATCTGCCGCGCGCCCACCAGTCGGCAGCCCTGGATCACGTTGAGGCCGATGCCGCCCAGGCCGAAAACCACCACGCGCGCCCCGGCCTCCACCTTCGCGGTATGGATGACCGCGCCAATGCCGGTGGTGACTCCGCAGCCGATGTAGCAAACGGTGTCGAAGGGCGCGTCCTCGCGGATCTTGGCCACGGCGATCTCGGGCAGCACCGTGTAGTTCGAGAACGTGGACGTGCCCATGTAGTGGTGGATCGTCTTGCCGCCCAGCGAGAAACGGCTGGTGCCGTCGGGCATCACTCCCTTGCCCTGGGTCTCGCGGATCGCCTGGCAGAGGTTGGTCTTGCCGCTCAGGCAGTACTCGCAGGCGCGGCACTCCGGCGTGTAGAGCGGGATCACGTGGTCGCCCGCCTTGACGCTGCGGACTTCCTTGCCCACTTCGAGCACCACGCCCGCGCCTTCGTGACCGAGGATCGAGGGGAAGATCCCTTCCGAGTCCTTGCCCGAGAGCGTGTAGGCGTCGGTGTGGCAGACGCCGGTCGCCTTGAGCTCGACCAGCACTTCGTTGGCGCGCGGTCCGTCGAGATCGACGGTCTCGATGACCAGGGGCTTTCCGGGTTCGACGGCGATCGCGGCACGCGTCTTCATGAACGAGCCCTCCTCGTAAGGCGCCCAAGGCTTATCACGTTCGGCCTGCGCGACGGATTCGCCGGGGCGAGCGGCATGCGCCGACGGTTCGTCGTCACCGACGGCACATGCGTGTTGCGCATCACCATCGCGAGGCGGGAAGCGAGTCGAGACCGCCCCACCCAGCGTGCCGCGCGACTCAAGAGTCCAGGCGGCCTGCCGAATGGAGAAGGTAGTAATCCTCGCGGGGGTGCGCCTTGAGATCGTCCAGGTCGTCCCGAATTCGACGCGCCGGCGCAGCCAGCGGCTCTTCCGAGGACATGGTGCGGGCGCTCGCCGCCGCCCTCGAAGACGCGGGTGCGGCCTGCACCATGGTCTTCGCGTCGCCCGATCTGGACCGCGAAGCGCTCGCTGCTGCGCTGCGAGCCCATCTCCACGCCGAGCCCGTGATCGGCTGCACCACCGCAGGCGAGATCGGCCCCCACGGCCTGTGCGCCGGCGGTATCACCGCGCTCACCTTGCCTGCAGACGACTTCCGGGTGGTGCACGCGTGCATCCCCGACGTCCGCGCCCTCGGGCTCGTCGACGGCGAGTCTCTCGTTCAAGCGCTTCGCGACCGTCTTGCTGCCTCCGGATCACCGCCCAACGGCAAGAACACCTTCGCGATCCTGTTGATCGACGGGCTCTCCACCCGCGAGGAGCTGGTGGTGAGCACGCTGAGCAGCGCGCTGCGCGACATACCGCTCGCCGGCGGCTCGGCCGGCGACGGGCTCCGGTTCCAGGAGACCGCGATCTACGCCGACGGCGCCTTCCGCTCGGCAACTGCGGTGATCGCGGTGGTGCAAAGCGAGCGCCCCTTCCTGCCGCTCAAGATCGAGCACTTCGTGCCAGACACCACCAAGCTGGTGGTCACCGAGGCCGATCCCAGTCACCGCATCGTGCGCGAGATCAACGGCGAGCCCGCCGCCGCGGAATACGCGCGATTGGTGAACGTGGCACCAGGCAAGCTCACCGCGATGGCGTTCGCGACCCATCCGGTGCTCGTGCAGGTAGGCGGCCGAACGTACGTGCGCTCGATCCAGAAGGTGAACGACGACGGCAGCCTGACGTTCTTCTGCGCCATCGACGAAGGCGTGGTGCTCACGTTGGGACGCAGCGCGGGAATCGTCGAGAGCCTGGCCGAAGGCATTTCGGTGATCGAGCACACCATCGGCCCGCCCGAGATCGTGATCGGTTTCGACTGCATCCTGCGTCGGCTGGAGGTGGAACGATCGGGGCTCGACGCACCGATCTCCCGGCTTCTCGCCGACCATCACGTCGTCGGATTCTCGACCTACGGCGAGCAGTTCAACGCCATGCACGTGAATCAGACGTTCACCGGCGTGGCCATCGGCGCGCGACCCGCACCCGATTGAGCCCGCCATGTCCGCCGACCTCGAGAACCGCGTCATCGAGCTGGAACGGCAGCTCGCCAAGCTCACCAAGATCAACACGGTGGTGATGCGCCGCGTCGAGCACGATCTCGATGCCCGCGGCAGCGCCTACACGATGTCCCAATCGGCGATCCTCCTCGAGCAGCAGGTCCGCGACCGTACGGAGGAGCTGGAGCGGGCGCTCGCCGAGCTCGTGGCTTCGAACCGCGAGCTGGCGGCAGCACGCGAGGCCGCGGACTGCGCGAGTCGCGCCAAGTCCGAGATCCACCGCGGCCAGTTCGATCTGGTTCTCATGGACTGCCAGATGCCCGAGATGGACGGCTTCGAGGCCACCCGCGCCATCCTGCGCATGCCCACAGGCGCCGCGCACGTGCCCATCGTGGCGCTCACCGCCAGCGCCGTGGCCGGCGACGCAGAGCGCTGCCTCGACGCGGGCATGAACGACTACCTCGCGCAGCCGCTCGAGAAGCCCGAGCTGCTGCGCACGCTGCGCCGCTGGCTTCCCCTCGAGCATCTCGCGCCGCACGCAGCCGCCGCCCCGCGCTGAACGCTCCCAAGTCGCGCCGAGCAGCCCGCGCCGAGACCTCGGCTACACTTCGCGCTCCCCCGAGTGAGGAGTCTCATGGCGCAGCGGATCGTGTCGCTCTTGCCGTCGGCCACCGAGATCGTGTGCGCGCTCGGCGCGCGCGGCGAGCTGGTGGGTGTGTCGCACGAATGCGATTACCCGGCGGACGTGGTCGGGCTGCCGGCGCTCACCAGCGCCAAGTTCCGGAAGCAACCGTCGAGCGCGGCGATCGACGGCGCGGTCCGCGACGTGGTGCGCGAGGCGCTGGCGGTCTACGACATCGACACGGCGCGTCTCGGCGAGCTCGCTCCCGACGTGATCGTGACCCAAGACCTCTGCGACGTGTGCGCCGTATCCATCCAAGACGTGCGTGCGGCGGTGGCGCGTCTCGCTCACCGCGACTCGATCGACGTGGTGAGCCTGAGCCCCACGTGCCTCGACGACATCTGGGCCGACGTGCGGCGCACCGCCGCGGCGCTCGGCCGGTCCACCGATGGCGAGCGCGTGGTCGCAGACGCCGCGCGGCGGATCGAGGCGGTGCGCACCCGCGCCGCAGCCGTCACCACCGCAACCGGCTCACGCCCGCGCGTGCTCTCGATCGAGTGGCTCGAGCCGGTGATGATCGGCGGCATGTGGATGCCCGAGCTGATCGAGATCGCCGGAGGCACACCGATGGTGACGAAGGCGCGCGATCACGCGCCCACCCTCACGCGCGCTGCACTCGAAGCGCTCGATCCCGATCTGGTGCTCATCAAGCCGTGTGGCTTTCCACTCGAGGAATCGTTTCGCGAGCTGGCGATCCTGCCCCGGGTGCTGCCGTGGGATCGCTGGAACGCCGTGTCCGCCAGTCGCGTGTTCCTCGCCGACGGCAACGCCTACTTCAACCGCCCAGGACCGCGCATCGTCGATTCCCTCGAGATTCTCGCCGCGTGCATCTCGCCCGACGCGTTCGCCGACTTCCGCGTCACCTATGCCCCCGCCGTGCGGCGCATCCGACCCGATCTGAGCACCGAGCCTTGCTGAGACGCTTCTGGCCGCGGCTCGTGAACCGCCCGCCCGCGCCACCCACCTCCGGCGCCTACGATCGGCTGGCGCGCTGGTACGACTGGTCGGGCGCCGCCGACTTCACCGACGCGTGCCTGACGGCCACCCGCGAGACCTTGGGCTCACTCGATCACGAGCCGCGAAGCTGCCTCGACATCGCATGCGGCACGGGCACGTTCCTGCTCGCGATGGAGCGAAAGGGTCTCCGCGCCGTGGGTGTGGATCGCGCCCACGCGATGCTGCTCGAGGCGCGCGCCAAGGCCCAAGCGCGCGGTGCGCGGATCGAGCTGGTGTGCGCCGACATGCGCGACTTCGCGCTCGCCGCACGTTTCGACCTCGTCACCTGCTACTACGACGCGCTCAACCACATCACCGACGCCACCGGCGCCGCCGCTGCAATCGCGAACGCCGCACGTCACGTGGCGCCCGGCGGGATCTATGTCTTCGACACCAACAACGAGCGCATGTTCGAGCGCGTGTGGTCGGGCCCCCGCGAGACGATCGACGTCGGCAGCGGGCTGGTGGAGATCGACTACCAGTACGATTCCGTGCGGCGTACGGCATCGGCGCAGGTCACGTTCCGCCGCAGTGGCGAAGCGCCGATCGCCGGCTGGGTCCACGAGCGCTGTCACCCACGCGACGAGATCGAAGCGGCGCTCGCGCGCTCCGGCCTGACCCTGGTGCGCCGCGATGCGCACCCGTACTTCCGCGACAGCGACGTCTCGCTCAAAGACCTGTGGATCTGCCGCAGGGCCTGATCGCGGTACCGCCGTGAGCGGCCGCATTCACACCGCGGGTGTCGCTGCTGGCGCTTGCGCGGCGGCGGCCGCGCCGCGCTCGCCGCGAAACACGAGCACACCGAACGCCAGCACCACGAACGGCAGCACGTCCATGCACCACGTCAGCGCGGCGAAGCGCACGCCATCCCCAGCATAGAAGTGGAGCGGCTCGAACGGGTCTTCGGCATTTCCGAGGATGAGCATGGGTGCTCCCGCGAAAGCGAACGCCAGCGCTCCCGTGAGCCACAGGTTCCGCACTCGATCGAACAGGATTCCGAGCGCGAGTGCACGCGTCAGCTCGCGCAGCCACACCGCGGCGCCCATGGGCCAATCGTCGATGAGCCCCACGCGAGCGAGCAGCGGCAGGCGATAGAGCGAGGACAGCACCGCCACCAACGCGATCGCCCTCACGTGTCCCCAACGCTGCCGGGCATCGCCGAGGATCACCCCGCGCCACGCCAGCTCGTCGCCGAGGACCAGCGACGCCACCACCAGCGCCGCGCGTGCCACGAACGCAAGCATGAGGTCGGGTGCAGATCGATCCACGCCATCGGAGATCTCGATCCAGCCCATGTGCCAGCCGAACGCGAACGGCAACGCCAGCGCGGCTAGCGCCGCGAGCAGCCACGGCAGCCCGCGCAGCATCCCGCGCGCGGTGAGGCCCGCGTCGGCGAGCCGCGCCGGCCGATCGAGCAGCATCGCGAGCACTCCCGCGATGAGGCCGCAATACGGCAGCGTTTGTGGATCGTGCTTACCTGGCGTGAAGTAGAGATAGGGCGCCTGGGTGGCGAGGACGATGAGCGTGATCGGCACGAAGGGCCGGCGCTCGCTCGTTTCCACCTCGGGCATGGTTGCGGCCCGCGACACCGGCGCGAAGAGCGCCGCCGAGCGGGCCGCCAATCCTACTGCCGATCCCCTTCGCAACGAAGCCCACCGGCGACATGGTAGTGGGCCCGTTCGCCAGGGATGCGCCGGTCGAGTCGCGAGGGTCTGGGGACTCGTCGGCGGGCACGGCTCGCCC
>CAYVDO010000249.1:0-12128 GCA_964450125.1 uncultured bacterium
GTGGGGTGGCGCCTTGGGGGGGGGCCCCCCAAAAACCGGCTTTTTTGGGGGGGGGGGGTTCTGTAACCCCCCCCGGTGTATGAATCGGGGGGCTCCAACCACTCGCCCGGGCTTTTCTTGCGAGCCCGCTAATCGAGGTCGAGGTAGATCGGGCGATGGTCCGAGACGCGGTAGAGGTTCGGCACCGCGTGTGGTGGTGTGCCGATCCCGGGAATGATCGTCGGCCCGTCGCTGTGCATCCACGTGGGATCGGCGATCACGGGATCGCGGTCGAAGGCGTAGATCCGCGCTTGCTCCGACACCCGCGCCGTGAGGCGAGGCGAGGTGAACACGTGATCGAGAACCGAGCGATCGAGGTAGCTCGACCAGAGGTCCGGATCGGCGGCGCCGGTTTCGGGTGCCGGATCGATCGCGGGCTCGTGCCAATGCCAGCTCGTCATCGCTCCTTCTCGAAGCGGTTCGAGGGACGCACGCCCGCGCGGTTCGTTGAAGTCGCCGAGGAGCGCAGCGTCCGCGGTGGGCAACCCGACGAAGGTTCCGTCGGCATCGAATCCTTCCATCCACGCCGCGATGGCATGGGTCTCGCGCATGCGCTTGGGTGCGCCGGGATCGTCCACGTCCGGATGGGGCGCTGCACCGGAGGAGCGCAGATGCACGCCAATGACCGTGAGCGGTTGCGCCGACTCCCGCTCCACGAGCTCGAGCACGACGCTCCGGCCCGCCGGGCTCGGCAGCTTGTGGCGCCGCGCCAGCGCCAGCGTGCGCTCGTCGAACGCCATCGCGACCTTGAGGATCTGGGCGCTCCCAGCGCTGGCGAGCCATTTCCCGCTGTCATCGCGAAGGCGGTAACGGCGACCGGTGCGTTCCCCGGCTGTGGTGACGAGTCGTTCGAGCGCCGCGAGATCGAGCACCTCGGGGAGCACCAGCACGTCGGCGTCGAGCCGCGCCACGACCCGAGTCACGAGCTCGAGATCCTCGGCGCTACGCGCGATCCGATGCGGCGCGTGCGCTGGAAAGAAGAAGAGATTGAAGCTCGTAAGGCGCATGGCAGGATTGTTGGCCGCGCACCGACTCGCGACAAGAGCCTCGAGCACGAATCCCGAGACCGGGATGGGTGGGTCAGGTCCTCCGGAAGGTATCGGTCGGTCGAGTCGCGCGGGTCTGGGTGCCCGTCGGCGGGCACGGCTCGCCACACTTCAAGCCCGTGGTATCGAAGGCTCGCCTGCGCCGCGGCTGCGCGACTGGGGCTCACTCCCCACGAGCGCGACCCGAGGTGCGCAGCCGCGGAGCGCCCTTCGACGCGCCCCCAGCCCCGCACGCCTCGAACAGATCCAGCACGATCGCGAACCACTTCCCGAGACCGGGATGGGTGGCGCCGTGTCCCGGTTCCGCGGTAGAGAACGCGCCCGAGGAGACCGGATCGCATGGACCAGACGAAAACGTGGCAGCGGCGACACCGCCGTTTCGGAGTGCCGGCGTTGCTGGTGGCCTTGGCCCTCGTCGTGGGCGGGTGCAGCGGCAGCGACGGCGACGCTGGCGACGCGAGCTACGGCCGGCTGCGCGTTCGGGACGGGTGGTTCGTGGATCCCGCGGGTCGCGTGGTGCTTCTCCACGGGGTCAACGTCGTCGACAAGCGCCCGCCCTACCTGCCGTCCTTCGACGAGCTGAACGAAGCCGACGCCGATGCGATGCGCGATCTCGGCTTCAACGTGGTGCGTCTGGGATTCATCTGGAAAGGACTCGAGCCCGAGCCCGGAATCGTCGACCGCGCGTACCTCGCCCGATTCGTGGCGCTGGTCCGACTCCTCACGAGCCGGGGCCTCTACGTCTTGGTCGACGCACATCAGGATCTGTGGAACGAGCGCTTCGGTGGTGAAGGCGCCCCGGACTGGGCGGTCTTTCAGCCCGCCAAAGACCCGGTCGCCTTCAACTGGGGGCTCAGCTACTTCCTGAACGCTCCGATCGGCCATGCCTTCGAGGACTTCTGGAAGGACCGCGACGGCACACAGACGCGCTTCATCGAAACCTGGAAAGAGGTTGCCCGCGCATTCGCGAACGACGACGGTGTCCTCGGCTACGACGTTCTCAACGAGCCGTGGACCACGGCACTCTGGTTCGTGCCGCAGGAATCGTCGACCACCGAGCCGTTTTACCGGCGGATCATCCCGGCGCTCCGCGAAGCGGACCCCGATCGCACGGTGTTCTGGGCGCTGGCGCTGCCGGGTGTGGTCGGTATCTCGTCCGACCTCGGAGTGCTGGGTGAGGAAAACCTCGCGCTCAGCTTCCACGTCTACTGCGCGACCAGCATCTTCCTACGGATCTATCTGGACGATTACTGCGCGCAAGCAACGGCCCCCTCATTCGACAAGAGCCGGGCGGCGCGCGACCACCAGTCGAGCGGTTGGCTCATGACCGAGTTCGGCGCCAGCGACTTCGTGGAGGACATCGCCCGCCACGCCGACGTCGCCGACCAGAACCTCGTCGGTTGGACCCACTGGGCATGGAAGCGCTACGACGACCCGACGGGCGACGCCGACGAGGGCATCGTCGCCGGCGACACCGGCCCGATCGAGTACAAGCCCAAGATTCAGGTGTTGGAGCGCACCTACGCGCGTGCCATCGCGGGCGTGCCGAGCGCGATGCGATTCGATCCCGCGAATGGTGAGTTCGAGCTCGTCTACGCGCCCGATCCATCGGCGCGTGCCGCAACCGAGATCTGGCTCGCGCTCGAACGCCACTATCCCGCAGGCTACGCCGTCGAGGTGGAGGGCGGCAGCGCACGCCCAGCGGCGCGCGAGCCGCGCATCCTCACGGTGGAGGCCGCGACGGGCGCCACCGAGGTGCGGGTCACGATCCGACGGGCTGCAGGAAGCTGATGATGTAGCCCTGCACGGCAGGCTCAGCGCGTGCGATCGTCGGGGACGGCCCTCGGCACTTTGTTGGCCAGGAGCGCCAACGCCTGATCCGCCGCACGCTTGCCGCTCAGAAATGCGGCTTCGACGGTGGCCGCGATGGGTGTGGACTCGGTGGCCGAGCCCGCCCAGAAAAGCGCGCCGGTGCTGGGAGCCGCCAGGTCTTTGCGTGCCCCCACGCCGCCCGGGCGCAGGAAGGTGTAACCGCCGCACGCGTGGGGATCGTTCGACCAGTCGATGCGGCGGTAGCCGGCGAGAAGCTCGCGGGGCCGCGCTTTCGGAAAGTGACGCACCAGATCCGTGAGCACGAGATCGAGGGCGGCGTCGTCGCCGAGTGACGCGACGTGGCCCGCGCGCGGGCCGGTGAAATAGGCGGTCAGGACTGGATGGCGGTGGCCGGCGCCGTAGAACACGTTCCAGAAGAGCGTCACAGGACCCACCGCACAAGCGAGGGTGCTCAGCCCTTCGGGCCAGAACGGCTCGCGAAAACGCAGCAGGATCTTGCTGACGGGCCCCATGACGATGCGGTCGAGAGCCGAACGCTTGGGCTCGGGAAGCTCGGGATCGAAGCGGATACGACCGGACTTGAGGACACCGACGGGCAGGGTGGTGATGGCGCTGCGCGCCTCGATCTGCTCGCCCGCGGCGCTACGGACCGTCACCCGATCGCGCGCCCAGCGAATGGACTCGACGACGAAGTCGTGGCTCACCTCGAGCTCTTTGCCCATGAAACGGATCACGGCGTCGTATCCGCCCGAGACGCGATGGTTGACGCCGCTCTCGAGGTGCACGACTCCGTCGTCGACGAGCCCGAGCAGTCCGACCTCGTCGATGCTCGCGGGCAGGTGCGCGGTGAGCACCATCGATGCGAGGGCGCGCCCGCGCCCCCGATAGCCCTTGCGATCCAGGAACTCGCGCCCCGTGATGTCGGGCGGACGCACACGCCGGATCTGGTGGAGGATGGGGAACGTCGGCCAGATCTCCGGGTGCATCAAGATGATCGGCAGCCAGTTGGTCTTGCCGCCCACGTTGAACATGAAGCCGCGCAGGTTGGGCGTAGCGCGGGTGCCGACGCCGGACGCGCGAACCTCCGGCCAGGTGGTGGCGCCGACGCCGTGCACGAACTCGGCTCCGGCTTCGATGGGATCGTCGGCGAGGTCACGAATGGACCACACGCGCCCGCCCACCCGGTCGCGCGCTTCCAGCACCCGCACCGCGAGCCCACTGCGCACGAGCTCGCGTGCTGCAGTGATTCCCGCCATCCCTGCGCCGATGACCACCGCATCGAGCATGCGCTTCCCCTCTCGCGTCGCGACCGTTCACGTGTACCTAAGTGGGTGGCCGCGATTCAAGCCGCTTCGATACGGGGCAGTGGGTCAGTCTGCCGGGGATGAGCCGGTCGAGTCGCGAGGGTCTGGGGGGCCGTCGGCAGGCACGGCTCGCCTCCACTCCATCCCGTGGAACCGAAGGCTCGCCTCAAGCCGCGGCCACGCGACGAGGGCTCACTCCCCACGAGCGCGACTCGGGTGCGTGGCCGCGGAGCGCCCTTCGACGTGCCCCAGCCCTCACGCCGGGAACGGGTTCCGCACGAAGCTGGCGCTCCCAGTACGCAGCGCACGGTCGCGGTTATGTTCGTCGGCGATGGCGCGGCGGCGGATGCGTGACGGCAAACGGCTCCTGTGCGGGCTCGTGTTGCTCGGGGAGCTGCTCGGCTCGGCACACGCGGCGGAAACGCGCGCGTCGGCCCGGGCGGCGGTGCGCAACCCGAGCGCCACGCGCCCCACCGCACCCCCGGTCTCCGCGAGCGAACCGGCGCAGGCCGCGATCACGACAGCGGAGCTCGGCCGGCGTCTCGCCGAGGCAGCAGCCGCGCCGGGCGCGGTCTTCGTCGTGCCAGGTACGGACTGGACGCTCCGCGTTGCGTCGGTCGCCGTGGGGACCGCCAAGGGCGAGGTGGTGGTCTCGCTGGTGCCATCGCCCAACGTCGGCACGATCCAGATTCGCGGTCGCCCGGTGCTCGTAGGTCGAAACGCGTGGCGGGCAGACCGCCTTCAGGTTTTCGTGGACACACCGCTCTTCGCGGCACCGCTCGCCGACTGGATCCGGCAGCAGATTCGCGGGGGAGAGCCTCGTTCGCTCGACGCGATCTTTGGTCCGAACGCCGCGTTCACCAGCACCGGCGCACGCGCGCAGGCACCGCCGCGGCTGTTGGCGCTCGGCCCCGGCATCCAGGCGGGCCGGATCGAGCCGCAAGCGCTCTTCGTGGATGCGGGTGCGATCCGACTCGCGGCGCTGCTCGTCGAAGGCTCCGCGGCTCCCCGCTGACGAGCCAACGACGACCGCGCGGCGGTGCTCACACGATGCAGGGCGTGGGCGCGTCGAGCACCGTGTGCGCCACCAGCTCTTCGAGGTAGCGCGAGTCCCACCACGAGAGCTGCCACTGCTTGGCGCGGCGGAAGTAGAGCTGGATGTCGTGCTCGATGGTGAAGCCGATGCCGCCGTGGATCTGCTCGGCCTTGGCGGTGACGTCGCGGAACATCTGGCCCGCGAAGAGCTTGGCCATGGGTGCCAGCCGCTCGATGGGCCGCCCCGTGGCCCGCGCCCAGGCCGCCTCGTGAACCAGCGTACGGCCGCCGCTCACCAGCGTCGCGCAATCGGCGAGGTAATGGGCGATCGCCATGAAGGCGCCGATGGGCTTGCCGAACTGCTCGCGAATCTTCGCGTAGTGGTTGGTCATCTCGAGGGCGCGCTCGGCGCCGCCTGCGCACTGGGCCGCGAGGTAGATGATCCCCTCGAGGAGCGTGTCGTGCCACGTCGCCCAGCCGCTGCCCGCGGCGCCGATTCGCTCCGAGACCGGCACGCGGACGCCGTCGAGCCGCACCTGGTACTGGCAATCGGATGCGAGAGTCTTCTGCTGCGTGAGCATGACCCCCGGGCTCTTGGGGTCGACCAGCACGAGATCGATGGCTTCGGGAGCGTCACCGCTGCGAACCAGCATCACGAGCCGCGTGGCGGAGGACGCGAAGTGCACGTGGCGCTTGACGCCGTCGAGCACCAGCGAGTCACCGTCCACGCGGGCGCGGAGCGCGACTCCGTTGGGGCCGTAACTGCGCTCCGGCTCGAGCCACGCGGGCGTCAGGATCACTTCGCCGGACGCGATCTTCGGCAACCACGCATGCTTCTGGGCATCGCTGCCGGCGCGCAGGATGGCACCGGCACTCGCGACACAGCTCACGAAATGGGGCGAGGGTGCCAGCGCACGCCCGAACTCCTCGTAAACCACCACCGCCTCCAGCGCCGACTGTCCCGAGCCGCCGTAGGCCTCGGGCAGCGTCAGCCCGAGCACACCGAGCTCGCCGAGCTTCTGCCAGAGCTCCGGCGAGTACCCAACGGGGTCATCCTCGAGCTTGCGCAGAGCCGCGAGCGAGGCGTACTGCTCGCACACGCCGCGCACCATGTCGCGAAGCATGTTCTGTTCGTCGTTGAATTCGAGATCCACGTTTCACCTCACGAAAGTTGCCACCTGGTCTCGGGATGGAAGGCAGGCGCCGAAAGCGCCGTGCTCCCTCGGCGCCGCCTCGCTGGCCGGACGCGACGGAGCGCGTCCCTCCACGTCGTGTGGCCGCAAGCTACGGCTTCCAACGCTCGCCGCGGCGCGACCACGGGTTGTCGGTGGCGCCGGTGGGGATCGCCACTCGCACCTTGCACTCCGTCATGATCTTCTCGCCGACACCGAGCTTCACGTCGAGCATGGCGAAGCCGCAGCCGGCGTCGTCGGTGTCGACGCTCTCCACGGTGGCGCGGAACACCATGCGATCCCCCGGAAAGACCGAGTCCTTCATGCGGAACTTCATACGACCGATGCGACCGTGGGGGCCGGTCCAGTCGGTCACGTAGCGTTCGAACCACGCCGCTTGGTTGGGGGTGTTGAGGAAGATGTCGCGCACGCCGTTGCGGTTCACGGCAAAGTCCTTGTCGTGGTGCATGGGCCGGAAGTCGCGGGTGGCGAGGGCACCCAGCACCACGGTGGTGGCGCTGACGTCGAAGGCGAGCTCCGGCAGCACATCGCCCGCCTTCACCTGAGCCAACGTGAGCTTCACGGGTGTGGTCATCGGTTCCCCCGCCGGTAGCCGAGGCCGGTGTAGATCTCCTTACCGACCATCGTGCCCTCTTGATTGAAGTACTCGACGTCGATGACCCAAAAGCGACCCTGGCCGAGCTTGGTCTGCTTGAGATCGCTCACCGAGCGCAGCACCTGGTGGGCACGCAGCCGATCGCCGGGGCGAATGGGCTCGAAGAAGATGACCTCGTTGTCGGTCATCACCGCTTCGGGGAGATCGAGCTTCTCCTTCAGATCGAAATGGATCTGGAGCGGCAGGCGTTGCTTGGTTCGCCCTGGCGCCCAGTGGTGGGGACGGAACCACACCGACATCATCGTCGGCGGCGTCATGAGCCCGCCCGTGATCTCCTTGGCGACGGCCTCGTCCCAGTAGATCGGGTTGCCGTTCTGAGTGGACGAGCAGCTCGAGTAGACGTAGCCCTTCTCGACCTCGAACTCGGGCTCTTCCTCGTAGCGGATCTGGCCGATCCAGGATCGCACTTCGTCAGGTAGCGGCTCGGACATCGCTCTCTCCCTCGGGGTTACTCGATGGCCCCGGCTTGGCGCAGTGCGGCGATCCGCTCGACGGAAAGACCGGCAGCAGCGAGAAGCGTTTCGGTGTCGGTCTCGGCGACGGCCCGGACGGCGTGGGGTGGCACCTCCGTGCGGCGGCCGGCAAGGACCTCGCTCACCTGTCGGAAGGCGCCGCGCTTGGGATGCTGGGCGTCGTTGTACGCATGGCGCGCGGCGAACTGAGGATCGCGCGCGACCTCCGGGATGCTACTCACCGGCGCGACACAGGTGTCTTTCGGCGCCAGCTCGGCGACCCACTCGTCGCGGTCGCGAGTCGAGAATGCTGCACGGAACGCGGCCCGAATCTCGTCTTGTTTCGCGTCGTCGAGCTGGTGGGGGATCCACGCCTCGGCGCCGAGTGCCCTGCAGAGATTGGCGAAGAATGCCGGCTCGATGGCGCCCACCGAGATCCAGCGATCGTCGCGGCAGCGATAGACGTCGTAGCAGGCGTAACGCCCGGTCAAGATGTCGCCGCCTGGGCCCGGTTCCTCGCCGGTGGCGAGGAACCGATCGACGTGGAGCGACATCAAGTGCAGCACGCCATCGGCAATCGACACGTCGAGCCAGGCGCCGCGGCCGGTGCGTTCGCGCTCCAGCAACGCCGCCAGGATGGCGATGACGGCGTGCATACCGCCGGCGGCGCTGTCGGCGACGGTCGCGCCGGGGATTGCGGGAGCGCCGTCGGCACGCCGTCCCGAGCAATGGAGATAGCCGCCAACGGCGAGGTAGTTGATGTCGTGGCCCGCCCACGCCGCGCGCGGGCCGTCTTGGCCATAGCCGCTGGTGGAGCAGAGGACGATCCGCGGGTTCACTTTCTGGAGCGCATCCCAGCCGATGCCGAGTCGCGCGACGACGCCAGGGCGATAGCTCTCGATGACCACGTCCGCCTTCGCAGCGAGCGCTAGGAACGCTTCCTTGCCTTCGGGCGCCTTGAGATCGATGCGGACGCGCTTCATGCCGCGCCCGGCGCCGTAGCTGAAGAAGGGCGGCTCGATCTGCACACCACCCTTCTTCGCGGTGGGGCTCACCTTCACGACGGTGGCGCCGTAATCGGCGAGGATCCGCGAGGCGCGCGCGGCGGGGCCGACGCTCGCCAGGTCGAGCACCGTCACCCCGTCGAGACGCACCGTGGAGCCGATCACGGTGCGCCGCCGTCGCGTCGCGGTTCTGAGCGATGGAGCGCTCGTCGCCAGCCGGGGCCACGCTCTCTCGCAACCCTTCCCGGTGCCAGCGGCACCGCGCGAGCGCAGCGAGTGACGCGGGGGGCTGGAACAGACCCCCGCGATGGCGCAGGCCGGGGAGTGATCGACGGGTTCCTGTGCACTTCGTAGCCCCGATCAGTAGTTCTTGGGTAGCCCGAGGCCCCGGCGGCTGATGATGTTCTTCTGGATCTCGGAGGCGCCTCCGCCGACGGTGTCGATGACGGTGTAGCGATAGGTCTTCTCGGCGCGCCCTCGCATCGGTGCGTCGTCGGTGCCCACGCGAAGCTGGCTGCCGGGGCTGGCGAGATCCATCGACGCATCGGCGACGCGCTTCGAGAGCTCGGTGGCGTAGAGCTTGTAGGTCGAGGCCTCGATCGTGGGTGCAGCGCCGCCCTTCATCGCGGCGTTCACGAACTCGAGACCGAGGACCCGAGCGACCTCGGTCTCGGTGACGAGCTTGGCGATCTGGCTGCGCACCAGCGGATCGTTCTTGAGCGGCGCGTCGTCGCAGCTGGCGGTGCGCGCCCATTCGCACAAGAGCTCCACCCGCGCCTCGATGGGGGAGAACGTGAACATCGTGAAGCGCTCCAGGTCGAGCGCTTCCGAGATGTACTGGAAGCCGTGGTCGAGCTCGCCGACCCGGTAATCGTCGCCCACGTACACGTCGTCGAAGAACACCTGATTGGTGATCTCGTCGCCGATGGTGGGCATGGACTGGACGGTGAGCCCGGGCGATCTCATGGGCAGCAAGAAGAGGGTGATGCCCGCATGCTTGGGTGCGTCGGGATTGGTGCGCGCGCCCACCCAGTACCAGTCGGCGAAGTGCGCCGAAGTGGTGAAGATCTTCTGGCCGTTGAGCCGCCAGCCCTCGCCCTCGCGCACGGCGCGAAGCTGCATGTTCGCGGCGTCGGAGCCCGCCTGCGGCTCGCTGTAGCCGATGGCGAACTCGATCTCGTTGCGCAGGATCTTGGGCAGGAACTCGTTCTTGAGCTTGGGGCTGCCGTGGCGGATGAGCGTCTTGCCGATGATGCCGACGCCCTTGCCGATCTGCGGCGCGCCGACGCGCGCCAATCGCTCGTTGAGCAGGTACTCGTAGACGCCGCTTTGCGCCGAGCCGCCGTGCTCGCGCGGCCACGTGAGGCCGAGCCAACCCTGCGCGCCGATCTCGCCCATGAACGCGCGCCGGGGCGGCGTGTCGACGAGCTGCGCCATGTTCTCGCGGGTCACGTCCATCACCTCGGGATCGCGATGCTCGTCGATGAAGCGGTCGACGTCCGCGAGGAACCGTTGCTCAGCCTCGGTGAACGCGAAGTCCATGGGCGGGAACCCCCGAACGCGAGAAGCGGTTGACGATGCGGGACGATTCGCGCCCGCTCACGGAACCACGAACGTCAGCGAGCCTTCGACGGCCACCGCACCCGTCTGGGTGGTGCACACGAGCTCCACGTCCACGCGGCGCTCGCCGTTCTCTTCGTACTTCCGCGCGACCTTGCCCGTGAAGGTGAGGAGATCGCCGGGAAAGAGCGGAGTCTTCCAGCGCACCTTGGTGCGACGAACGTTTTCCGGTCCGAGCCAGTCGGTGGCGTAGGTGTTGAGCACGCCCGCCTGGAACATCCCCACCACCAGCGGCCGCGTGAAGCCGGAGGCTTGCGCGAAGTCGGTGTCGTGGTGAATCGGATTGAAGTCACCCGAGGCGCCCTGATAGCGAACCACGTCGGTGAGCGTGATCGGGCCGACGGTCCAGGGCGCCGGCCCCTGGCCTTCCACGAGCGACTCCCAGCTCGTCGTCATCGATCACTTCTCCTCGGGCGACTTCGCGGTCTCGACGCCCGTGAGGCGGCTCTCGGCCACCAACTTGCCGCTCTCGTCGCGCCACTCCGTGACCATGACGGCGAAGGTCATGGTGCCGCCGCGCTTGCCCTGCTTCTCGAAGATGTTTTCGATGCGCGAGGTGCCGACGAGGCGCGTCCCTGCTCGCGGCGGGGGTCCATGGAACACGAACTCCTGCTCCGCGTGCATGCCGCGTTTGGGGTCCATCTCGACGCGCTGCCAGGGATTGCTGCCGGGAACGCGCGTTTCCCAGAAGAACGCCGTGGTCAGGAAGGTCGGCGGGCAGACGGGGTGATCGCCTTCGAAGTAGGCGGGATGTCTCGAATGGGTGGCGGTAGCGAACTCGTGGATCTTGCCGCGCTCCACGTCGAGGACGAACGGCGTCCCGGTTTCACCGAGGGCTGCTTTGTTCACCATGGCGGGCTCTCAGGGATGCTGACTGCTCACGGCGATCACCTCGCCGGTCATGTAGCTCGACAGGTCGCTGGCCAGGAACACCATGACGTTGGCCACTTCCCACGGCTCGGCGCCGCGGCCGTAGGCCTCTTTCTGCTCGAGCTCGTCGAGCAAGCCGTCCGGCATCACCTTGGTCAGGAACTTGTGGGTCGCGAGGCTCGGCGCCACCGCGTTGATGCGCACCCCGTGCTCGGCGGCCTCGAGCGCGGCGCAACGCGTGAGCGCCATGACGCCGGCTTTCGCCGCGGCGTAGTGGGACTGGAGCGGCTGGGCGCGCCACCCCAGCACCGACGCGTTGTTCACGATCACACCGGCGCCGCGCTGATACATGTGCGGCAAGGTCGCGCGCATCATCCGGAACGTACCGGTGAGGGTGATCCCGATGACTGCGTTCCACTGGTCATCGGTCATCTCGACCAGCGGCGCGTTGCCCCCCAGCCCGGCGTTGTTGACGAGCACGTCCACGTGCCCGAGCTCGGACACCGCGGTCTCCACGAGGGAGCGCACCTGGGCTTCGTCGCTGACGTTGCAGAGCCGAGTGGGTGGGCGCGTACCGGTGAGCCGCTCCAGCTCGGCCGCCGCTTCACCGAGGCGCCGCTCGTGGATGTCGCTGATCATCACTCGCGCACCTTCCTCGGCGGCGCGACGGGCCACGGCGAATCCGATGCCCGTGCCCGCAGCAGCGGTCACCAGCACGTTCTTGCCGGCCAGCAATTGGTGCCCGGTGGGATAGGGCGGCGGCTTGACGGTCATGACGAAAATAGAACACGTTTCACTTTGCGTCGCGAGTGTATTGATCCACCGAAATCGTGTAAAGGCGCGGCCTCGTCGAACGCGGTGAGCGCCGTCGGGAAGGCGGGTTTCGCATGAAGCTCGGGATCACGATCTTCGCCACCGACCAGTGCATGGACGTGGTCGAGCTGGCGCGCGAGGCCGAAGCCCGCGGCTTCCACTCGCTCTACATTCCCGAGCACACCCACATCCCCACCAGTCGCCGCACGCCGCCGCCGACGGGGGATGCCGTGCTCGCCGAGGAGTACAAGCGCACCCTCGATC
>CAYVDO010000250.1:0-12122 GCA_964450125.1 uncultured bacterium
GAGCGCAGCGAGTCGCCTCGGGGGTGGGACCCTGCGCGGCTTTGCCGCGCAGGGCGGGGGGCTTGAAAAGCCCCCCGAGACAACATCAGCTACCCCCGAACGAAGCGCTTTGCGTTTCGTTCAGGGGTTAGACTCGCGCGTCGACCTCGTTTCCCTCGCGCCCGGGAGATTCCGCCATGACGCTCGCGCTCGACTGGCAGCCGATCCTCGACGAAGCGCAGACGCATTTCCTCGAGCTGCTCCGCATCGACACCACCAACCCGCCCGGGAACGAGCAGCTCGCCGTCGATTATCTGTGCCAGGTGCTCGACCGCGCGGGCCTCGAGTATCGGGTGGTCGAGACCGCGCCGGGACGCGCCTGCATCACGAGCCGCATGCGCGGCGCGCAGCGCGACACCGGGCTGATGATGACGAGCCATCTCGACGTGGTGCCCGTCGATCGCGAGCACTGGCGCACGGACCCGTTCGGCGCGCAGATTCTCGACGGTGAGATCTACGGCCGTGGGGCCATCGACATGAAGAACGTCACGGCGTATTCGCTGGCCACGTTCCTGACCGCCAAGCGCCAGGGCTGGAGGCTCGAGCACGACCTGATCTTCAACGCATTCGCCGACGAGGAAGCCGGCTGTACCTACGGGTCGCGCCACATGGTGGAGAAGTGCCCCGAGCTGATCGCGTGCAAGTACGCGCTCAACGAGCTGGGTGGTTTCACGCTCCACCTCGGCGGGCACCGTCTCTACCCGGTGCAAGTGGCGGAAAAGGGGTTCGTGTGGCTCAAGATGCGGGTCGAAGGCGACCCCGGCCATGGCTCGATGCCCCACGGCAACAACGCCGTTGTCAAGCTCTCGCGCGCCATCGACAAGCTCGACCGCGTGTCGACGCCGCTCAAGGTCCATCCCATCATCGACGGCTTCCTCGACGAGATGGGAAAGGCGCTCGGCCCCGTGCCGGCGTTCATACTGAAGCTGGCGCGTCATCCGCGCTTCTCGGATCTCATCCTCAAGAAGGTGATGCCGGACAAGGAGAAGGCGAAGGTCATCTTCGCGTCGCTCCACGACACCGTGAACCCGACGGGGCTGGCCGCGGGGAAGAAGGTCAACGTGATCCCGTCGGTGGCCGAGGTCACGCTCGATTGCCGCGTGATGCCGGGCACGACCCGCGACGAGCTGATCCGCGAGATCACCGACATCGTCGGCCCCGGCTTCACCTTCGAAGTGGTGAACGAAGGCATGGGCATCGTGACGCCCTTCGAGACGCCGATGTGGAACGTGCTTCAGAAGACCCTCGAGGAGCGCGATCCCGGCGCACGTGCGGTGCCGTATCTGATCGTCGGCCTCACCGACGATGCCGAGCTCTCCAAGATGGGCATCCGCACCTACGGCTTCTCGCCGGTGCGCTTTCCGCCTGGCCTCGAGTTCTCGAAGCTCTACCACGGCCACAACGAGCGCATTCCCGTCGACGGCTTTCGGTGGGGCGTGCAGACGTTCATGGAAGCCGTGCACCGTTACTGCGTGACCGCGGGCTGACGCGCCGCGATCGGCGCCAACTGACCATTCACGATTTGGATCGACCCGACCGCCAACCCGTAGGGGCGGGCGCAAGCCCGCCCGCCGACGCAAGGCCCTTGCGGGCGGCCTCACGGTCGCCCTTACGAACAACTGGCGCCGAATTGTGAATGACCATCTCGCTGCAGGGGAGGAGTCGACGTGAGCCATTCGCCCACCGTTCTCGAGGAGTTGGCGCGGGTCATCCACTCGCGACGGGAAGCCGATCCCAGCCGCTCCTACACCGCACAGTTGCTCGAGGGTGGCGTCGACCGGATCGCCGCCAAAGTGATCGAGGAAGCGAACGAGCTGGTGGAAGCGGCGCGCACGGCGAGCGGGGAGAGCGGCCGCGCGGCGGTGACCCACGAGGCCGCGGATCTGCTCTACCACACGCTGGTCTTGCTCGAGAGCCGCGGCGTCGTGCTCGACACGTTGCTCGCCGAGCTCGAGCGTCGCTTCGGGCAGTCGGGGCTCGTGGAGAAGGCGAGCCGCAGCGCATGAGCGGTCGTTTCGACCGCATCGTCGAGCGCATCGCGCTCTCGTTGAGTGGTTGGCACGGTCGGGTGAGCCCGGGTCGGCAGGCGATGGGTAGCGCTTCGTCGGGAACGGTCGGGGTGCCGAGCGGCGAGCGGACGGCGTACGGCGAGGCCTTTCGCGAGCGCGTCGCGATCGTGACCGGCGGCGCTTCGGGAATCGGTCGCGCCCTCGTCATTCAGCTCGCGGCGGCGGGTGCGCGCGTGGTGGTTGCCGACGTCGACGCCGGTGGCGCACGTGCCGTGGCCGGTTCGATCGTGGGTGCCGGCCATCGTGCCGAGGCAGCTGTACTCGACGTGTCGGACGCCAGCGCGGTCCAGGCGCTCGTCGACGACGTAGCCGCGCGTCACGGCGGGCTCGACTTCGTCTTCAACAACGCCGGCATCCTTCTCGGTGGACCGCTGGAGGCGATGTCGCCGGAACAGTGGGACCGTATCGTGGGAGTGAATCTCATGGGCGTCGTCCACGGCATTCGGGCGGCGTATCCGCTCATGGTGCGGCAGGGGCGCGGCCACATCGTGAACACCTCGTCGATCGCCGGGCTGGTGCCCACGCCGTGGACGGCCGCCTATGCGATGACCAAGCACGCGATCGTGGGGCTGTCGACGTCGCTTTGGGGCGAGGCGGCGCTCAAGGGCGTTCGGGTCTCGGTGGTTTGCCCCGGCTTCATCGACACCGCGATCTTCGGCAGCGCGACGTATCTCTCGGGAAGCGCCAAGAGCCTCTTCGCATCGATCGGCATGAAGCCGACGCCCGCGGACCGGGCGGCGCGGCTCATCCTGCGCGGCGTGGCTGCCAATCGCGCCGTGATCGTGGTGACTCACACTGCGCAGGCGATGGCGCTGGCGGCGCGGCTGGCACCCGGCCTCGCCCGCTGGATCGCCCGGTGGCGAGCGCGGCGGCTGCTCTTCGAGAGCGCCACCGCATGAAGCGTGCGCTTGCTGTCGCGCACGGGCCGATGCGACGATCGCCGCACCGATGAGCCAAAACGAATCCGTCGCTCTCGATCCGCGCGTGGTTTCGTGGCGCTGGCGGGTCTTTCTCAGCACGTATCTCTGCTATTTCGGCATGTACTTCTGCCGAAAGCCGTTCTACGTCGCGAAAGCGACGTTGGGTGATCATTTCGGTTTGACTGCCACCGCGCTGGGATATCTGGAGAGCGCTTACCTCATCGCGTACACGATCGGTCAGTTCACGGCGGGCGGAATCGGAAACCGGCTCGGCCCGCGAGTGACGTTGATCGGCGGCATGATCGCCTCGATCGCCGCGAGCCTGATCTTCGGCGCAACCGACGTATTCGCGCTCTTCGCCATCGCCATGGTGGTGAACGGTCTCGGCCAGGCTACCGGGTGGTCGGGTGGCGTGGGGACCATGGGCAACTGGTTCCACAAGCGCGAGCGCGGCACGTGGATGGGCTGGTGGGCCACCAATTATCAGCTCGGCGGATTCGCTGCCACCTTCCTCGCTTCCTGGTTGCTCGGCCACTTCGGCTTCCGCGCCAGCTTTTTCGGTGGCGCCGCCGTGCTGAGCGCGATCCTGCTGTTCTTCATTCCCAACCAGCGCAATCGGCCGGAGGATCTGGGACTCGCGCCCGTCGAGGATCCTGCCGAGTCTGGCGAGGACACAGATTCCAGTATCGACGTACCTGGAGAGTCGGCGGAGAGCGGCTGGACGCGAGATGCGGTCGTCACCGTACTGCTGGTCGGTACCTTCTATTTCTTCGTGAAGTTCATCCGATACGCGCTCTGGTCTTGGGTTCCATACTTCTTGAAGCTCAACTACGCGTTGACTGCCGAATCCAGCGGCTACTTCTCGACACTCTTCGACGCTGCGGGAATCCCCGGCGTCATCGTCGCGGGCTGGCTCTCGGATCGCTACTTCCGGTCGCGGCGCACCATCGTGAGCTTCGTGTTCCTGCTCGGTCTCACGGCATCCTGCCTGGCGATGTGGAAGCTCGGCGGCTCGGCCGTGTGGATCTTCGGCACGGCGCTGGCCCTCATCGGGTTCACGCTCTATGGCCCGGACGCGCTCATGACCGGAGCAGGGGCGATCGAGATCGGCTCGCGTGCCAACGCGACACTCGCTGCGGGGATCATCAACGGCATGGGTCAGCTCGGCGCCGTGGTGCAGGCGCTCGCGATCGGCAAGCTCTACGACAAGCTCGGGGGTGAGCTCGGGCCGATCTTTGCGCTGCTCTTGGCTTCGTCGGGAATGGCCACGGTGCTCTTGGGTGTGGTGCTGGTCCGCAATCGGATGGGACGATCCGATCTCTGATCACCCGATCGCAGGAGACGGGTGTCGCACGCCGCAGAGCTTGCACGGCGTGCTCGGCGTCGATTGACTCGTCGATCACGCGGACGATAGCGTGAGACGGCTGCCGCGACCCGCGACGGGAAGGGTGCCGTCTCGGTCGTGCGAGAGGTGGGACGATGACGCTGCTCAACGATCACCGACGCGAGATTGCCGATTACCCGCGGATCGACCTTCCCGCGGATCAGGCCGAGCGCCTGCGTCGTCTGCAAGACGTCGACGTGCCGCTCACGCTTCACTGGCAATGGGACTACTCGCTCGGCGAGGACCAACTCCGCTCACTCTACGAGAAGGGCAAGAACGGCCAATGGAACGCCCAGACCGACGTCGATTGGTCCATCGCCATCGACGACGGTGAGTGGCTCGCGGAGCCGGAAGCGTCGATCCTCGCGAACGTGCTCGGCGTCGTCGGTAAGGACGACGACACCCGCAAGCAGGCTGTGATCGACGAGATCGGATTCACGATCTCCCAGCTCCTTCACGGCGAGCAGGCGGCGCTTCAGCTCACCGCCCAGCTCGTCAACGCCATCCCGGACATGGACGCGAAGTTCTACGCCGCGAGCCAGGTCGTGGACGAGGCGCGGCATTGCGAGGTTTTCGCGGCCTATCTCGAGCGCAAGCACGGTGGAGTGGACGTGATCGATCCCGTGCTCAAGTACCTGCTCGACCAGCTTCTCGCGGCGCCCGAGTGGTGGCAGAAGGCGGTGGGGATGCAGGTGCTCTTCGAGGGTGTCGCGCTCGGCATCTTCGCGGGGCTCGAGCAGAACGTGCGCAATCCGCTGCTGCGCGACATCATCCGACGCGTCACCATCGACGAGGCGCGCCACGCGGCCTTCGGCTTCCATTCGCTCAAGCGGCAGCTTCCCCGGCTCACGGCAGCCGAGCGCGATCAGCTCGAGGATTGGACGTTCGACATCCTCGAATGCTTGTTCAACTCGTCGGGGAAGGGGATGACCGAGCTGCTCGGTCCGAAGTACGGCCTCGACCCTGCTCGTCTGCTGCGCGGCACCATCCGCTCGGACGGCTGGAAGATGAGCCAGAACTACCTCTACAACCACACGGTGCTGCCCAATCTCAAGAACCTGGGCATCCTCACCGAGCGCACCCGCAAGGGTTACGTGGGACTCGGCTTGCTCTTCGATTCGTGAGCGCGCGATCGAGATCCGCATCTGGTGCGCGGCTCGGTCGCCGCGATCACGGGACCAGATCGAAGACGATCGCCGGCTGCACCGGTTCGTATAAGACGTCGCAGCTCGCGGCATTCACGAACGTGGTGGCGCCGCTTCGCGTGACGCCACCCGACTCGTGGATGTGGCCGAAGACGTGGTAACGGGGCGTGAGGCGCCGAACCGCGGCCGCCAACTCCTCGCAGCCCACGTGCTCGCCGCCGAACGTACGGTCGCCTTCGCCGAGAGGCGGGCCGTGAGTGATCAGCACGTCGGTGTCGAGCGGGATGAGCATCCACTTCTCCCTGAGCTGCTCGCCGCGTGGCAGATTGAACGCCCAGCTCATGAACTCGGGTTGCCAGGGGCTGCCGTAGAACCGCCAACCGTCGATGTCGAGGCCGTCGTCCTCCAGGTACGTGGCGTGTCCCAGCCGCGCACGCGCTTCTCGGGCCCGGCGTTGGAAGCACCAATCGTGGTTGCCGGCGATGACGAGCTTGTGCCGATGCGGGAGGCTCGCGAGGAATGCGTCGAAGGGCTCGACCTCCTCGATCTTGCCGAATCTGGTGAGGTCACCGGCGTGTAGTAGCACGTCGCCGTCCGGGATCGCGACGCGGTCGTGATAGCCGTGGGTGTCGCTGATCGCGACCACCCGAAGTGCTCGCCGAGCGCTCATGCGGGGCGACCGGCCTCGTAGCGAAACACCATGGGAAGCTCGATCGCCGGGCTCAAGCTTTCCGCCACGGGGCAGGAGCGGGCGGTGTCTTCCATCAGCTCGCGCCGATCTGGCGTCAGCGCCGCGGGCATCACGACCTCCACGTCGAGCTTGCCGATCCGCCGCCGCGGTTCGCTGACCATGTGCTTGCCGACTCGGACCGTGCTGCCGCCCACGGAGAAGCCGTGGCGTCGCGCGACGATGTCCATGGTGGTGGCGATACACGTGCCGAGCGCCGTGGCCACCAGGTCGGTGGGTGAAAAGCTTTCTCCGCGGCCTTGGTTGTCCTTGGGTGCGTCGGTGACGAGCTGGGTACCCGAGGGGCCGTGCACGGCGGTGGTGTGGAGGTCGCCTTCGTATCGGATCTCGATCTCGACCATGGTGTCCTCGCGGGCAGGGATCTCCCGTCAGTATCGATGCGCGCGAGGCGCGGTCAAGCGGCGTGGGCGTACGGGCTCTCGAGCGTGCCGGCTCGGTATGCCGCTGCTGGAGTGGGATCGCAGTAGGTGGGATCGAGCGTGCTGCGCCGGGAATGCGTCCACAGTGCGCGCCGCGCGTGCGGGAGACGATTTGCGTAGCGCATGAACGCGGGAAGCGTGCCGAAAGTGTGCTCGGCGAGACGGAACTCGGCGCTCGCACGCGCGCTGCCTTGATGGCGCAGGAGGTGCGGCACGCTCGGGTCGGCGCGATAGGTGCGCACGTACTCGAGGAGCCGCGCGTGATAAGTCGAATCCTCGACGACCGCGCCGATCGTGCTGGCCCGAGGATGGGTTCCGGCGAGCATTTGCTCGAGCTCCGTTTCGAGTCGATCGAGCCCGTCCTCGAACATGTCGAGGATCTGCAGGTCGTAGACGGGATTGGCGTGGGTCACCTGCATGAGGTGCCCGATGATCGTGTCACGCCGCGAGAAGAGGCCCACCGGATCGATCACCGACACCGGATCATCGAGGAAGCGCAGCACCTGATGGAAGCGGAAGTCGATGCCGCGGGTTTCGTAGTAGTCCTCGGCTCCGGGAACGATGAAGAAGCGGAGCATGTCGAGACCGCCGACGAGGAGCTGGGACTTGGTCGGGATCTGCTCCAGGTAACCCCGCGCTTTCAGGCGCTCCAGGCGGCGACGGATCTCGCGGCGATCGAGCTGGATGGCGAGCGTTCCCGCGATCCGGAGCAACTTGTCGCGCCATTGGCGAGGACCTCCGATCGCGCGGGCGAGGAGCTCTGCCGGAGAAGCGCTGGTGCGTGCGGTTGCCGTCGAAGTCGGGCTCGTGGGCATGGTTCAGCTCCGTCGGGTGTGCGACCGCCCGGGTCGCCTGGGGGTGGAAACGGTGCGGCGAACCGGTGGGCTCGCGGCGGGAGCAGCGACGCCGCGCAGGGCACCCAGCGTGAGTCGCGTGAGCAGCTCCGCCAGCTCGCCACGCGACGGCGAGGGGTCGAAGAGGGACGCCAGGCCCACCCGTAGCCACAGGCCGAGCAACGCGTGCGCGACGAGCCCGGGCTCGGCGATGGGGCCGCCGAGAAGCGGCGCCGCGTTTCGGAGCAGCTCGGTCAGCCAGCGCGAGGCACTCGGGCTCACGCCCTCGTGGATGCGGCGCGGGTCGAGCCCGAGCGCCGCGCGCTCGGCGAACGAACGCAGCAGGTCCCGCTCTGCGCGCCAGACGTCGAGGCACGCGAGCGCGACTGCGCGAACCCGTACCTCGACGTCGAGGGGCGATCCATTCGCGGCGCCGCTGCTCCAAGCGTCGGCGAGGCGGGTCACGAGCTCGCGATCGAGCTCCTCGAGCAGCTCGTCGAGGATCGACTCCTTGCTGGGGAAGTGGACGTACATCGTGCCGGTGGCGACTCCGGCCGCCTTGGCGATGTCGGTGATCTGGGTTGCGGCGTACCCTCGACGCGTGAAGCAGGCACGCGCCGCGGCTTTGAGCTGCTCACGGGTGCGAGCCTTCTGGGCGCTGCGGGTTGGATGCACGTCGCGAGGCACGAGCGTTATCGATGAATATGTTTCATTGAATATGATTCAGTCTGTGGTGTCAACTGCTCCGCCGATTTGCACCGGCTCCGGCCGCGCTCAGACGGCCCGATCCGCGCGCACCAGGACACGACTCGGACGGATCGGGGCGTGTGCGTCGTCGCAGGCGCGGCCGAGCGCCAAGAGCCGGCCGCCGTGACGCAACGCGACCCGCGTGCCCACGGGGAGCGTGTGTGCGCTCGCGGGCAACGACTCGGCGCGCACGGCGGCACCATGCTGGACGGCCGCAACCCCCGTCGGGTCGAGCACTACGTCCACGAAGCCGGGGAGGTGCACGGCGTCGATCGAGACGAAAGCTCGCGCGAACGCCCTGGCAGGCTCTGTCAGGATGGCGTCGACGCTCGCCGAGTGCTCGAGGTCGAATCCGCCCGAGCGAGCGCGTCGCAGCGCAACCAGATGGCCCTCGGTGCCGAGTGCCCGACCGATGTCCTCGGCGAGCACGCGGACGTAGGTACCCGTGGAGCAGACGACGTGGATCGCGAGCCGGTCGGCCGCGAGCACGCGAATCGCGAGCTGGTGAATGGTGACGCGGCGCGCGGCACGTTCCACGACCTCGCCTCGGCGCGCTTTCGCATAGAGGCGCTCGCCGTCCACGTGCAGCGCCGAGTGCATCGGCGGCACCTGTGCGATCTCGCCGCGGAAGCGCTCGCACAGCGCGGCGAGCGCGAGCTCGGTGAGCGCGGGAACCGGTGCCGTACGCGTGATTCGCCCGGTGAGGTCGCCGGAATCGGTGGCTGCGCCGAGCGCCAGCTCGGCCACGTATTCCTTCGCCGCCCCGGCCAGCGCATCGGCGAGCTTGGTCGCTTCGCCGAGGCTGAGTGGCAACACGCCGGTGGCGAAAGGATCGAGCGTGCCGAGGAAGCCGGTCTTGCGCTTGCCGAGCACCGGCTTCAGGCGACGGATGACGTCGAACGAGCTCGCGCGCGCAGGCTTGTCGACGACCAGGATGCCGTCCGAGAAGCTCGTCGGAGGGGCTGCGGCTCCGCTCACTTCTCGGACGTGTCGCTGGGCTCGCTGGCCCGCTCCTCGGCGTGGATGCGCGCTAGGAGCTCTTCCACCTCTTGCCCGTAGGCGAGCGAGGAGTCGCGACGGAACACGACCTCCGGCGCGAACTTGAGCGTGAGCCGGCGAGCGACCTCGCGGCGGAAGAACGGTGTTGCGCGCGCGATCGCCTTGGCGATGCGATCTTGCGCCTCTGCGTCGCCGATCGCGCTGAAATAGATGGTTGCGAGCCGCAGGTCGGGCGAGACCTTGGCGCCGGTCACGGTGGCGCCTTCGAGCGCAGGGTCCTTGGCCTCGCCGCGCGCGAGCATCCGAGCCACCTCCTGCTGGATGAGGTTGGCGACGCGGTCCTGGCGACGCGTGCTCACAGGTGCAGGATCTCGATCTCGGAGTTGGCCACGATGGCGATCGCCATGTTGTCGATCGCGTCGCGGATCTGGTCCAGCACGGAGTTCACGAATCGCGAGTCGTTCGAGACCACGGAGAAGCCGATGCGTGCGCGGCCCCAGAGCTCTTGATCGCCGACCTCGGCCACCGCGGCGTTGAACCGCGCGCGTAGTCGATCCACGACACTCCGCACGACCTTGCGCTTTTCCTTGAGCGATCGTGACTCGGGGATCAGGAGGTCGACCCAGCCGACCCCGACCACCATTCCTGCTTCGTCGAGATCGGGCATCGTCGATGGAACTGCGCGGTCGACTCGAAGATGCTCACGGGCTTGCGCAGACTCCCGCGCCGAGCGTCACTCAGCCCGGCCGGTGCGTCGCGTGGCCGTCCGTGGCGCGCGCTTCGCCCCGCGTCACGCGAGGCTCGGACGCACTTCCTCCAGGATGTACGACTCGACGACGTCGCCCTGCTTGATGTCGCTGAAGCCGTCGAAGGAAAGACCGCATTCGAGACCTTCCTTGACTTCGCGCACGTCGTCCTTGAAGCGCCGGAGGCTGCCGAGCTTGCCGTCGTGGACGACGACGCTGTCGCGCAGCAACCGCGCGCGCGCCGGGCGCGACACCGTGCCGTGGGTGACGAGGCAGCCGCCCACGACGCCGACCTTGGGAATGCTGAAGATCTCGCGGATCTCGGCGCGTCCCACCACCTGCTCGCGGTACTCCGGTTCGAGCAGGCCGGTCATGGCCTTCTGCATCTCGTCGAGCAGCTCGTAGATGATCGAGTAGCAGCGGACGTCCACGCCTTCCTTCTCGGCGAGGACTCGTGCGTTCACCTCGGGCCGGACGTGGAAGCCCACGATGACCGCGTTCGAGGCGCTGGCCAGCATCACGTCCGACTCGGCGATGGCGCCGACGCCGCCGTGCAGGACCTTCACCTCCACCTTCGGTGTCGAGAGCTTGGTGAGCGCACTGCTCACCGCTTCGATGGAGCCTTGGGTGTCGGCCTTGAGGACGACGCGAAGCTCCTTCGCTTCGCCCGCGGCCATCTTCTCGTAGAACTGCTCGAGGCTCATCTTCTGCGGCGCCTGCACCGCGGCCTCGCGCTGCTTGCGAACCAGCTCGTCGATGAACTGCTTCATCTTGGCGTCGTCCTTGACCACCAAGAACGAATCGCCGGCGACCGGTACGCCCGAGAGGCCGAGCACCTCGACCGGCATTGCGGGCGTGGCCTCGCGAACCAGCGCGCCGCGCTCGTTCATGAGCGCGCGAACCTTGCCGTACTGCTTGCCGGTGATGAAGGAGTCGCCGACCTTGAGCGTTCCTTCGTCGACCAGCACGGTGGCCACGGGGCCGCGGCCACGTGTGAGCTTCGCCTCGACGACGACGCCGCGTGCGGGCTTGGATGGGTTGGCAGTGAGCTCGAGGACGTCGGCCGTGAGCAACACGATCTCGAGCAGATCGTCCACACCCTGGCCGGTCTTGGCGCTGACGCGCACGCAGGGGGTGTCGCCGCCCCAGTCCTCCGGCACCAAGCCGTTCGAAGCGAGCTGCTGCAGGACTTTGTCCGGGTTCGCGTCGGGAAGGTCCATCTTGTTGACCGCGACGACGACCGGCACTTCAGCCGCCTTCGCGTGGGCCAGCGCCTCCAGCGTCTGGGGCATCACGCCGTCGTTCGCGGCCACCACCAGGATGACGATGTCCGTCACGTTGGCGCCGCGGGCTCGCATCGCCGTGAACGCCTCGTGGCCCGGCGTATCGAGGAACGTGATTGGCCGCTCGCGCGCGACCACCTGATACGCACCGATGTGCTGGGTGATGCCACCGGCCTCGCCGCGGGCGACGTTCGCCGAGCGGATGGTGTCCAACAACGAGGTCTTGCCGTGATCGACGTGGCCCATGACGGTCACCACCGGCGGACGCGTGACCATGTCCTCGGCGGTGTCCTCGACGCGGTCCACCAAGTCTTCGAGCTGCAGTGAGACCTTCTCGACCTCGTAACCGAACTCGGCTGCGACGATCGCTGCGGTGTCGGGGTCGAGGGCCTCGTTGACCGTCACCATCTGGCCCATTTCCATGAGCTTGCGGATCAGATCGCTAGCCTTGACCGCGATGCGCTTGGCGAGATCGGCGACCGTGATGCTCTCGCCCATCCGCACCACCAGCTTGCTGGCCTTGGGCGTGGTGATCTGCGTGGCCTGGCCGGCCTTCTTCCCGCCTTTCTTCTTGCGCGGCGCGAACCGAAGCATCTGCTCGCGTCGCGCGTCGATCTCGGAGCGCTTCTCCAGACGACGCTTGCGGAAGTCCACCTTGCGGCGGCCGGGAGCACCGTCGGACGGGGCCTCGCCCGGCTGTCCGGCGGGCGGGGCGGGTGCGAACCCGGCGCGGGCGCGTGCGGCTTCCCGCTGAGCGTTTTCCTGTGCGGCACGCGCGGCCTGTCGCTGC
>CAYVDO010000251.1:0-4993 GCA_964450125.1 uncultured bacterium
CGGCATGGGCAAGCTCGGCGGCGGCGAGCTCAACTTCTCGTCGGACATCGACCTCATCTACCTCTTCCATTCCGACCGCGAGGAAACGCTGGGGAATGCCGCCGGCGACGGTGAGCTCCCCGTGGGCACGTTCTTCGCGCGGCTCGGCGAACGGCTCACGCAAGCGCTGAGCAAGAGCACCGACGACGGTTTCGCGATGCGCGTGGATCTCAGGCTCCGGCCCATGGGCACGAGCGGCGCGGTCGCCCATTCGCTGCGCAACGCGCTCTACTACTACGAGGCCTACGGCCGCACCTGGGAGCGAGCGGCGCTCTGCAAGGCGCGCCCGGTGGCCGGCAACCGCGCCCTCGGCGAGGCCTTCTTGAAGGCGGTCGAGCCCTTCGTGTACCGGCGCTACCTCGACTACTCGACGGTCGAGGACATGAAGGAAATGAAGCGCCGCATCGACGTCGGCCTGGCGCCGGGCGGCGAGCACATCCGAAACGTGAAGCTCGGCAAGGGCGGCATCCGCGAGATCGAGTTCGTGGTGCAGACGTTGTCGCTGATCAACGCGGGGAAGGACCGGCGCATCCGCGTGCGCGGCGCCCTCGAGGCGCTGCCGCTGCTCGCCGCCCACGGTTACCTGAGCGGCGAGGATCACGACCGGCTTCACGCCGCCTACGTGTTCCTGCGCCACCTCGAGCACCGCATCCAGATCGTGACCGAGCGCCAGAGCCATCGCCTTCCCACCGACCGCGACGAGATGCGCTTGCTCGCGCGCCGCATGGGCTATCGCGACGCCGACGGCGCCGATGCCACCGACGCCTTCAGCCGCGATCTCGAAACCCATCGCGCGGCGGTATCGGCGATCTTCCGCACCTTCTTCCACGAGGCCGAGGGTGAGCGCACCCGCCGCGTGCGCCCCGAGGTGCGGGCACTCTTCGACACTCCCGATCTCGAGTCCGTCGCCGACGCTCAGCTCACGGCGCTCGGCTTCGACGAGCTGGCCGCCGCGCGGCGTGCTCTCGGCGTGCTCCGCGACGGTCTACCGAGAAGCCCGACCACCGGCGAGGCGAAGGCACGACTCGATCGCGTGGCGCCGCTTCTGATGGAGGAAGCGGCAAGCTCCCCGCAACCGGACCTGGCGCTCGCCAACCTGGAGCGCTTCCTCCAGCGCTCCGGCGCGCGCAGCGCCTACCTGAGCTTGCTCGCCGAGAACCCCACGATCACCCGGCTCCTCATGCGGCTGCTGAGCTCGAGCGTTTTTCTCTCGGAGATCCTCATCGCCCATCCCGAGCTGATCGACGGGCTCATACGCGCCGGCGCCGCCGGGCCCACGCGCAGCCGTGAGGAGCTGGCGCGCGATCTCGCCGAGCGGCTGCGCCAGGCCGACGACGAAGAGGAAGTGCTCGAAGCGCTGCGCGTCTTCCGCACCGAGGAGACGCTGCGCATCGGCTTCCAGGACGTGATCGGCAACCTCGACCTCGAAGCGCTGACGACGCAGCTCTCGGACGTGGCCGAGGTCTGCCTCGCCGCCGCGCTCGAGTGGACGATGGAGCAGGCCACGGCACGCTACGGCCGGCCGGTGGGCGAAGACCATCGCCCGGCACGCTTCGGCGTCCTCGGCCTCGGCAAGCTCGGCGGGCGCGAGATCCAGTACGGCTCCGACCTCGATCTGATCTTTCTCTACGACCCCCCCGGCGTGACCGAAGGACGCGACCGCTCGATCCAAAACGGCGAATTCTTCGCGAAGCTGGCGCAGCGCCTCATCACGACGCTCTCCGCCGTCACCGCGAGCGGCATCGTCTATCCCATCGACGTTCGCCTCCGACCCTCGGGAAATGCGGGGCCACTCGTGACGAGCCTCGATTCGTTCCGCCGCTACCACGAGCGCGAGGCGGCACTCTGGGAGCGCCAATCGCTCATCAAGGCGCGGGTAGTCGCCGGCGACGCGGGCCTCGCCGCCGAGGCCGCGGCGATCCGCGATCACGCCGTCTACGGCCGCGGCATCACCGACGACGAGGTCGCCGAGATCCGGCGCATGCGCCACCGCATGGAGGTCGAGCGTGCACGCCAAGTCCACGGCGCCGTCGATCTCAAGCTCGGCCCCGGCGGGCTGGTGGACATCGAGTTCGCGGTGCAGGTGCTGCTCTTGCGGCATGGCCACGATCACCCACGCATCCGCCACGCCGACACGCTGGGCGCGCTGGAAGCGATCGCCCTCGAAGGCCTGCTCAGCCCAACCGACACCGAGGCCCTCGCCCGCGGTTACCTCTTCCTGCGCCGGATCGAGAACCGCCAGCGCATCGTCCACGACCGCGCGACCGACCTCTTTCCGCTCGACGGGCCCGAGCTGGAATCCCTCGCGTCCCGCCTCGATCCCGACGGCACCCTCGGCCTTCCCACGACACCCGAGACCCTACGTGACGAATTCCTGCGCCTCACCGCCGAAATCCGCCGCGTCTTCGACACGCTCACCGGCGCCGGCTGAGCAGCGCACGGCGCGGCGCCGGCTCGCCGTGTCACCACCCGACGCTTCGGCCCGCCGCGGGCAGCGTGGTAGCGTCGCCGCGAACCGCGGCTGGTCCAGCCGCTCCTAGCGCGACAACCTCGGAGGGGAACATGAGGTCGACCAGGACTCGATTCACCACCGCCCGTGGGTACCTGTGCGTGCTCGCTGCAATCGGCGTGTTGGTGTCAACCATCGTCTCGCCGGCCCTCGCCGGCCCGGCGACCTCGTGCACCGCGGGTGCGATCACCGCTCCCGGCTACACCCTGGCGACGCTCGGCACCGGGCTCCCCACCAACCAGATCGCATTCGCCGACCCGACCAGCGCCTTCGGGGACGCGATGTTCATCGCGAATCCGTATGGTCCGCCGGCGGTGCTGAAGATCACCCCGAGTGGCACGATCGCGCCGTTCTACGCCATTCCCGACTGGGTGCCGCCCGACGGCTTCGGCGTGACCATCGGCAAGGGCGCCGGCTTCTTCGATCAGATGTACTTGGCCGCCGGCGACTCATCACTCGCTGCCAACGGGATCATCGCGCAGATCACCCCGTCGGGGGCCGTATCGCCGTGGTACGAGCATGCACCCTCTGCGTTCGACATCTGGCTTTCCGGCAAGCTGGTCGAACAGCCGAACGGACCCAGCGGCAACACGCTGCTCGCCGAGACGGTCCACGCCCAGACCTGCTGGTTCTGTGTCGGCACCAACATCGAGGACATCGACGCCAGCGCCACGCTCGTGGGCATGCACAATCCGCCGTGGAGCAGCACGCTGCCGCGCTCCATGCCGGGCTTCGACGTCAACCCGAACCCCGGCGGTGCTTTCGGCCCGTCGGTCTTCGCCATGGGCTCGCTGGGCGTTCACGCCAGCTCGGTGTACGGCAACATGCCGTCGTTCCCGACGACGCTGCCTGCGCCAGGAGTCGATTTCTACACGGACCTCGCATTCGCACGGGGCACACCCGGCTTCGGCACGGACCTGTACGCCGTCACCCTCGGCTTCACGTCGCCGTCGTCCAACGACTTCGAGCTCACGAAGGTCTGGCGCATCAAGCCCAACGGCAACGCTCAGCTCGTCGCCCAGGTGGCGGCGGCCGACTCGTTCTTCGGGTATCTGACGCTCACCGGCGGAATCGCGTTCGCACCGCCCACGAGCACCCAGTTCAGCAACTACCTCTACTTCTCCGCAGGCGACGCGATCTGCGCGATCAAGCCGCCTCCCGATCAGGACGGTGACGGCGAACCCGATCTCACGGACAACTGCCCCACGGTCGCCAACCCGAGCCAGGCCGACGGCGACGGCGACGGGCGGGGTGACCTATGCGATCCCTTCCCGACCAATCCCAACTGCTCGATCGCACCGGGAACGAACGTCAGCGCCAGCCCGATGGCCTGGCCGTGGCTGGCACCGGTTGCAGTGCTCGTGATGCTACGCGCGACGCGCCGTGCACGTGGGGCCTCGGCGAAGGCGTGAGGGGGCCGGCGGCATCGCCCGACTGAGCCGCCATCGCCACGACGCCGGGCGGCGCACGAGGATCGGCGGGCGTGGTCCGGCGCCTCGACGGCGCTGATCCTGGTACCGCAGCGAGACCGTGTTGGCCAGGCGCGACGATCGCCCTTATTCTAGAGACAGCTCGCCTCTCGCGGCATCACCATGAGCGCCGTCAGCCAATACTTCCGCAACATCCGCGACGGGATCGGTTCGACCCTGACCGGGATGCGCATCACCTTCACGCACCTGGTGGCGCGCGACCCGATCACGGTCCAGTATCCGGATCGCATCCCCAAGCCGATTCCCGAAACCCTGCCGCCGCGCTACCGCGGGCATCTGCACGTGGACATGGAGATCTGCATCTCCTGCCGCGCGTGCGAGACCGCGTGCCCGATCGACTGCATCACCATCGAGGACGTGAAGATCCAGAAGTCGTCGGTGACCGGCGTCGATGGCGACACCAGCCCCAAGGTCCGCGAGTCGTTCGTCTTCGACATCAACATCGGCAAGTGCATGTACTGCGGGCTCTGCGTGGAGCCCTGCCCCACCGGTGCGATTCACCACACCACCCAGTTCGAGGGCGCGACCACGAACTTCCGCGATCTGATCCTGCGCTTCGTGGCGCCCGAGATGGCGGCGCAAACGCTGGAGAAGGCCCGCGCCCAAGGCTTCAGCCTCGCGGACGAGTAGTCGCCGAGAGAGTGCGCTGCGAAATCCGCGATCCGGATCGCTCTCGCGCCCTACGTAGGGGCCACCGACAGATCGCCCGCGACCGCGCGGGCGAGCTCGACGAGCGCCGAAGGTGCGCCGAGACGTCGCACGAGGTCCGCGGCACTCACCGCTGTTCGGCGGCGGCCGGACCCTTCGCATCGCCCGCGACTGGCGAGCTCGCTTCGAGATCGCGCAGTCGCGCGGCGGCGCCTGCGTAGCTCGGGTCCACTTCCAGGGTATTGCGGAACGAACGGATCGCGGCCTCGACGTCGCCGTGCCGCTGGTACGCGATCCCCAGGTTGTA
>CAYVDO010000251.1:5003-12121 GCA_964450125.1 uncultured bacterium
TGGGCCTCGGCGAGGCCCACGCCCAGGCGCGCCGCGAGGCGTAGCTCGTCGATCGCTTCGTCGAGGCGATCCTGAAGGATTCGCAATCCGCCCAGATTGATGTGCACCCGCGGCTCGTCGGGCTTGAGCCGCGCCGCTTCGCTCAGATGATGATCGGCGGCGGCGAGCAATCCCGCCTGTGCGTCCAGCCTTCCCAGGTTGAGGTGCGCGAGCCACGCGTCGGGGTTCTTGGCGAGCGTGTCACGCCAGATCGTGGCTTCGTCGCGATACGCGTGTGCCTGCTGCCACGTGAGCAAGCCGGCTACCGCTAGCACCACCGATCCCAAGACGCGCCAAGCGGGCGCCGTGAGCAAGCGCACGCGCTCGCGCAGCGTCACCACGGCTGCCGCCAATGCCGCCAGGAACGATGCGCTCGCGTGGTACTGGAAATGATCTGCCACGACCGAGAAACGCATCGGGTAGAAGTCGACGAAGCCGAGCGCTGGCGAAAGGCTCACGACATAGACCGCGAGCGTGAGCAACGGCCCGAGCCCGATGCGACGGCGGAGCGCGAGCAACGCCACCGCCACCAGCGCTACCGAGAGCGGCCACGCCAGGTTGAGCCCGCTCGACCAGGTCACGTCCCAACGTGGATAGACGAAGATCAGCGGGTGCGGCCAGACGAGCTTCGCCGCGTAGAACCAGAGCGCGCGTGACGCGATCACGGAGCGATCGAGCACGCCCAAGTGCCAGTCGACGCCGGCGGCACCGACGTGGTGCTTCTCGAGCCACGCCGTCATCGCCGCCATTACGAGCCCCACCACCAGGAAAGGCGCCAGGGGCGCGAGCTCGGCGCGCGTGACGGCTCGCCGCTTCCAGATCACCACCAGCGCCAGCGCCACGGGCAGCGTGACCGTCACGCTCTTGCTCAGCAGCGCACACACGAAGAGCGCCAGTGCCGCGTAATACCAGCGCCGATTCGCCGGCACGAGTGCCGGGCGCGAACCCTCGGTAGCCCGCAGGTAGGCGAGCACGGTGGCGAAATAAAAGATCCCCGAGAGCACGTTCTTGCGCTCGGTCACCCACGCCACGGACTCGACGTGGACGGGATGGAGCGCGAAGAGCGCCGCGGCGAACCCACCGCCGCGAATGCCGAGTCGCACCAGCACGCGCCAGAAGAGAAGCGCTCCCACGAGGTGCAAGAGCACGTTGTCGACGTGGTAGCCGAAGGGCGCGAATCCCCACAGACGATGCTCGATCCAGTAGCTGGTGTGGACGAGCGGGTAGTACTGCGGAGTTGCGAAGCCGTTGGTCCAGATCTCCCACAAGCCCGTGGGGCTGGTGAGCGTGGGGTTCTGTGTGACGTATTTGTCGTCGTCCCAGATGTAGCCGGCGCTGAACGCGGGCACGTAGGCGGCGAGAGTCGCCACCGCCACGCACAGCGCAGCCACGACCGCGCGCGGGGCACGGTGGTCACGGATGGAGGCCTTCACGGGGTCACCCGACTCGTCACGAGGAACCCGTCGGCTCACACCCACTCCCGCGGTCCGAGACCCGTTCCGTCTTGCGCGGCGGCGCGTCGATCGGCAACCGCACTTGGAACGTGGCGCCGCGACCGAGAGTGCTCGCCACGGTGAGTGTCCCGTCCATGCGTTCGGCGAGCTTGCGCGCCAGCGAAAGCCCCAGCCCCGTGCCGCCGAAACGGCGGGTGATCGAGCCGTCGACCTGGCGGAACTCCTCGAAGATCAGCTCGTGATTGGCGGCGTCGATGCCGATGCCGCTGTCCTCGACCTCGAGCTCGAGCTCGCCGCCCTCGCCTCCGTCCCGTTGCGCTCGCGCACGGGCGCGGACCTCGATTCGCCCGCCCTCGCCGGTGAACTTGATCGCGTTCGAGAGCAGGTTGCCGAGCACCAGCTTGAGCTTTTCCTCGTCCACCCCCACGCGACCCGGCACCGAGGGCTCGACCGCGAGATCGACCGTCAGGTTCTTGCTCGCGCTGAGCGGCGAGCACGAGTCCAGCACCGCGCGCAGCGTGGCCGCCAGATCGGTGGGCGCACGCGCAATCTCGATCTTGTCGGCTTCGAGCCGCGCCGAGGTCAGGATTCCCTCGATGAGCCGCAGCAGGTCCTGGCCGCTGCGGTGGATGAAACCCACCTGCTTTTCCTGCTCGGCGTTCAGCGGCCCGCTCACGTGATCCTGCATCACGCCAGAGAGCGTCAGGATCGAATGGATCGGGCTCTTGAGCTCGTGGGTCATGTTGGCGAGGAACTCGTTCTTGAGGCGCGTGGCCTCGAGGGCGCGCCGGTGCTCCACCTCGAGCTCGTGGTGCTTCAGCTCGAGCTCCGTGGTTCGCTCGCGGACCAGCCGCTCGAGCGTGGTCGCACGCGAGCCGATCTCCCACAACGCCAGCGCGATCACCACCGAGAGGAGCCCGCCGAGGCCGAGGATCAGCCATCCGGGCGCGTTGTGCCGTCCCGCATCGCTGGTCGCATAGGGGTTCACCGTCAACACGATGCGCCGCGTACCGATCCAGATCTCCTTCTCGATGGCATAGATGCGATCGAAACGACGCTCGGCGTCGGCATCCACGAGCCGGAACACCGAAGCGCCGCGGTCGTCGATCAGCTCGGTGCCGAGGCGGTTGCGCAGCGCCTCGCTGAAGAGGTCCCCGACCACGTCCTTCACCGACAGCACCGCGATCACGTAACCGCCGTGCTCGGCCTGACCGAACGGCACCGACGCCACGAAACCGCGGTTGCGCTCGGGCAAGTCGACGATGCGCGTCAGCCGCACGCCGAACCAGGCCGGCTCGGCGTCCTGGATCCAGCTCGCCACGTGCTCGGACGAGAGCGCCGTGCCGCCGTAGTGGGCGGGCTCGACGGCGAGCGCTTGGCCGGCATCGTCGACCAGGATCAGTGCCTCGAAGCCCGTGCTCTGCGCCCGCAGCCGGATCGCGAACGCGCGGAACTCCGCCGCCGCCACGTCGTGGCCGTCGAGCGCCGCGATCGCCGGAAAAGCTGCCAGCGCGGCGAGGCGCTCACGCAGCGACGACTCGAAACGCATGCGGAACTGATCGGCGGCGATGTCGGCGGTGGAAAGCAACTGCTCCACCAGCACCCGATTGGAGAATCGCCACAGCACGCCAGTGACCGCCAAGAGCGCGGTCACGATCGCGATCGCCCCGAATTGCCGCACCCGCCGCATCGTGCGCGAACCTGGACTCCGATTTCCGCTTCGGATCGATGGCCCGAACGGTCGTCGGGCGACCGCCAGGTCGCCCGCAACGACGCTTGTCCCCGGGCGGCCTCACGGCCGCCCCTACGGTTTCCCCATGTCGATCAGGCCGAGTGTACTCCTCAGAGCTTGTAGCCGAAGCGGCGAAGGAGGTCGCGGCGGGCGCGGGCGTCGGCATCGGTCTCGACACCCTGGGGGCTCGATCCGTCGATCACCCCGAGGATGCCGCGGCCGGCGGCGCTCTCCGCCACGATCACCGTGAGCGGGTTCGCGGTGGCGCAGAAGATCGAGCACACCTCGGGCACCTCGCGAATCGCGCGCAGCACGTGGATCGGAAAGGCGCCGCGCAAGAACACGGCGAACGTATGGCCGGCGGCGATCGCGAGCGCCGTGGTCTTCGCGAGCTCCACCAGATCCGGCGCCGTTCCGCTCAACCGCACCAGGCACGGCCCGGACGCCTCGGAGAACGCGATGCCGAACTCGATCCCCGGCACCGAGCCCACCAGCGCCTCGTGCAGGTCCTCGACGGTCTTGATGAAGTGCGATTGCCCGAGAATGACGTTGACTCCCTCGGGCACCGCCACTGGCACGGCTTCCAGCGCGACGCTCACGACTTCGCCTCCCCCGATGCAGGCGGGCCTTTCTCGGAATGCCGCATCACGATCTTGGCCAGCTCGTCGAGCCGGGCCGTCACCTTCGCGTAGAGTGTGCCGGCAGGATACGAGCCATCGGCCTGGCGCTCACCCGCGGGCAAGCCTGTGAGCAACTCGAGTGCGTCCTCCACGCGATCCACCGCGTAGATCGAGAACTTTCCCGCGCGCACCGCCTCCACCACCTCGGCGCGCAAGCCCAGGTGGCGCACGTTCCGCCGCGGCAAGATCACACCGTGCTCGCCGCTGAGCCCACGGCGGCGACAGGTCTCGAAAAAGCCCTCGATCTTCTCGTTGGCGCCACCGATCGGCTGCACCTCACCGAGTTGGTTCACCGAGCCGGTGATGGCGAGGTTCTGGCGGATCGGCACCTCGGCCAGGCTCGACAGCACAGCCGCCAGCTCGGCGCACGCGGCGCTGTCGCCCTCCACCTCCGAGTACGCCTGCTCGAACGTGAGGGTGGCGGTGAGCGCGAAGGGATGCTTTCCCGCGAAACGCCCTGCCAGGTAGCCCGCGAGCGTCATCACGCCCTTGCTGTGGATGTTCCCCGCCAGGTCGGCCTCGCGCTGGATGTCGATCACGCCTTTGGTGCCCACGTACGTGCGCGCGGTGATGCGCGACGGCCGTCCGAACGCGATGTCACCCAAGAGGTGGACCGAGAGCCCGTTCACCTGCCCGACCACGCCGCCGCTCACGTCCACCATGAGCGTGCCTTCCTCGAGCTCGTCCTGGACCCATTGCTCGGGAAACCCCGAGCGCCGGCGCTTCCGCGCGATGGCCGCATCCACGTCTTCGGCACGCACGCGCTCGTGCCCGGCTTGCCGCGCCCAGAACGCCGCCTCGCGCACCACGTCCGCGAGCACGTTGAGACGCAGCGAGAGGCGGTCGTTGCGTTCCGCGAGACGCATCGCGTGACGCACCAGCACCGCGATCCCGGCTGCGTCGAAATGCGGCAGGCTCTCTTCCTTCACCACCCGCGTCACCCAGCGCGCGTATTCGAGATCGTGATCGGCGGTGCGCGGCACGTCGGGCTCGAAGTCCGCCTTGACCTTGAAGATCTTGTGGAAATCCTCGTCGTACGCGAGCAGCAACTGGTAGAGCATCGGCGGTCCGAGGAGCACCACCTTGAGCTCCACCGGCATCGGCTGTGGCCTGAGCGCAGAGGTGGTGAAGCCCACGAACTCGGAGGGATCCTCGATCACGAGCTCGCGCGTCTTGATGACGCGCCTGAGCGCCTCCCACGCGAACGGCTGGCGCAGCACCTCCATCGCGTTGAGCACCAGGAAGCCACCGTTGGCGCGGGCGCACGCCCCCGCTTTGATGTCGCCGAGCTCGGAGTAGACGACGCCGAACTGGGAGCGCCGTTCGATCTTGCCGATCACGTTCGCGTACGTGGGATGGGGCTCCTCCACCACCGGTGCACCGCCCTCCGCGGCGTGCTCGACCACCAGATTCACCTGGTAGCGCGATAGATCCGCTTGCTTTCCGGGTAGCTCCACTCCGGGCAGGACCTGTGTCGACTCGCGCTTCAGGAAATCGCGGTAGCTCTGCTCGATGTCGGCTGCGAGCTGGGTCAGGAAGTCGAGCACATCGGGCAGCGCCGTGTAGATCTGGCGCATCCCATCGAACCGCGGCCGCGTGAGCTGGCGCACCACGCCGCGATCGAGATCGCGCAGCGTGCGCTCGGCCTCGTGATCGATGGCGTGGACGTTCGACTGCAGCTCGCGGATTCGCCCCTCGATCTCCTTGAGGCGCGCCGCGAAGTCGGCCCGCTCGGCCTCCGACAGCGCGGCACGCTCTTCGTCCGTCATGGGGCGGCCGTCCTTGAGGGGAAAGAGCGAGAACCCGATGGGCTCTTCCTCGAAGCCGAAGCCGCGCGAGCGTGCCAGCTCCGCCACGGCGCGGAACTCGGCCTTCTTGCGCGCCGTGAACTCTTCGAGCAACCGGGCCCGTCCTTCGATGTACTTGGAGCTCTCGAACGCCACCGGCAGCTCGCGCTTGAGCATGTCGACGAGCGACTCGATGCCAGCTCGGAACGTGCGTCCTTGGCCCGCGGGGAACGCGAGACAGCGCGGTCGCGACGGATCCTGGACGTTGTGCACGTAGCACCAGTCGCGCGGCGCTGGACGCTCGGCGGCGATCGCCTTCACCCGCTCCATCACGATCGCCCACTTGCCCGTGCCCATCGGCCCGGAGGCGAACACGTTGAAACCCGTGTCGTGCATGCGGAGCCCGAAGTCGAGCGCTTCGAGCGCCCGATCCTGGCCGATCGGCCCTTCGAGCGGTGCGAGCTCGCGCGTGTCCAGGAAGCCGAACGATGCGGGATCGACCTCCGGCGCGAGTGCTGCAGGGTCGAGCTTGAATCGGGATTCCGCGGATGCGTCAGCCATCGCTCCCTCGCTCTTCCATCCAGGTGCTCTCGAGCTCTGGTACTGCTGGCTTGGCCGATGGGGTGCGCCGCGACAAGTCCGGGCCGAGCCCGAACTGGAGGCGGAAGTAGCGCGCGTAGAGGCCGTCGTGCCGGAGCAGTTCGTCGTGCGTGCCTTGTTCCTTGAGCTCGCCGTGGGAAAGCACCAGGATCCGGTCCACGTCGCGAAGCGTGGTGAGCCGGTGCGCGATCACCACCACGGTGCGACCTTCGATGAGCCGCTGGGTGGCCCGTTTGATGACGTCCTCGGTGCGTGCGTCGATCTGGCTGGTCGCCTCGTCGAGAACCAGGATCGGGACGTCGAAGGCGAGCGCCCGCGCGAAGCTCACGAGCTGGCGCTCACCGGCCGAGAGGTTCGAGCCGCGCTCGCGGACCCGTGTGTCGAGACCGTCGGGCAGCCGATCGAGCAGCTCCACCAGGCCCAGCGCGTCGGCGGCGGCACGCGCACGCTCGATACCCACCGCCGGGTCGCCGAGATGGATGTTCTCGAGGATCGTGCGCGAGAAGAGGAACACGTCCTGGAGCACGATGCCGATGCGGCGGCGCAGAACGTCGAGCGGCAGCGTGCGGATGTCCACGCCGTCGATCTCGACGTGGCCGGCGCCGAGCGGGTAGAGCCCGAGCAGCAAGCGCGCGATGGTGGTCTTCCCCGAGCCGGTGGGACCGACCAGCGCGATCTTCTCGCCGCAGGCCACCTGGAAGTCGATGCCGCGCAGCACCTCGACGCCATCCCGGTAGCCGAAGCGCACGCCGCGGTATGCGATCCGCGGCTGTTCGCCAGCCGACGTTTCCTCGGGGGGGGGTTGAAGCCCCCCCCCCCCCCAAAA
>CAYVDO010000252.1:0-12033 GCA_964450125.1 uncultured bacterium
GATGGGCAGTGCGTTCGTCGCGGCGTGAGCTCGGGGGCTTTTCAAGCCTCTCGCCGATCGCGGCCAAGCCGCGATGGGGCCCACCCCCGAGTCGCATCGCTTCGCTCGCGGCTCGCCTTGCGGCTCGCGGAGAGATTGACGTTGAGCGGGGAGTCCCTTGCGCCGATCGGCTGGCGCGCGACGGAGCCACCGGCATACTGCATGAACGCGAGGCGGCGTTGAAGTCGCGGCTGCATACCAGTCGTGGCACGCGGCTCGGCGCTACCCTTCGTGGTATACGCAGTCGTTCGTTCTCCGCAGTTGCGTTTCGACGGAGTCCGCCATGCCGGAGCGATTGAAGCGCGTCGCCGTGCCGCGACACTACGACCTCGATTTCGCCCCGGATCTCGACGCGGGACGCGTGGCGGTGCGCGAGCGCATCACCCTCGACGTGCGTCGTCCGATGCGCCGGCTGGTGCTTCACGGGGTGGGACTCGACGTCGGCAAGGCCTCGCTGCGGGCTGGAAAGCGCACGGTGGCCGCCACTGCGAAACCCGGCGCCGATGGCCAGACGATTCGCTTCGATTTCGCCGAAGAGATCCCCGCGGGCACCGCCCGGCTGGATCTCGCGCTCACTGCCGAGCTGCGCACCAGCCTCCGCGGCATGTATCAGGCCCGTCACGAGGACGACCGCTTCGTGGTGACTCAGTTCGAGTCCACCGACGCGCGCGCCGCCTTCGCTTGTCTCGACGAGCCCGATGCCAAAGCCACCTTCGACGTCGCGGTCACCGGGCCCGCCGATTGGGTGGTGGTCTCGAACCAAGCGGAGGCGTCCGCCGAGCCCGTGGCGAAAGGGCGGGTGCGAAGGCGCTTCCACCGCACCCGTCCGCTGCCCACGTATCTGGTGGCGGTGTGCGCGGGGCCGTGGGAAGCGAGCGCGACACGCTACGTCGGGCGCACGCCGGTGCGCGTGCTCGCGCCGCGAGGGCGTGGGCACCTCGCCGCCACGGCGCTCGACCTCGCTTGCAAGACCCTCGCGGCGCTCGAGCGCTACTTCGACCTCGAGTACCCGTTCGGAAAGGTCGACCACGTGGCGGTGCCCGACTTCGCCGCCGGGGCGATGGAGAATGCCGGCTGCATCACCTATCGCGAGGCCTTGCTGCTGCTCGACCCGCGCACCATCGGCATCGCGCAGCTTCGCGACATCGCGAACATCATCACCCACGAGCTCGCGCACCATTGGTTCGGGAATCTGGTGACGCCCGCGTGGTGGTCCGACCTGTGGCTCAACGAAAGCTTCGCCACCTGGATCTCCGAGCGCATCCTCGACGATCTCTTTCCCGAATGGCAGGTGTGGACGGCCTTCGAGAACACCAAGGCGGAGGCTTTCCACCTCGACGCTTTGGTGAGCACACACGCCGTCCGCAACGAGTCTGGGACCCTCGACGAGATCCTCGAATCGTTCGATGCCATCACCTACAACAAGGGCGCCGCCGTGCTGCGCATGCTCGAGGGCTATCTCGGCATGGACGTCATGCGTGCCGGGATTCGGGCCTACATCCGCCGCCACGCCGACGGCAACGCGACCGGCGAGGATCTGTGGCGGGCGCTCTCGGAAGCGTCAGGTCACGACGTTTCGCGGTTGCTCAGCGAGTGGATAACGGCACCGGGCTTCCCGGTCGTCGAGGCGCGCCGCCGGCGTGATCGGGTGAGCCTCGGTCAACACCGCTTCTCGTGGTCCTCGCCGCGCAGCGGTTCCAGATCGCAGCGCTGGCAGGTGCCCCTGGTGCTCCGGTCGGGCGACCACACCCAGCCCGTGCTGCTGGATCGGGAGCGGATGGACGTGACGCTCGCCGCGGCACCGGGGAGCTGGTTCGTGGCGAACGCGCGTTCGGCCGGCTTTTTCCGCACCGTCTACGACGCCGAGACGATGGTGGCGCTGACGGAGGCGTTCCCCACTCTCGATCCCGCCGAGCGGGCCGGGCTCCTCGGGGATCTGTGGGCGCTGGCACGGGCGGGTCGCGCGGACGTGGGTCGCGTGCTGGAGGTGATCGCGCGTCTCGGTGACGAGACCAGTCGCGTGGTCCTGGCTCGCGCGGCGCAGGTGCTGCGCCTGCTCGACGATGGCATCGTGCCGGCCGAGCTTCGCCCGCGTTTTCACGCCTGGATCGACGAGATCTTCCGCCAGCGTCTCGACGTGCTGGGCGTGGAGGGCTCGCGTCGCGAGCCCGACGAGGACCGCATGGCGCGCGCGGTGGTCGTGGACGTGCTGGGCGACCTGGTGCGCGATCCCATCGTCCGCGACACGATGGCGGACGCAGGGCGTCGCGCCCTCGGCTCGCCCCGTTCCATCGACCCCGAGCTGCTCTCGGTGGCGCTGCGCATCGCCGCACGTAGCGGCGACGCCTCGCTCTTCGCACGCCTCGACCGGGCGCGCGCCCGGGCTGCCACGCCCCAACTCGAGCGGGCACTGCTCCTGGCGCGAGCCGATTTCGAGGATCCCGAGCTCGTCCGCCACCTGCTCGAGGAGACCCTCACCGAGGCGATCCGCTCGCAGGACCTGGCGCTGGTTTACGTGCGGCTGCTCCAGAACCCCAGCGCACGCTGGCACGCTTGGCATTTCCTGCGCCAGAGCTTTGCAGCCATCGACGCACGTGCGGTGTGGTTCATGTGGAAGCGCATCGCCGACGCGCTGCCGCTGCTCGGCACCGAGCAGGGACTGAAGGAGATGCGCGCGTTCTTCCAGGCGCACCCGCTGCCTCAGACCGAGCAGGGCATGAAGCAAGCACTCGAGTGGATGGCGCTCGATCTCGCATTCCGCCGGCGCGCGCGCACGCAAGTGAGCCGCTGGCTCACGGCGCGCATCGCCGACTCGCGCAATTGACGCGCCGCGACGGGGAGGGCTAGGTTCGACGATTCATCGGCGTTTCCCGCATCCCCACTCGGAGGGTAGCCATGAAACGGTTCAATGCCTCTCTTCTCGCAGTCATCCTGTGGGTCTCGTTCACGTCGGCGGCACGCGCGCAGTTCGCCGTTCCCGCCCAGCGGCCGAGCGTCGAGCCGGCCGGGAGCTTCATTCTCTATCCCACCCTGGGCGTGGTCCACGACGGTGAACCGGATTTCACCGATGTGGCGATCCTGATCCGCGGGCGCTACAGCCTGCTCGATCAGCTCTCGGTGAGCGCGCAGCTCGGCGGCGCGTTCGGCGACGCCGACGACTTCGTGTTCGGCTTCGGTGCCAAGTTCCAGCTCATGGATCAGAGCTCGAACGTGCCGGTGCAGGTCTCGCTGTTCGGCGCGTTCGACGTCGCCATCGGCGATCTGGACGCACAGAGCCTGGCATTCGGTCCCCTCATCGGTCACCGCTTCGACATGGGGAACGTCGCGCTCACCCCGTACGGCGGCTTCGCGGTGGGCTTCACCCACGCGAGCATCGACAGTGAGAACGACAACGTCGACGACGAGGGCAACACCGACGCGCTCTTCGGCATCATCCTCGGCGGCGACCTCGCTCTCAGCCGGGATCTGTCGGCCGACATGGAATTCACCCTCGGCGCGACCGACGGCATTCCGGTGCTGAACTGGCACTTCGGCATCGCCTACGCGCTGCTCGCAGCGCCCAAGTACGTGCCGCCGCCAGCGCCCAGCTACGGCAACAACTACTGAACGACGCGTCGCGCGTCGGGCGTGGTTGGGACGCGCTCGAGCCGGCGTCGATCCGTCCGGCGCGAGTGTAGTGAGGCACGGCTGCGTTGATGGGACTCCACTCGGAGGGGAATCGGTTCATGGCGATGCAGCCGGGCGGCCATCTGGTCGCGAAGACGCTCAAGGCCGAAGGTGTCTCGCACGTGTTCACGCTCTGCGGCGGACACATCCAGGCGATCTACGACGGCTGCCTGGACGAGGGCATACGCGTGGTGGACGTGCGTCACGAGCAGAGCGCCGGCCATGCCGCCGACGGCTGGGCGCGGGTCACCGGTGAACCCGGTGTCGCGCTCGTGACCGCCGGCCCTGGCGTGACCGACGCGGTCACGGGGGTGGCGAACGCGTACCGCGCCGGCGTGCCGATGATCGTGCTCGGCGGGCAAGGGCCGCTTCACTACAAAGGCATGGGCTCGCTCCAGGAGATGGACCACGTCGGGTTGATGGCGAGCATCACCAAGTGGTCGGACACCATCCCCGAGACCCGCCGCATCCCGGATTACTTGGCCAAGGCGTACCGCATCGCCACCACCGGTGTGCCCGGGCCGGTGTTCCTGGAAGTCCCGATCGATGTGCTCATGGGTGACGCCGACGCACCGATCCCCACCGGTTATCGCACCACGTCACGCCCCGCGGGTGATCCCGCCACCGTCGAACGCGTCGCGGAGCTGCTGCGGAACTGCGAACGACCGATGGCGATCGTCGGGAGCCAGCTGTGGTGGTCGTCGCGCAAGGAGGCGTTCCAGCAGTTCCTGTCGCGCTCGCCGATGCCCACCTACCTGAACGGCATGGGGCGCGGAGCGCTGCCGCCAGGACACGCCTGCCTCTTCACCCAGTCGCGAAAGTTTTCGCTGGCGGCCGCCGACGTGATCCTGATCTTCGGCACGCCCATCGATTTCCGACTGAGCTACGGCGCCGATCACGTGTTCGCGCCGGACGCGAAGCTGGTGCAGATCGATCTCGACGGCTCGATCATCGGCCAGAACCGCCACATCGCCGAGGGCATCGTGGGGGACACCGGATTGGTGTTCGCAGCACTCGCGGACGCGCTGCCGGCGAAGGGGAAAGATCGCAGCGCGTGGCTCGCGAGCGTGCGTGCCGAGGAAGATCGCAAGCTCGCACGCATCCTCGCCAGCCGCGAATCGAGCAGCGTTCCCATCGATCCCATCCGCATGTGCGCCGAGCTCGCCAAGTTCGTGGACGAGGACGCGATCGTGATCGGCGACGGTGGCGACATCGTCGGCACCGGCGCATACGTCATCCAGGTCCACAAGCAGGGTCATTGGCTGGATCCCGGGCCGCTCGGCACCCTCGGCGTGGGCCCGGCGTTCGCCATGGCCGCCAAGCTCGCCAAGCCCAGCTCGCGGGTGTTCGTCCTCTACGGCGACGGCTCGTTCGGGCTCAACGGCATGGAGTTCGAGGCCGCCGCTCGCCAAGGAATCCCGTTCGTGGGCGTGATCGGCAACGACGCCGCGTGGATGCAGATCCGTCGCGGCCAGGTGCAGCTCTACGGCGAGGAGCGCTCTGTGGCCACGGCCCTCGAGTACACGCGCTACGACAAGATGGTCGAGGCATTGGGCGGCTACGGCGAGTGGGTGGTGGAGCCGGGTCAGATCGCGCCGGCGATCCAGCGGGCGCTCGATTCGGGCCGCCCGGCGCTCGTGAACGTCAAGATCGGCCAGAGCGACTTCCGCGCTGGCGCCCTCTCGGTGTGACGCCGCACGCGCTGCTCGCGTAGACTCGGCCCGGTTCGGCCTGGGGCACGCGCCGCGGGCCAAGCGAGAGACCGAGCGCCCGCGATGCCGCGACGAGCCGCGATCCTGGTGATCGGCAACGAGGTCCTGTCGGGCAAGGTGCAGGACAGGAACTCGTACTTCCTGTGCCGCGAGCTGCGTGCGCTCGGGGTGCAGGTGGCGCGGATCGTCGGCATTCTCGACGACATCCCGACCATCGGCCGGGAAGCCCGCTCCCTCTCCGAGACCCACGATCTCGTGTTCACGTCGGGCGGCGTAGGCCCCACCCACGACGACATGACCATGGAAGGCATCGCCGACGGCTTCGGCGTGCGCGCGGTTCATCATCCGGTGTTGGAGGTGATCCTCCGCAAGCACTACGGCGGGGAGGTCAGCGCGGCGCGCCTCAAGATGGCGCTGGTGCCGGAGGGAGCGGAGCTGGTCGCTGCCGAGGGCCTTTTCTATCCGGTCCCGGTGTTTCGCAACATCTACGTCCTCCCCGGTGTGCCCGAGATCCTCGAGCAGAAGTTCCGCGCGATCCGCGAGCGGTTCCGGGACGAGCCCTTCCACCTGAAGCGGCTCTACCTCGACGCGCTGGAGAGCGCCATCGCCGACACCTTGAGCGCCGTGGTGGAGGCGTTTCCGGGAATCGACATCGGTAGCTACCCGACGTGGAACTTCGACGAGTACAAGGTGCTCGTCACCGTGGAGTCGCGCGACGCGGAGCTGCTCCAGCGCGCGTTCGCTTCGCTGTGCGAGCGGATTCCCGCCGAGTGGGTGGTGAAGACGGGCTGACCGCGAAGAGCGCCGGCTGGCAGGCGCGTTTCAGGACATCGTTCCAGAGCTTGCGGGTGAGCGTCGAGATGCCGCGCGCCGGTGGATCGGCGGCGAGCACCCAGTGTGCGACGTCACCGTCCGCGCCGGTGCCGAGGCTCGCACCTTCGCTCACGCGATCGGTGATCAGCCGTGCGCGGAACACGGTCGCCGTGACGCGCCGGTGGCTGAGCACGTGAACGCGCCGTGCAAGCTCGTCCTCCACCGCGAGCGCGGCGCTGATGCTCGCGCCGAGCTCAGCCGCGAGCGTGTCGCCGTCCGATCCGTTCGTGGCGTCGTCGCTTTCGATCCACGGGAGGTCCCACAGGCCTGCCCACAGGCCTCGCTCGGGGCGGCGTACCATCAGCACGCGGCCCTCGCGCTCGATCCACGCGAGCGTGAGGCGAAGCTCGCGCATCCGCGTCGCGACCTTGCCCGAAGGGAAGCGCTCGACGTCGCCGTGGCGGTGGGCCGTGCAGAGGCGGCCGAGCGGACAGACTTCGCAGCGCGGGTTCCGCGGCGTGCACAGCGTTGCGCCGAGCTCCATGAGCCCTTGGTTGAGATCCGATGGACGCGAGCCGCGGACCAGCGATGCGGCGAGCTCCCAGATTCGTTGCTTGGCGATGCCGAGCCCATCGGAGATGCGGAAGAGTCGCGACAGCACGCGGATCACGTTGCCGTCGACGAGGGGCGCCTCCTCGTGGAAAGCGATGGAGCGGAGGGCGCCGGCGGTGTACTGGCCGATGCCGGGAAGCGCCAGCAGCGCCGTCTCGTCGCGCGGCAGCCGCCCGCCGTGGCGCTCGACCACCATCTGAGCGCAGGTGCGCAGGTTCGCCGCGCGGCGGTAGTAGCCGAGCCCGGCCCAGAGCGCGTTGACCTCGTCGGCGCTGGCGGCGGCGAGCGCCTCGAACGTCGGCAGTCGCGCCAAGAAGCGTTCGAAGTAGGGGATCACGGTCTCGACGCGGGTCTGCTGGAGCATCGCCTCCGAGATCAGGATCGCGTACGGGTCTCGGGTGCGACGCCACGGCAGATCGCGGTGGTTGGCGCGAAACCAATCCTGAAGCTCGTCGCGGATCGCGTTGACCCGCCGCGTCGAACCGGTCGGCGGTGCGATAGACGCTGCTTCCTGGGTGGCGGCGGAGCGGCGTTTCGAGCGAGCGGGCATGGCGAGCGGCGCGGCGAAAGGCGCGTGCTAAAACGGCCGCGCCCGCCATTCCGAGTGGCGGCGTGAGAGCCCGATGGCGAGTGTGTCGAGCGGCAGCGCGGACCCGGTGGGTGGTGAGCTCGCCCGCGTGATGCGCACGGTCACGTGGTTCCTGCCCTCCCCGTTGATCCTGCCGGTCGCGAGCCTCGTGCAGGGAAAGCCGTTGCCGGCCCGGTTCGATGCCATCTGGGTGACGATCTGGGTGGTCGGTGCGGCGGCATTCTACCTGGGCTTCCGCGGCCGCTCGCGAGACCCGCAGGCGTGGGCAGCGGCGGCAGCGTTCGCGGTGCTCGCGATCATCGCGCTGCTGCGCCTCGGTGCCGCTCCGCAGGCGCTGCCGCTCGTACCGTTCGCCGGGTCGGTGCTCGCCGTGCTCCTCGGCTCTTCGAAGGCGCTCGCTCCGAGCGATGACGAGGAGCGGATCGATCCAGGGCACCCGCTTGCGACGGTCGCCTTGCTCGAGAAGCACGCAGCAGAGCTCGAAGGGGCGGGCAGGGCGTCCGAAGCCAAGAAGCTCCGCGAGCGCATCGAGAAGGTTCGCGCCAAGGCGAGTGACGGCTGAGCGCACCCGCGCGATCGATCTGGAGACGACGATGTCGATGGCACGAGTGGAGAAGGCGAGCCCGCGGGTGAGCGTCATCACCCTCGACGATCCCGCCACGCTGAACGCGATGTCGTTCGAGTTGGTCGGCGCGCTCTACGACGCCCTCGACGTCGTCGCCAAGGACAACGAGTGCTTCGTGGTGGTGCTCACCGGCGCCGGGCGCGGCTTCTGCTCCGGTATGAATCTCGAATACGTCGGCCTGCCGCCCAATGCCGACGGTCTCACCATGGCGCGACTCGCCACTCGTGCGATGTCGTTCATGGCCAACATCGTGCCGCGGATGCGCGACCTCCCGCAGCCGATCGTGGCCGCCATCAACGGCCCCGCGTTCGGTGGTGGCATGTGCCTGCCGCTCGGCGCGGACATCCGCATCGCCGGACGCTCGGCGCGCTTTTGCGCCGCCGGTATTCGTAACGGTCTCACAGGCACGGAGCTCGGCGTGAGCTATCTGCTGCCGCGGCTCATCGGCGCCTCGCGCGCCAACGAGATCGTGTTGAGTGGCCGCGAAGTGGACGCGGAAGAGGCCGAGCGTGTGGGATTGGTGTCGCGCGTGGTCGACGACGCCGATCTGCTCCCCACGGCGATCGCCCTCGCCGAGCGCATCGCCGAATTCAGCGGCCACGGTGTGGCGATGACCAAGGAAGTCCTGTGGTCGAGCCTGGAATGTGGCAGCTTGCGCGCCGCCATCGACCTCGAGAATCGCAACCAGCTCCTGGTGCGGATGACGACGCGCAATCTGGAGGAAGCGATCCAGGCGCGCCGCCAGCGGCGCAAGCCGATCTTCGAGGATTGAGTCGGTGACGCCGCGGCGTGTGGCGCGCATCGTCGACGGCGCGCTGACGGCGTGGCTCTTGGGACTCGCGCCCTTTCACGGCTGGGTCGCAGCAGCGGGGTTGATCTGGGCGATCGGCAGCGTGCCGGGGGTGACGGCGGCGGCGACCGCGGCGTTTCTCGCGACCCATCCCATCGCGATCGCGCTCGCCCTCGCGATCGCGACTCATGCGGCGTGGGCCGCGGCACGGGTCCGTCGGATAGCGGCGGCGAGCGTGGCGTTCCGCGTGTTGGCGATCGCGTCGCTCGCGAGCCCCTTCGCGGCGCTCGCGATTCGCGCGCGGGTGGTCGCGGGCTTCCCGCTGCTCACCCGCGCCATCGAGGAATCGATCGCGCTCGCTCGTGCCGATCGCTTCGCGCACGGCACGTGTGACGCGTCCAGCGCGGCCGAGGCCTGTCGCATCGATCTGGTGGAAGCGCTCGCGCCCGAGCTTCGCCCTTTCGGTGGCACGGGGAAGCACCTCGTCGAGGTGCGGTTGCGCTCGCCGACCGACGACCAGCGCTGGGACTTCGCGTGTGACGCCGAAGGTCGCGGCACCTGCCGCACGGCGGCGTCAAGCGACGGCGTCGCCAGGTCTGAGCGAGGCGAGTGATGACCCTCGACCCGCGCGCCGAACCGTTCTTGCGCTCGCGGCACGTGGCGAGGCGAGCGAGCGCGCTCGTGCTCGGGGTGGTTGTATTGCTTGCGATGGTCGCGGCCATTGTGCGACCCCCTGGCTCGGATGCGACCGCTTTGGTACTGCCCTATCTCGCCGCGCAATCACGCGCCGCTGCACTCGGCCAGCCGTTTCGCACCTGGGACGACACCGTCTTCGGCGGGATCCCACTCGTCGCCGATCCGCGTCACCAGCTCTTCTATCCACCGAGCTGGCTCGCCTTCGTGCTGGATCCGGTGCGCGCCATGGGCGTGGGCGTCGCGATCCACATCCTCGTCGCGGCGCTCGGCGCGCATGCGCTGGCGCGGAGGCTGGGAACGTCGCGAACGGGAGCGGATGTCGCGGCGCTCGTGTACGTGCTGGCCCAGGTGACGTTCTTCGACGTCTTCGTCGAGGGATTCGTCGACTACGCGCCGGGGATGGCGTGGTCGCCGTGGGTCCTCGAGCTCGCATTGCGAGGGGCGCGTGATCGCGGCCCGCGAAGCGTGGTGCTCGGAGCGCTGGCCCTGGCGATGCTTCTCCTCGGCACCCATGCGAATGCGGTGCTCGTGGGAACGCCGCTGGTGATCACGGCCGTCGTGTGCACGCTCTGGACGGGTGGCAGCGCCGAGCACAGGGCGCGCGGGCTGCGCACGCTCGTCTACGTGTCGAGCGCGGGCGCGTTGCTCGCGGCACCTCGCTGGTTGCCGATCGTCGCGTATTTCGGCGAGTCGACCCGCACGGCGATCGCGTCGGCGCCAGTCACGTTCAACGAGGACGTGAGCGGATTCCAGCTCGGCGCGCGGCTGCTCACGGGAGCCTGGGTGGGAGCCGTCCCGCTGGCGCTCGCGATCGTGGCACTGGTGCCTGCTCGAGGCGCGACGCGGCGCTGGGCTCGGCTCTGCGGATTGATGGCGGCTGCTGCCGGTGCCGCGATTCTCGCCCTGGGTGCGCGCTCGGTGATCGGACGTGCGCTCTTCGCGTTTCCGCTCCTTCGGCAGGTGAACGCGCAGGGACTGTGCTTGTGGTTCGTGGCACTGGGAGTGGGAGCCGCGGCGGGACACGGTTACGACCGCTTGCAGCGCATGCGCCGCGCCGCCGGCGCTTCGGAGCTGGTGGTGGCGCTCGTCGTCGTTTCCACCTTGGCGGTTGCGATCATCGTGCTGCGCGGCGAGCTGCCGTTTTACGCAGGGGATCTCCGGCCTCGGATCGCGTTCTTCGAGGGCATTCCGCAAGCCGCCGATCCCGCGATGCTCGACGGCGGCGGCGCGCCCGGTGACGTCCGCGCCGTGGCCAATCTCATCGTTCCGCTCAGGCGGTTGATCGCCGCGGGGGTCGTGAGCGCGACCTGGCTGACGTTGGCGCTCGGGGGAGGAGCGCGCGTGGTGCGACGCCGGATGTTGGTTGCGGTCGTACCGAGCGTGGCGCTGATCGTGGACCTGGCGATGGGGCACTACGACTTCCATCGCGTGTACTGGGAACGTGCTACGCCGCCACCCGATCCGCCGCTCGCGCACGACGGGCGGCGCATCGCGGCGCTGGATGTGGCAGGTGCCGACGCCGAATCGGCACTTTCGGGCGTGGCGGCGCGCATCCACGGCTTTCGGGGGCTGGTGGGGAACGGGCTCTGGATGGCGCGCGGCTATGCCGATCTGCTGGAAGCGCGCGAGCGCGCGTCGCTCGTTCGTGAGCGATTGGAGCCACGTACGCTCCGGTTGCACGATCTCGATCCGACGCTGGGGCGCATGCTCGACGTCGCCTGGCTCGCCCGCGGCAGCGAGGGTGGCAGCGTGACGATCGAGCCCACCACGACGGCACCCCTCGGCCGCGCCTGGATCGTCCCGCAACTGCGTCCGGCGTCGAGCGGCGAGGAAGCGCGGTCGCTGGTGGCGCGCTCCGACTTCGATCCCGCCGCCGAGGTCGTGGTCGAAGCGCAGGAGCTCGCCTCGGTAGCGGTGACGCCCGCCGACGCGAACCGATCCGGCGCAGGAGCGCCGACGCCACGCGTTCCGCCACCCGAGGCCGTGACGGTCGAGCGCCTGACACCCACTCGCCTCCTCGCTCACCTCGCGCCGAGCGAGAGCGCTGGCACGCGCTGGCTGGTATTCGCGGAGAACCACGTGAGCGGCTGGCGCGCCTGGGTCGACGGCAGCGAAACTCCGATCCTGCGGGGTGATCTGGCACTCCGCGTGGTGCCGCTGCCGCCGACGGCGCGCGAGGTCGAGCTGCGATTCCTGCCGCGCTCGCTCGTCGCGGGCTTGGCGCTTGCGGCTGCCACCGCCATGGCCCTCGCGCTCGCATCCCTCCGTGCATGGGCGCCCCGCCGGGCCTGAGCGGCGCTCGCTCGCCGCGGCAGGTGACCCTCGCCGACGCGGTGCGCCATGCCCCGCGACGTGTGTATCATCGTCGCTCGATCCGCGCGCCGGCGCGGCGCCATTCGCGGTCCCGCAGGCTGCTGAAGAAAGGTACGCGCCAGAGGCGCGCCGACGAGCGTAGCGAGTCGACTTGGGGGTGGGGCCCCACGAAAACCGC
>CAYVDO010000253.1:0-11996 GCA_964450125.1 uncultured bacterium
CGAGCTCGATGGGGCTGGGCGGGCCGTACCTCGTGAAGGCCGCCGTGGGCGAGGACATCACCGAGGAAGACCTGGGCTCGAAGCTGCACAACACCAAGAGCGGCGTCGCCGATCTGGAGGTGGCGGACGACGCGGCCTGCATCGCGGCCATCCGCGACTACCTCTCGTATTTCCCCGCGAACGCCGAAGAGCAGCCCGCGGTGGTGCCCTGCGACGATCCCATCGACCGCGCCGACGAGGAGCTTCTCGACATCGTGCCGGTCGAGCCACGTAAGGTTTACGACGTCAAGAAGGTCATCAAGCGCATCGCCGACCACGGCAAGCTCTTCGAGATGAAGCCGCTCTTCGCCCGCAACCTGGTGACCGCGTTCGTGCGCATCGGCGGTCGCACCGCCGGGGTCGTGGCGAACAACCCGATGTTCTACGGCGGCGTTCTCGACGTGGACGCCTCCGACAAGGGCGCTCGCTTCATCAACCTCTGCGACGCCTTCAACATCCCGCTGGTGTTCTTGATGGACACGCCCGGCTTCCTGATCGGCACCAAGGCCGAAGAGCAGGGCATCATCCGTCACGGCGCCAAGATGGTGCACGCCGTCTCGTGCGCGACCGTGCCCAAGCTCACCGTGGTGATGCGCAAGGGCTACGGCGCCGGCTACTACGCGATGTGCGGCAAGGGCTACGAGCCGGACCACATCGTGGCCTGGCCCACCGCCGAGATCAGCGTCATGGGCCCCGAAGGCATGGTGTCGATCTTCGCGCGGAAGCTCCTCGCCGTTCAGGAAGATCCCGCACCCATGGCCAAATTCCTCGCCGACAAGATCCGCGAAACCATCGACCCCGTGATCGCTGCCGGCTGGGGCTACATCGACGACATCATCGATCCCCGCCAGACGCGCAAGGTCCTCGCCACGCTCCTCGAGCTCACGCGCAACAAGACCGTGAGCCGCCCCTACCGCAAACACGGCGTCGTGCCGGTGTGAGCGGCTCAGGGCGGCAGGAAGGCCGTTCTGGTGTAGCGCCGGGGGTTTGCGCCCCCGGTGGACGCGTCACGACGCCGTGCAGTGGGTGATTCTTGACTCGACCCACCTCGCGATGCGTTGGGTGGCACCATCTCGAGGGTGCGTGGGCCCCCTCCGCCTGCCCCCCTCCGGCACCATCCTCCCGCAATGCTCCTCAGGCGGCGGCTGGAGGCCATCGGAAGTAACCTCCGAGGCGTGAGCTCGACTCGGCAGGGTTTCGGGATCCACGGTGGAGCGCGGGCGCGCGGTCCGACCGCCAGTCGAGTCGTGAAAAGTCCCCGACCCCGTTTCGGACGCTGTGATGAGCCCATCAGCACTTGCTGCAACTCGCTCGCTACCTGGTTCCCGGCCGATCCCTCGACGGTTGGGCGCGGTATTGATTGCGATGCTGCTCGACTCCGGTGCCGCGGCACAGTCCGCGCCGAGCGAGCACAACTGCGGCACGGTGCCGGCAACCGCAAAGCAGGTCGATCTCGACTGGCTCGAGGTTCCATCGCCCAACTCCTTCGCGACCCTCGCCGGATCCACGCTCACTCTCGGGATCCGCAGTCGAGCGCAAACGGATTTGCGAGTCGAGTTGGAGCTGATCGCCGATGGCGGAGATGCGAAGAAGGTCGCCAAGCGACTGAAGGCGATGACGCTGCCGGCGCGCGGTCGCCTGCAAATCCCCATCGACCTCGGGCACCTCATCGAGCTCGCGTGCTGGGGATCCGATGCACAGGGCTGGCCCGCCGGGCCTGGCCGATGCTTGCCCGGAATCGAGTCCGATGACGGCGATCTCCAGTCGCCGGTGCTCTCGGACGAGCGCGTCGAGTTCGAACGCCTCGCCTGGCTCTGCAAGTCGCCGTGTGCCTCGATGAGCTCGGCAACCAACTTCGAGTACGAATGTTGGTACAACCAGCGCGAGAGCCGGGCCTTCGACTACGCGGCTTGTGTCGACGTGTTCGGCTGCGAGGATCCGCAAAGCGGCGATCATCTGCTCCCCGGCGTGTGCGAGCTCGGCGGGCGTCGCTGCGATCCAAACACGAACGAATGCGTCGCGGAGTGCGATCCGCTCCTCAACTCGCCGGATGGGGCGAACCCAGACTGCATCGTCTGGGGATACCCAGCGACGTACGGCTGCACCGATTGGACGTCGCCGCCGCGCTGCGTGCCCGCACTGTGCGCCGAGAACCCGCTCGGGACCGGACTCGACTCGAGCGAGTGCTCGCAGTTCGTGCTCGGAAACCTGTGAAGCGCCGTCACCGATTCTTCCGTTACGGCGGCATCCCCGTTGGAGAGCGGCACCTGACGTGGTGGTGAGGCAATCGCGGGGTGTCAACGGGATCCGGGCAAGATCAGTCCGTCCGGTTGCGCCTAACGTCGGTTGGGGCACCCAACGTTCGCCGTGTCCGTCGTCCATCGGCCGTCCCGTCTCTCCCCGGCGCTCACCCGAGGTCGATTCCCGGCATCCCACTGCCAGTGCCTCCCTTGGGTACGATGTTCGTGCCTTCACTGGGCGACTGTCCCTTCGATGACGCCCTCGCGGGACAGCGATCGCACCGCTCTCGAGGGGGTTGCCGATGAGAACATCTCCGGTATCGATGCGCGTTCATTCCCGAACGGCGACTCGATCGCGCGACAAGCGATTCTGCTGGCTCGCGCTCGCGGTGGTGGTCTTGGGGGTCACGGGCGAGACGGCCCTAGCCGATTGGCTGCCCGCCGAGCAGGTGACGTCGGCTGATGGCAGCCGCCCGCGGATCTCGTTCGACGTGGCGGGCAACGCCTTCGCCATCTGGGAGGAATCGAGCACCGATCGCCTCGCGATCCGGACTACCCACGGACCATTCGGCGCGCCACAGATCGGGCCTGGCCCGGCCGCGTGGGAGGAGGTGCGCGTCGCTTTCGACGCGGCGGGGAACGCGATCGTCGCCTGGTTCGGCGTGTCCGGATGGCTCACCGCGGCACGACGCGGCCCTGGACCCGACGGCACCTATGGCACGGTACAGACCGTCAGCAACCAGACGACGCCCAGCTCGACCCTGGCCCATCTCGATCTCGCGGTGAACCCTTCCGGTGAAGCGCTGCTCGCATGGGTCGAGCCGGGCGGCAACGGACAGATCCTTCAGGTGGCCTATCGTCCGGCCGGACCTGCGTCGACGTTCGGCACTCCCCAAACGCTGGCCAACGTCTCGGTGTCGCTCATCCAGCCTAAGGTCGTGCTGGATCCGGACGGGGCGGCGGTGGTGGTGTGGGGTGAAGGCTCGGGGCTCAAGCAGGCGACCCAACTCGCGGGCGGCCCCTATCCGGCCTTTGCTGCTGCGACGAACCTCGCCAGCCAAGTGATCTTCCCCGATGGCGTGTCGAAGGCGCTGCTCCCGTCCGGCAGTGCGGTTCTGGCATGGGGCGAGGGCACGAACGGTGTCGACTCGAACGTGATCAAGGTGTCCTCGCGAACGCCCGGGGGATCGTTTCCGCTCGGCACGCCGGTCTCGGCGGGAAGTTTCGCGACCCAGCCGCGTGCCGCGATCGGCGCGAGGGGCCACGAGCTCGTCTCCTGGATCACCTCCAGCGGTGGCCCTTGCACGCCCGGCCAGCCGTGGATCGACGGCTCCTTTCGCGAACCCGAAGGGGAATTCTCGGACGCCACCCGCCTGACCTCACCGAACCACATCGTGGCGACTCATGGTCACGCGACGGCGGTCGCTGCCGACGGATCCATCATGGTGATCTACAAGTCGCGCGGCGCGGACGGAATCGATCCCTGCGGAGCCGGTTCGTACAAGATCGCAGCGCGGGTAGAAGCTTTCGGGCTTCCCGGCTCGTCACAGGTGATCTCCGCAACCGCCGGCGCAGGCAATCCTGACGCAGCGTTCGATGCCTTCGGCAACGGCTTCGGCATCTGGGAAGCGGGGTCGATCGTCGAGGGAGCCCGATTCGAGGCCCCGACAGTGTTCGGCGACGGCTTCGAATCGGGCGGGCTGGCGATGTGGAGCGCTCACCAGCCGTAGCCGTAGGCGAAGAGGGTGTTCACCGTGGTGGGAATCCCTCCTCGCGGGTGCCCTGTGAGATCGTGAGCGCAGGCACCAGCTCGAGGCCCCGTGCTCGTGTCCACCGTGCGCACGATCTGCACGCGACCCGAATCCAGCGCCACCGCGACGTCCATCCACCCGTCGCGCCGTCCACGTCCCCACCGGCACCACCGCCAGGTCGCGTTTGCCGTCGTTGTTGGACGTGATGCGCCTCCAAGCGTTAGGGGCATGTTTCCTTCCAATTTGCGCGCTCGATGCGGTTCCTCAGGATTCGAAATATCCGAAACCGGGGCAAGAAACCCTCCGTGCGCGCGATGTCGCGCGCCAGCGTGGTTGGCTCCACCTCGGGAGTATGTGGCACCGCCCCCCGGGTAGGGCCGGGGCTTGTTCCCGGCCGGCAAAGCATCGTCCGAGCACGGAGCTCGTCAGGGCTTCGCAGGGTAGGTCGTGCGAAGCGCGTCGATGGCGATCTGGCGCACGTCGCGGAGCTCTTCGACGTCGTGGACCTGCGGATTGTCGCGCTTCAGGAAGCCCAGGTTGATCTCGCCGCCGGTGAGCAGGAACGCCGGCAAGGCCACGCGGTAGCGCGCCCGGGCGTCGATGGGCTTCCCGCCCACGAGCCAGCCGCGTTCGTCGTGGCCGACACCCCAGGTGTGCAGGAACCCGCCGAGCCCGCGATTGTCGTCGCCGGTGTCGAGCACCCGCGCCAGCAGCTCGCCCTCGAAGCTCGCTTTCACCACTCGCCCGCCGAACGGCAGGATGCGGATCACGTCGTACTCGGTGATCGGACCCGCAGGGACCACGTCGTCGATGCGCACAGAGCCGCCGTTGAGCAGCGCCACCTCGGCATCCTTCGCTTCGCGGGCCATTCCGCCCACCAGGATCTCGGTGAGCCGGCCGGGGGTGTTCCGAACCACGGCCTCGCGGCCGTCGAGTGGCTCGGTGGTCGTGGCCACCACGGCCTCCGGCGAAAAGCCGTCCTTGCGGAACGCCTCGAACGCCGTCGCCGTCCACTTCTTCACGATCGCTTCCACCGCCGGCGCCGAGGCCACGGTTTCGTCGATCACGCGCAGCCGGGACGAGATCTCGGGCCGCGTGCCGGGCGCCCCGAAGTCGAGGGTGACCACGGCGAGGGTGCGCACGTTGGCGTCGGCCTTGATGATCGGCACCAGTCGCGGCCCGCGGCGCAGCTCCCAGTTCTCGTGCTCGTGGCCGCCCAGCACCACGTCGATCGCGGGGACCTGCGTCACCAGGTCCGTGTCGCCCGCGAGCGAGAGGTGAGTGAGCGCCACGATCGCATCGACCTTCCCAGCCAAGCGGTCGACCTCCGTGCGCGCCGCCAGGATCGGATCGCGATAGCGCACCCAATCGTTCTTGGTGGCGGGGATGGTCACGCCGACGAGCCCGAGCCGAACCGTCCGCCCCCCAGTCTCGACCGGCACGATCGCCGACGTGGGCACGCCCGCGAACGGCTCGCCCTTCGCGTCCGTGACGTTGCTCGACACCAGACGGAACTTGGATTCCGCGAGGCGCGCACGAAACGCGGCATCCGAGACGTCGAACTCGTGATTGCCGAAAGTCGCCCAGTCGAGGCCGGCAGCGTTGAGAACTTCCACCATCTGCCGCCCCGCCAGCGGCTTGCCGTCGATGCGTGCTGTGCCGAGCGCCGAGGGCGAGAGGTAGTCACCGCCGAGCGTCGTGAGCACCGGCGGCTGCGATCGACGGAGCTCGGCGAAGACCGTGGCCACGCGCGCCAGCCCGCCGAACTTGCCGCCCTCGACGGCGCCGATCTCGTAGATGTCGTTGAGATGGACCAGCGTCACCCGCACCGGATTCGTCGGTACGTCCATCTGTGCGCGCACGAAGCCTGCAATGACGCACGCGCCCAGCGCGAGCGCACATCGCGTCCACACGCGCACGGCGCGCCGCCACGGCCCGCGCCCCTTCATCCTTCACGCTTCCCGCGCGACAGGTAGCGAGCTTCGCGCGTATCCACCTTCACGATCTCGCCGCTCTCGAGATAGGCGGGTACCTGGATCACGATCCCCGTCGAGAGCTTCGCGGGCTTGGTCTGTGCCTGCGCGCTCGCGCCCTTCACCACCGGCGCCGTCTCGACGATCTCGAGCTCGACGGTGTTGGGCAGCTCGATCGAGATCACCTCGTCGTTGAAGAGCACCGAGCGGATGTCGCCGAGACCGTCGGTGAGGTAACCAGTGACGTCGCCCAGTTCCTCGGCGCTCAGCGCGAACTGGTCGTACGACTGCGAGTCCATGAAGTGGTAGCCGTCACGATCCTGATACAGGAACTGCACCGGCCGCAGCTCCACGTTCGGCTCCTCGACTTTCTCACCGCCGCGGAACGTCTTGTCGAAGACCTGACTGGTGCGCAGGTTCCGCACCTTCACCTTGGTGAGCGAGCTGGCCCCGCGGGCGGAGGGCGGCTGCACGTGGACGTCGAGGATCACGAACGGCTCGCCGTCGAGTTGGATGCGAATCCCGCGCTTGAAGTCGCTGGTGGAGATCATCGAGTCGGAGGTCCTCGTCTGGGCAAGGCGCGAACGAAGCTTCGCGATCGCGCGGTTCGCCCAAGCATGGCCGCGGAAGCGATCACAGCGTCAACCGTCACGGGGGTTCCGCTCGCCGAGCGTCCAGCGTCCGGACTCAGGCCGGCTTGCGATGCTCAGGGCTCGGTCCGTATCATCGCGAGGTACCGAACAAGCAGCGGGAACGAGCGAGTCGGGGCACGTAGGCCCCGTCGTCGCACCCGCTATTTCTTCACGGCTCGCGCGAGCCGGTCCGCCGGGTGGGCGGATTCCAGGGTTCAAGGAGGGGAGAGTCATGATGCACAGCACGAAACGCAGGCTGGCGCTGGCGACGGCGTTGGCTTGGTCGCTCGCTTCAGTGGGGGCCGCGCGGGCAGCCTCGGGTTCGAAGACGTACCTGTTCCTGTTCGACGACGCGACCCACAAGCAGGCGGTACTGACTCAGGTTGGTTCGAAGCTCGAGCGCGACTACAAGCTCATCCCGGCATTCGCCGCCAAGCTCACCGCGGCGGAAGCCGCGAGCTTGCAAGGCCGCGCACCCGGGCTCCTGTCGGTGGAAGAGGACCAGCTCTATCACGCGCTCGGAGGCGGAACGCAGGTCACGCCCTATGGCATCAACATGGTCGGCGCGCCCTCGGCGTGGGGCACCAGCAAGGGTGCCGGCGCCAAGGTGGCGGTGCTCGACACCGGCATCGATCTCAATCATCCCGATCACGGCAGCGTGATCCTCACCGAGTCGTTCATCGCGGGCGAGGACGTCGCGGACGGCAACGGTCACGGCACCCACACCTCGGGCACGGTCGCGGCGCTCGACAACACCGAGGGTGTCGTGGGTGTGGCGCCCGAGGCCGATCTGCTGATCGGCAAGGTGCTCAGCAACGCCGGAAGCGGCCCCACCAGCGAGATCGCGGCAGGCATCGACTGGGCCGTCGCCAACGGCGCCAACGTCATCAGCATGAGCTTGGGCGGGCCGCTGCCGTCCGCGGTGATGAAGGCATCGGTGGATGCGGCGGTGGCAGCAGGTGTGACGGTGATCGCCGCGGCAGGCAACGACGGCACGGACGGGAAGAGCTATCCGGCGGCGTACGCGAGCGCGATCTCGGTGGCGGCGGTGGACTCCACCATGACGCGCGCCAGCTTCTCGCAATACGGCCCGACCATCGACATCGCGGCACCGGGAGTCGACGTGCTGTCGACGGTGCCACTCGGCACCGGCTTGATCGCTGGGGTCAACTTCGTCGGCAACGACTACGCCGCAAATCCCGTGGACGGAACGTCCACCGGTACGCTCTCTGCTCAGGTGTATTACTGCGGGATCGGCGACGGCACCGCGGGCAACACCTGCCCTGCGGCCGTGGCCGGCAACATCGCCCACATTCGCCGCGGCACGACCTCGTTCGCCGACAAGGTTGCCTATGCCACGTCGCTGGGTGCGGCAGGTGTCATCATCTCGAACAACGCCCCGGGCAACTTCAACGCCACACTCAACGGCACGACCCCGCTGATCGTGGTGTCGCTGTCGCAGGAAGACGGCGATCTGCTCCAAACCCTCGGCGACGGCGAGGGCATCTCGATGAGCGTCAGCACGTCCGACTACGCGTTCTTCAGCGGCACCTCGATGGCTACGCCGCACGTGGCCGGTGTGGCCGCGCTGCTCTATTCGTGCGGCACGAACGTCACCCCTGCCAAGGTGCGCAACGCGCTGACGTCGACGTCGCTCGATCTCGGCGATCCAGGGCGCGACGATTACTACGGTAACGGTCTCGTGCAAGCAGGAAACGCGGTGGCCGACCTGTGCACCGGCGGCTGCCGCAGCCGCATCGCTGCGCGTGCGGGCGCCGCAAGCCCGGTCGACCTCGGCCTGGTGCTCGCGCCGCTCGGCTTGTTGGTGTTGGGTTGGCGGTCGCGTCGCAATCGCTGATTCGAACGCGTGAGGACGCGCGACGGGCCGGTGGCCATCGGGCCACCGGCCCGTTTTTTTCGTCGTACGCACCTGCCAGTGGACCCGGCTTCGATCGTCGCGCGACGCTCCGCCAGGAAACCTCAGGCGAACAGGAAAGCCGCTGCGCGTTGCCAGGTATCGTCGAAGGACGACGCAGTGAAGCGGGTCCCGCTCGACAGCCAATCGTGGTGCACGGGCTCGCGTCGCTCTCCGTCGAAGTGGCCGAGGACGTCGAGGTGATCGGCCCACACCGCCGCGATCACCTTGCCCCACGGCTGTGAGAGCGTCGGCACCACGCCGTCGTTGTCGCTCGCGCGGGGCAGGGCACCGAATCCCACGCGCAGCGCAGCGAGCTCAGCGGCGTCGAAGGCGCCCTCGGGCACGGCGGCCGCACGACCGGTAACCCGATGCAGCGCCGCGAACACCGCGTGCGACGCGAGGGCAGCCGGGCTCGGCCCCACGCGCAACAGCGTGGTGAGGCCAGGGCTCCGGGCACGGCACACGATCGAGCCGTAGCGCACTCCGGGGCGCGCAGTGATCGCCGCGTTGAGGAGGTCGATGCCCTCTGGCGTGAGCTGTGTGACGAGTGCCTGCTCCGATGCGACCTGGCGCAAGAACTCGACGATCTCGCGACGGCGCTCGGCCGAGAGTTCGCGCAGCACCTGCTCTTCGAGCGCGTGGAGGATCCCGCCCGCGAGCCCCAGCTCGCGATCCACGCGCCGTACCAGTCGTGCGAACGTGGCCAGCGTCCACATCGGCAAAGGCCCTGCGCCGAGCGCTGCGATCGTCACCAACGACAGCGCACCGAGCAACTCACGGCCGAAGAGCGTGCGAAAGAAGGCCGCTGCCGGCGTGCCGCGGTGCGGCGTGGCTACCGTGAGCACGCTGCGGACCCGCGCCGCGGCGCGTTCGACGTCCGGCGCATCCGGGACATCGGGTCCTTCGCCGAGGGAGACGCCAGGGCTCACCAGGAGCCGAGCGTCTAGGCCACCGGTCGAGTGGCCGACGAGATGGATGGCCGCATCCGTGTCCGGTGGCACGTGTTCCGTGAGCGTGACGAGCAGCGCCCGCGCGCGGGTGCGGATCGAGGCGGTGGGTGGCACTGCAACGTCGTGGATCGCAGCGGCGATGCCGGCGCGCTCGGCCTCCCGCGCCAGCGCGCGCCGCACGTGAGCGAAGTACTCGAGCTCGCCCAAGTTGGTGAAGCCGAAGAAGCCTGGGACGAGGAAGACGTGATGACGCTCGCGCATCGCCCGGTCCGGTCAGTGCCGCGAAGCGCTCGCCGAGGGCGAGCAGCAGACGGCTGCCGCGCTCAGGCGAGGGTCGCGAGCGCGTCCATCAGCCCCGCCTCTTCGAGTGTCTTGCCGTAAATCACCTTCTCGACGGAGGAGACCATCATCTTGCGGCGATCCGAGCGCCGGAACATCTCGAAGTTGAAGAAGAAGCGGATCGGATTGGCCGGGGCGCGCACCGCCTTGAGCCAGGGATTCTCGATCCACGCGTCCATGTAAACGTCCACCGAGTCGTCGGGAGTGACGTTGGAGAGGTAGGCGCTCTGGCGACGCACCACGGTACGCAGATCCAGGAGGTGGTGATCGAACTGGATGCGCGTCTTGCTGGAGAGCAGCTCGCGCTCGGCGAGATCGAGGATCGTGGGGTAGTTCGCGAAGTAGAGTAGCCCCACGCCGTTCAGGTCGCGATCGGGAAGCGGCTGGTAGATGGTGTGCAATCGCTCGTCGTTGAGCGGGCTCATGATCTTGGGCGCCACTTTGAACCGCCCGTTCTCGTGGGCGTTCATCATGAGCGTGTAGGAGTCGAAGAAGTCCTTGGCGCGCGGGATCTTGGCCATGCCGGGATGCGCCGGGACGCCCTTTTTGAGCCAGCTCGCGCCCTGGAACATGAGCACGAAGGTGTTGGACGTACGGACGTAGGGAATGCCGAGCTTGACGGCGGCGGCGCCATCCGGAAGCGCCACCTTCTTCTCCTCCGGCCACTCGTAGGGATAGAGGAAGTGGTAGCCATCGAGCATGGAGTTGTTGTCCCAGCTCTGCAGCGTGTTCACCAGCGTGAGGCGGTCGTTCTCACCGAAATGCGCCATCGGCGTCCTCTCGGGGAAGACCACGTCGACGTAGAAGAACGTCGCATAAAGGCGGTTGAGCTGGTCGTCCTTGACGTCCCTGCTGTCCACGCCGGTGAGCCGCGCCATGTGTAGCCAGCGCAGATCGCCGACCACCTTCAACAGCGGCGTCTCGGCCAGGTTGTTGCGGCCGGTGTGCGACATGCCGAGCTCGAGGTCGGCCCACATCGTCCCAGCGTCGTCGATTCGAAATTCCACGGTTCGCTCCGCTCGCCCACGGGTCCTGCGCTACGCGGCGCGAGCTTATCAGGCGCGCACGACTCGCCGGGGCGACTCGCGCGTGCCTGCCGATGCCTCCTCGGGGGTCTGTTCCATACTCCCGCCCCGTCCGAACTGAGTTGACTGCGTCGACTTTGGCTTCGCCCTCGCCGATTTCGCCGGCTCGCCCATCGGGAAAGCTCGGCCGGGGCCCTGCCGCCGAGTCACCCGCGGCGCTCGCGACTCGCTGGCGGCGCCGGGACGGACCAAGCGCGAGCGAAGGAGGAGCTCAGGCGGGCAGCGGAGTGCGCCGGCGGATCAGAGCGGGCACGCGCTCGTGCAACCATTCCCGCACGTAGTGGCGGTAGTGCTTCGTGTAGCGATGCAGGATGGCTTCGGATCGATGGTCTTTCGTGCGGTTGAGCCAGCGCAAGATCAGGTACGAGACTCGCGGGAACCACAGGTTCGGCAGGAAGCGGTAGAGGCGCCTGTCGAGAATGGCATCCACCGTGCGGGGCTCGAGGAACGGGAGCAGCACGAAGAGCGTGTAGAACTTGCGCGCGCTGGCGCTGGGCAGGCTGCCGCCGGTGGCGATCGACTTGCCGCCCTCGCCGCGATGAAAACGGTCGCGAGTGGCGGAATCGATGTGTCCGAGGCGATGCGCCACGTCCACCATCTCGGTCTTCGGGTAGTACTTGAGCCAATAGAACTTGAGGATGTCGGGACGCAGCTCGTTGTAGAAGCGCGCCATCTCGACGAGGTGCTCTTCCCGCTCGCCCGGCGTCGACACGATGTTCTCGGCGGCGACGGTGATGCCGTGCGACTTGAGACAGCGGATGCCGCGCGCGATCTCCTCGTTGGTGTCCTTGCGCAGCATGATCTCGCGGCGCATCGCTTCGTTCACCGCCTGGACGCCGATGTCCACCTTCACGCAACCGGCCTCGGCGAGCAGCGCGATGCGGTGCTCCTGCAGGAACCCCGGATAGAGGCACGCCATGAACGGCAGGCCGATCTCGCGCTTGTAACGCGCGGCGAACTCCTCGAGCCACGTGTCCTTGAGCGCGAAGATCTCGTCGTAGAAGTTCACCTCCGCCGGCTGATGCCGTGCCACCGCGTGCCGCAGCTCGGCCATCACGCTATCCACCGA
>CAYVDO010000254.1:0-4935 GCA_964450125.1 uncultured bacterium
CTTCGATGCGAGATGGGTGTACCGATGCGACCGTGAGACGGTCTCCCCGAACTGCAGAGGCGATGCCGAGGCGGGGGCGCGAGCGGTCTGGGCTTTTCGGAGAGTCGCGTCTCGCGGGCGGCTCGTCGTCTCGGTCTCGAGACAGCCTCCGTCGGGCTGAGTTGAGTGGGTGGTGGTGGTGGGTGCGCGGTGATTCCGCGCACCGGCTGCGGGTCGTTCGGCTGAGTGGTGAGTCGCGTTTCGTTGAGTGATCGTTTTTCGTTTCTGAGTGTCCTTCCTCAGGTAGCGAGGCACGTCGCCTCGACGCGAAACCCCTCCGAGGAGGACTCCATGCCGACCCCTACGCGATCCAGCCTTCGTTTCGATGCGAGCTATCCCCGCGAGTTTCTGGACGCCGGTGGTCAGGTGCAGACGCGCTGGTATGCGATGGGAACGGGGTTTCTCGGAGAGGTCGGGATCTCCGTCGTGCTCCACGCGGTGCCGACGGCCACGCACGAGGGGCAGACCCGGTTCAGCCTGTTTCCGGCGCGGGGCTCGGAGGAGGAAGCGGTTCTGCCGGAGGGGCTCCCGGCGCGATTCGTGGTCGCGAGCTATCGGACGTACGCGGTGGAGGGCGGGGAGAGGACCGCGAAGACGATCGTGGGGGTGGCGTTCACGCGGGAGGATCACATCGCCGTGTTGCTCAACGCGGTGCCGACGGCGCGGGTGGAAGGGGCGATTCGGCTCTTCCTCCGGGATGCGGCGGCCGGGGTGAATCGGGATGCCGAGGGAGAGCGCGAGGGCGATGCCGAAGCGATCGACGCGGCGGCCTGAGGGGGTGCAGGGACGGACGAAAGGATCGGTGGCGATGGGAAACGAGCTCATGGTGGTGGGAGTGGCGGTCACGAGCGCGGCGATTCGGGCGCTGGATCGGGGGCGGGTGCATCAGGCGCGGTTCGAGGTGTCGACGGGGTCGGAGACGATTCCGTGTCAGATGACGCGGTCGGATGCACGGGCGCTGGAGAGGCTCACGCGCGCGGTCACACCCGGACGGATGGTGGTGGTGACCGGGATGCTCGACACGCGGATCGTCGACGTGGGAGGCATGCGGGTGCCGATGCTGATCCCGTTCGTCCAGCACCTGGAGGCGGGAGATGTGTTGGTGCCGGTTGGAGACGGGGTGCCGGAGGGCACGCCGCGGTTTCGGGCGCCGATCACGTTTGCGCGGTTTCAGGCCGAGGGGATGGTGACGGTCGAGCCGCGGCGGTGTCGGGTGGGACGGGCGCAGGGATGTGCGGTGACGATCCGGACGGGAGCGCAGACGGTCACGTGGCTTCTGACAGCCCAGTCGCCAAGCGAGCTCACTCGACGGGTGGATGGGGTCGTGCCGGGGGCGCAGGTGTCGACGGTGGGGACGCTCCGGATGCGATCGGCGGGTGTCGGGCCGGCGTGGCTCGAGGCCGTGAGCTTCACGTGTCGGGTCACGCGGGGGGTCGCGGAGGCTCGCGTCGGATCCGCGGTGCGTGATGCGCGTCCGGACGGGGACGAGGTCGACGAAGGGATTGCGGGGGCGGAGCGTGCGGTGCCGCTGCCGACGGTCATCGGAGCCGGGCTCGATGGGGGAGCGCTCGCGTGATGGGCGGTGCGGACGTGAGCGCGGTGGAGGTGGTGCGTGTGGAGGCGCGCGGCCTGCGAGCGGTGGGGTTTTCCGATCGGGAGGGCGGCGGCGGAGCGCTCGTGCTCTGGGCAGGGGTTGCGCTGATTCCGCGGGAGCCGGCGGGAAGCGAGCACGGGGTGACGCGTGTGTGCGCAGTCTCCGATGCAACGGGATTTCGTCGCGTGGCGCGGGCGGTTCAACCCGCCGGCTGAGCGCGCTTCGTCAGGATCTGCTCGAGCGAGGTGTCGGGCGTTGCCTCGAGTGCACGCATCGCGTGCGTTCGAGGGACCGCTGGACGTTCGGTTCTGGGGTCCGTGTGGGCACGGTGAGCTCGGGGGGCGGTGTGTGGCCGCCGTTTCGACTCCGCGTGCGGATCTTTGAAAAGCAGGTGGTTTTCGACTCGCTCGCTGTGCGACGCGCATGCGCTCGTTTCGCGACCGAGTCGGGTTTTCGATCTTGCGATGCCGACGAGCCCACGCCTTCACGTCGTGTGAGTGGGTGTGCTCCTCGAGCATCGCTCGTGGTGCCGTGGGAGGCTTTCTTCCCTTGGCCACGAACTCGCTTTTCCCCCGCCCCGACCGGCGGACGCAACCCTGTTGCGTCGCCCGGTCGGAGGCGACGCGTGGAGATCCACGCATGAACACGGAAGGACACCGCAGTCCGCGGAGTCGAGAGGAGTCCGCGAGTGCGCAGGTTCGGGATCGAGCTGCCGATTCCCTCGGCTCCGAGGGGGTCGACGGTTTGGCGGATGCCGGGGCAGTCCCCGCGCCATCCCGTATGCGTTGGCCGCTGGCCGATCAGCCGCGGTCTCGGCTTTGGGCTCACGGGCCGGCGGCGCTCAGCGATGCCGAGCTCGTGGCGCTCGTCGTTTCGCGCGGTGCGGGGGACGATCTCGGTCTCGAGGTCGCCCATCGACTGATCGCGCGCTTCGGTGATCTTCGGGAGCTGGCACGCGCCAGCGTCAGGGAGATCGCTCGAATACCCGGGGTGAGTGCTGCGGGAGCGACCCGGGTGGCTGCCGCGCTCGAGACCGCACGGCGGCTCGGGCGTGGAGGGTTGTCACGGAAGGCCCGGTTTCGCTCCGGCCACGAGGTGTATCTCGCGTTTCGGGAGCGGCTCACGTTCGAGAAGCGTGAGACGTTCCTGGCACTCGCACTCGACGGCAAGGGCCGTCCGTTTCGCGAGTACGTGGTCAGCATCGGCAGTCTCACGGCATCGCTGGTTCATCCCCGCGAGGTCTTCGAGCCCCTCATCCGCGACAGCGCGGCAGGGGTGATCTTGATTCACAACCACCCGAGCGGGGACCCCACTCCCAGCCCGGAGGATCTCGAGATCACGCGGCGGCTCCGACAGGTGGGAGAGCTCGTCGGGATTCGCGTCGTCGATCACGTGGTGGTCGCCGACGAGGGTTACGCGAGCTTGGCCGAGCTCGGCTGGCCCTAGTTGGGCGCGGCTGCGGCGGCTTCGGCGGCTTCGCCGCCTCCGATATGGCGCTTTCCCTTCTGCGGGAAGGGACGGGCGCTGGAACGGGTTCGGGATCGCAATGGACGAGAGCGAACCTCGCAGAACGATGGGTAGCGGAAGCAGTTACTCGGAATCCCCGAAGGGGACGCGGCCTGGACCGCGGTCGATTCATTCGACCGCGCGTCCGGGCGCGCGGTCTTTGGAGGGGCGATGCGCCCAGAAACGAAGCAGACGGTGTACGCGATCGTGACGGAGCAGATCGTGAAGGCGTTGGAACGGGGAGTCGTGCCGTGGCGGAAGCCATGGGTGACGGGATTTCAGCAGCCCGTCAACATCAGCGGGCGTCGGTATCGGGGCGTCAACCGGATCTTGCTCGGCTTGGCCGAGCACACGTGTCCAGTGTGGCTCACGTGGAATCAGATTCAGGAACGAAATGGGCGGGTGCGGCCGGGGGAGCATTCCCGGCTGGTCGTTTACTGGCTCGAGCGGACGCGCAGGTCGTCCGGCGGGTCGGATGAGGAAGGGCAAAACGGCAACGAGGATGGAGAGCGCATGCAGCGGTCCGAGGGACTCGTGCCGCGGTACTACCGGGTGTTCAATCTCGAACAAACGACGGGCATCGAGTTGCCCGAGAAGCTCGTTCCGCCGCGGGTGGAGGTCACGCGATCGGCGGCAGAGATCATGACGCTGGCGGACGGGATCGTGCGAACGATGTCGAAGCCGCCCGCGATCGGGATGGGCGGGGACCGGGCGTACTACCGGCCCGCGACCGATCACATTCAGATGCCGCCACGGGAGGCGTTCACCGAGGCCGCAGGGTATGCGACCACCCTCTTTCACGAGGCGGTGCATGCGACCGGGCACACGTCCCGGCTGGCGCGGGCGTTGCCCGAGCGGCTCGCGCCGTTCGGGAGCGAGGACTATTCGCGGGAGGAGCTCATCGCCGAGATCGGGGCGTGTTTCGTGTTGCAGCGCACCGGGATCGGGGGCGACCTCCCGAACTCTGCGGCTTATATCCGCGGGTGGCTGAGCGCCCTGGGTGGGAATCCGACGTGGTTGATCGGTGGCGCGACCCAGGCGCAGCGAGCGTGTGACTACATCCTCGGGGAGGAGGTGCGATCGGGTGCCATCCCCGGCGAGGCCGAGGCGACGGTGCCAGCAATCGCTGCGGTAGAAACGGAGCCGACACCCTCCACCGAAGTGCGGGCGATGTCCCCGAAGCGACGGGCGGCCGCGGCGGCGTGTGCTGCATCCGCCGCAGTGGTGCCAGCGAGCGCTCCGGCGAACCCGGAGGGGGCGACGGTAACGACGCCCGATCCGTTGCCGGGTACCGGACCACTTCGTGTCCGGGTGGCGACGGGAGATTTTCTGAGTGCGCTCGTCCGGGTGCGGAAGGCGATTCGGCAGCCCAGTCCGACGCCGATCTTGAGCCATGTGCTGTGCGTGGCAGAGGCGGATCGGGTCTTGCTGGCGGGGACGGATCTCGATTGGGTCCGTCAGGAATGGATGGCGGCTCGCGTTGGGCGGCGGGGTACCGTTGCCCTACCCTTGGCGCCGTTGCAAGCACTGGTCAACAAGCTCCGATCCGTACCGGCGCTCGACCTCGAAGAAGTCGAGCCGGGACGGGTGATGCTGCAGGCCGGTGCGACGCGTTTCACGCTGCCGGCCGGATCGGCAGAGGAGTATCCGACGCTCTTGGAGGTGTCGGAGAAGGCCCAGGTGGGCACCGTTCCGGCCAAGGAGTTCGGGCGGGCGTTGCGGCGTGTGCGTCACGCCATCTCGAGCGACGAGACGCGCGCTCACCTGTGCGGGGTGCATCTGCATGCCAAAGGGGA
>CAYVDO010000254.1:4945-11951 GCA_964450125.1 uncultured bacterium
GGATCGCTTCCGCTGTGTCGCCACCGATGGTCATCGACTGGCGTTGGATACGATCGATCGCGCTGGATTCCCGACGCTACCGAAGGACGGGATCCTCATTCCGGGGCCGGTGGTCCCGCACCTGATTGCCCTACTCAACCGCACGACGACGATCGAAATCCGCGTGGATGCCGATCGGGTCGGCTTCCGCAGTGACGAGGGCTCCCTGGTGACGCGCACGGGGGAGGGAGTGTTTCCCGACTACGAGCGCATCATCCCGCGGTCGCCCGCTCGGAGCGCACGGATCGCGGTCGCGGAGCTCCGGGGAGCGATCGAGCGGGTGAGGATCGTGGCTCCAAAGCGAAATCCGGCCGTGCACCTCGGGCTCAGCGCCGGGGAGCTGCTCGTGCGAACGAGCGATGTTGAGCAAGGGGAAGCGTCCGAGCGCCTCGCGATGGACTACGACGGTCCCGAGCTCACCGTCGGATTCGATGCTCGGTACCTCCTCGACGTGTTGGAGATTGCTGCAGACGCGAAGGCGGTCGACGTAGCCGTGCGCGATGCAGCGTCGCAGGCAACCTTCCGGATCGTTGGCGATTCGGACTTTCTGGCGATCGTGATGCCGATGCGGATCTGAGCGCGGAACGCACGGCTTCCGGCGCCGTGAATCCACCTGCTTTTCCGTCGTACCCGTCGGTGGCTTCTGAGTCCTGCCGACGGATCGCGAGCCCGGCACGCGTCAGCGTGTCCGGGCTCGTTCCTTTTTTCGGCGAGAACGCACCGTGGGAGCGATTCGCGGCCGCGACGCCTCCGCGGCGAACACCCCAAGCGCTCACATACCTACGCGGCCTTCGATGGCCGAGCCACGCGCACCGCATGCTCCTGAGGTCAACGCAAGGGTGAAGTTGCGTTGCCCTTCCGCCACGTGTTCATGGAGAGGGGGGAGGTAACAGAGGTCGATTGAGATGTCGGCGGAGCCGACGGTGATTCGTTGGGTGATGGATTCGATAAGGGTTCGTTTTTGTTGAGGTTCGAGAGCTAGCCAGTGGGAATAGAGATCCCTGGCTTCTTCGAGGACCACGTCTGAGGATCGGAGATTGATCCTGAGGAAGTCGATCTCTGCCTGGAGCCGAGGCATCTCTGCTTCGATCTCATCGAGCCGGGCCGTGAGCGGCCGGAACTGCCGCCCGAAGGTCTTCTGATCGATGTCGTCATCGACGTAGGCGCTGTACACCTTGTCCTTCTGGGCCGTGACTTTCTTCTGTTCGGAAATCAGACTGGCCAGGACCGCCTCCTTCTCTTTGATCGTCTCGTCGGCCTTCTCCAGGTAGCCGGCGATCTCGGTCGGAGAGGAGAAGAAGCCAGTGAGCTGACTTCGGAAGACCTCTTCGAGGTCGCCCACGGGGATCTTGTTCCGGCACTTGACGCAGATGTACTTCGGAGAGTTCGAGGGCACGTTCATCTTGGCCCCGCACTGGCAGAAGGCGTACCCGGTGAACAGATGGACGACCTTCTTGGTCTGGCGCTTGCCCGCCTTCTCCTGCTCGACCCGGATCGCCTGGCACCGGTCCCAGAGATCCGCCGAGACGATGGCAGGAACCTCCCGGAGGACCCACTCGTCCTCGGGCTTCCTCACCCACTTCTTGCCCGAGCCCAGGCTCTTCGTGTGGTTGGCTCGATACACACCTTTGGCCGTGGGGTCGTCGAGGAGTCGGTCGATGGTGGTGTCCGAGAACGGACTCCCGTTCCGGGTGCGAAACCCGCGCTCGTTCAAGATTCGAGCGACCGTCTTCTTCCTCCGGTGCTCCAGGAACAGCGCGTAGATGAGCGCCCGGATGGGCGCTTCCTTCTCGTCCGGCACCAGCTTCCCGTCCACCCACTGGTACCCGAACGAGGCCGCACCACCGAGCGGCTTTCCGAGCTTCGCGCGGATGGGGACCGAGGCTGCGACACGGCTTGAGATCTCCTCCCGTTCCCACTGCGCCATCGCGGCGATGATCGTGTAGAAGAGCCGACCTGCAGGTGTTGAGGTGTCGATCGCCTCCTGCAGCGAGATGAGGTGCGCGCCGTGAGCTTCGAAGCGGTCGGCGAACTCAAGAAGCTCCCGGGTGTTCCGGGCAAGCCTGGCGAGCTTCGAGAAGATGAGCCCCGAGATACGACCAGCCGCAACGTCCGCCAACATCCGCTTGGCGTCTGGGTGGTCGATGATTGCCTTCCCGGAGACACCGTCGAGTCGGTAGACCTCGCGGACGTTCCAGCCCTTGGACTCGGCGTAGAAGCGACCGCGCTTCTCGTGGTGCTCAGGGGATTCGCCCTGGGCCTGGTCTTCGGTCGATACCCTGATCCAGATGCCGACAGACTTGTTGTCGCGCATGGGAACCTCCCCGGAAGATACGAAGTTTACCACCGCGCCGCGGATGGTCCACTCCAGGACCTTAGGCGAGCCGACCGCCCGTCCGGCCAAATCTGCCTCGCGTTACGGGGATAGCTCCTGTAGAGTGCCGTCCGGCCCTCCCTCGACCTGCGATTTTCGAGCGCCAACTTTCGTAGCGGTGTGTCCTTGCTCTCATACTCACCGGCTCCCCACACATCAGGGTGGAACCATACTCCTCCATCCGCGTTGGGTCGTCGACCAAGTCGCTGCATTCAAGCCTTGGAAGAACTGCTAATCTGAATCAGGAGGCACGAGCCAAATGGTTACCAAGCGCGTCTCGTTCAACCGCTCGCTAATAACTTTGCAAACATCGCTCACATCACTGAAGCGGACGGTTCCTCTATTTCTCGTTCTCGTATTTCTCGCACTGAATGGCTGCCTTGCAATCGGCAACACTACAACCGTAAACAACCCATCCATCGTGAGTCTTCCGGTAGAGATTAGAGCCGAGATTGGAGATCACGCGATTGACGCGGCTGAGCAGGCCGTTCACGAGTACCTAAAAGCCTTCAACGGACCGCTGGACCAGCTCAAAACGGAAACGGCAGTTTCTCGCGGGCTCGAAGCCGCCCGCAGTGCCGCGCCGAGTGAATCCTTGACCCCAGAGCAGGAGCGCGACCTCAAAAGCGCACTTTCCGCGGACATCGCAAGAATTGCAAATCAGCGCGCGACACCCCCAAAACAGCTACCCAATGGGGACCCTTCGGCGGCGCTCGACGTGCCCCAGGGCGTGACGCGGGTTTGGGTATTCTTTCAGGATCCTTCCGCAGAAAGTGCCACAGCTTGTCGAAAGATCGACTCCTTTACACGCGCGGCCTTCATAGAAAACTTTCAATCTCTTCGAGCCAACGCCCATCACGAGGGGAAAGAAATGATCATCACCGCGGCAGGCGCAGGTCCCGCGGATTGGCTTCAACTCTACATTAAGTATCGGGGACAGGCTCTGGATCACACGTGGTACTGGTGTGGCGGTGAACGTCAGGAGGGCGCACTCGTCCCCCTCGACTAATGGCTCCCTGCCGAAAGAGAGCCACAGCACCTACACCCGATACGACAGTCATTCCCTTAAATTTGGAGGGGCTTCCGAGCCACCCGAGCCAGCATGAGTTCACCCTATCGCGACACTCCGGCCATACCGTTCCCTTGATCGCACTACGATCTCATCCCTCAGCGAGGCGCCGATTCCTGAGGCCGGTAGCGTCGTCGCGCTGAACGGACGCGACGGCATCCCGTCGATCAGCATCTTCAGGTACACGTCGTAGTTGGGCAGGCGGATGAGATCCTCCTCGGTCACGACGGGCAAGAACTCGTTTGCCAACATCCTGGCGTCCTCGGCCCCGACCCGGAACGAGATCATCGTTCCTGCATTCCCGAACACAGCGGCTCGGATTTCCTCCTCAAGCTGCCCGAGGTACTGGTGTGCGAGCGTGAGGTACAGGCCATATTTCCTTGACTCCGCGAGAGCGTCGGCGAACGCAAGCGTCACGAAGCTGTGGAACTCGTCGACATAGAGATGGAATAGCTTCCGGTCGACCTCGGGGATGTCGGCGCGGCTTGCCGCTGCAAGCTGCATCTGGCTCACGAGGACTGAGCCCAGGAAGGCAGCGTTGTCCTCGCCGACCTTGCCCTTGGCGAGGTTGACGATGATGACCTTGCCCTCGTCCATCGCGCCCCGAACGCTGAAGGTGTTCGTGGACTGGCCCAGGATGTTTCGCAAGGGCAGCGCTGTTCGAAGCTGACCGACCTTGTTCAGGATCGGCGCGATCGCGTCCGACTGCGATCGGTACGAGAGCTTCTGAAACTCGTTACGCCAGAACTCCAGAATCTCGTCGCCCTCGATCCGAGGTAGCACCGCCTTGCGGAAGTCCGTGTCGGTGAGCAGCCGCGAGATGTCGAGGAGCGTGCTGCCCGGATACTGCACCAGTGTGAACAGGACATGCCGAAGCACGTGTTCCAGCCTTGGTCCCCAGTACGTCGGCCAGATCTTCTTGAAGATCGAGATGAGACCCGAGACCACGAGGTGACGTTGAGTGGGCGCCACCTTTCGGAGTGGGTTGAAGGCGACCGGGTGATCCAGGTCCGCGGCGTTGATGTAGATGACGTCATCAATGCGATCGCGTGGAACGCGATCCAAGATCGCTTCCGCGAGATCGCCGTGAGGATCAATGAGACCGACACCGACGCCCTCCGCGATGTCGGCAATCGCCATGTTCAACAGGAGGGTTGACTTCCCAGCACCCGTCTTTCCCAACATGTAGACGTGTCCGCCGCGGTCGCGCTCTTGAATCCCAAACACCCGCCGATCCCTTCGGAAGTTTGTGACTCCAATGCGTGAAGAGCGCTGATTGTCCGAGGTTCGTCTCACCATGCCTTCATCGTAGGCGGTACGTCGATTCGCACAAAGGAAGGCGATCAACCGACCGAGCAGCAATTTTGCCCATCTTCTGTGATTTCGGGGAATCCGTACCATTGAAAGCAGCACCGAATCATCGGTGCTGCACCCGAAACCACAGGAGGCTACGCCGTGATGGACAAGCAACAGATATTGCCGAAGGAAGTAGCAGCGAAGCTCGCACCTCTTGGGTCAACCGAGAACACTCCCGACCCACTCGTGACCCTGAAGTTCTTCACGCCCTGGACAAGCTGGACGTGGTACGCAACCGAAGGAAGCGCAGAGGATGGAGACGGGAACATCGTTCCCTTCGATGATTCAAAAGCTTCCGACGTACGGTTCTTCGGTCTCGTCGATGGCCACGAGTGCGAGCTGGGGTACTGGGTCCTGTCGGAACTTCTCGAAGTCCGGGGACCTGGTGGGCTCACGATCGAGCGAGACCTGTACTGGTCTCCAACATCGCTCAGCACAGTGCGCGAGAGCATCGGTCGATGACCCCCGCACCCACAAGGAGGCAGCGGAGGTCAATGAGGTTGACGCTCGACCTTCCCATCGTCTGCGAGGCGGAGTCCGATGTGAGGTACTCCTCGCCACATATCCTCGCTGATCTGTTCCGGGAGGAGGCCAGAGCCGACCGGGAATGCTTCTGGGTGCTCCATCTGAACACGAACCACCAGATCCTCGAACGGGATCCCGTGTCGGTGGGGACCGTGAGGGCCGCCCTCGTTCACCCGCGTGAAGTCTTCAAGAAGGCGATCCTGAACGGGGCGAACGGCATCATCACGGTCCACAACCACCCGAGCGGTAGCCTCGCGTCGTCCGCAGAAGACGTCGAGATCCGGCGCCGACTCGACCAGGCCGGCGACATCATCGGGATCAAGGTGTTCGATCATCTCATCATCACGCCCTGCGGCGACTTCTACTCGCACTCACGAGCGATTCCACTTTGAGTGGAACAGGCCGATCAACAAGCTCGGTGCTGCCAGGCGCGGGCGTGGTGATCACGCGTTTAAGAGGGAAGCATATAACATATGCTTCCCTCATCATGTTTCATATCGAATCCAGCCCCCTCATCGCTTGCGCAATCGGCTGCGCGCGAACCGTCGCCAAACGCCACAACAGACGCGCACGACGAGCACGCCTAACATTCAGACGTTCAGACTGGATGACTCTGCGTTCACTAAATCTCTCGCGATCGAATTCGACCCGGAAAACCGAAGATTACGATGTACAACAAGAGACCACAAACCACACCATAATAATACACGAGAATTCGAGAATCTGACAGGCCAACATATCCAAACACAAGAATTGAAAATGTAGACGACAATACGCACTCGCCCGCCGGAATATCGACATCATACATTCGGACGAGACTCACGGTTCCCATTGCAATCATGCCCCATATCAAAGACATAACGAATCGCGGCCAGAGAGAGTCGGGGCTCATGATATTGATGAACTCTCGTCGAAAAACGAAAAGAAACGTCATGCAAATGAGTGGGAGTAGTGCTCCTGCCGCGGCGCGGACGCCTTGGAATGTATCCTTGCGGAAGGCACTCGACACAAGATGGACAATTAGTCCGAGGAGAAAAACTGGAGTGCCGATTACCGTCACTGGATGAAGGACTGATTGAATCAGCTCGGTCCCCCAGTTACGCAACGCATTGAGATATTCTGGTTCCATCATATCACCTCGAATGCAAGGGTGAATCCGCAAGCTGTGTCGATTGTGGATTTTGACTTCTTCACCATACCTATGCTGCTATTCCTATGCCTTCATCTTTCGAAAGCTATCCAGGATAACCCGCGCCACCGCCTCGCGCTTCGCCGCCTGCGCCGCTTCGTCCTCGACCGGCTCATACTTGACCTTGACCCTGTAGCCCTTGACGCGCTGCTCTCTGCTCTTCCGGCAAGCGGCGTGGGTGTCAAGACGGAACAGCAGTTCCTCCGGCTTCATGAAGACCACGCGGTCGCGGTCGCCTGAAGCGAGACTGTCCAAGATCAACGCCCTCGCCTTGTCGAGAGTGCGCTTCTCGGGGGAGCAGACGATCACTTCGTGATACCCGGATCCGAGGCACTTCTCGACGTTCGCGAGCTCATGCGCTGCCGGCGTCGTCAGCGTGATCTCGCACGCGATGCGGAGATCGTCGCGTTCGATCCCGACATCAACCAGGCCACCCTCCGGTACCGACTGCTCG
>CAYVDO010000255.1:0-11923 GCA_964450125.1 uncultured bacterium
GCTCAGTTGCTGGGCGGCGGCGGTGGGGGAGGGGTTAGCTCGCGATCGAGCTCGCGCAACCGCAGCCTCTCGTCGTCCTCGAGCCGCCTCTCGAGCTCGAGCAGCCTGGGCAGCACCAGCAGCAACGTGGCGGGTCTCGGCTCGACGCTCGGCTCCACCTCCACCCTCAATCGCTCGGATTCCACGAGCGGCGTCACGCGTGCCGCGGCCGAGGCGGGCGAGCAGTTCACCGGGCAGGTCTCCGTCACGGCCGATCCCGCAACCAACTCGCTGCTGGTCTCGGCGTCGCCCGAGGACTTCCGGGTCTTGCGACCGGTCATCGACGAGCTCGACGTCCGGCGCCGTCAGGTCTTCGTGGAAGCGGCGATCCTGGAAGTTTCGCTCGACGACTCGCAGACCCTCGGCGTGCAAGCTTCGTCGCTCACCGGCGACGGCAACATGGTCGGGCTGGTGCGCTCGACCCTGGGTGACACGCCGATCGGCAGCGTGCTCGCCGACCCGATCACGGGCTTTCCCGCCGGCTTCGGAGCCGCGCTCACGTCCACGGAGACCGTCCAGATCAAGGACGCCCAGGGGAACACCGTCGAAGTGCCGGCGGTCGCGGCACTCATCCAGGCGCTCTCGGCCAACTCGAACGTCAACGTGCTCTCGACGCCCCACATCCTGACCACGGACAACGAGGAAGCGCAGATCGTCGTGGGCCAGACGGTGCCGTTCCCCACCGGCACCGTGTTCTCGAATGGCGGGGTCAACCCCGTACAGACGGTCGAACGCCAGGACGTCGGGCTCACGCTTCGGCTCACGCCGCAGATCAGCGAAGGCGGCTACGTGCGCCTCGACATCTTCCAGGAGGTCTCGGCGGTGGTGCCGACCTCCAACACCGAGGTGCTCACCAGCCTCGGTCCCACGACCACCAAGCGTTCGGCAGAGACGCGCGTGATCGTGAAGGACAACCAGACGGTGGCGATCGGCGGCCTGATCCAGGATCGCACCACCACCACCGAATCGAAGATCCCCTACCTCGGCGACATCCCCTATCTCGGTTGGCTCTTCGCGGTGAACACGGATCGTGCGGAGAAGGTCAATCTCATGATCTTGCTCACGCCGCACGTGATCCGCGACGACACCGACCTGACGTCGATCACCAACAACAAGCGCCAGGACACCAACGAGTTCTACCAGGGCTCGACCCAGGTCAATCCCGCAGAACGCTACATGGATCGGCATCGCGAGCAATTTCCGCCGCGAGCCGACGCTCCCGTGGCTCCCGTGAAGACCTTCACGTACACGCCGCCGCGCGCCGTCGATGGCCGCACCACCGAGGGCGTCGAGAGCTCGACACCCTCGAGCCCGGGTGCAGCGCCGGGCGGGCTCATCCCCACTCGTCCGAACGGCACGGCGCCTCCTGCCGTCGGCCCAACGTCACAGCTCGCCCCGCGTGCAACGGCCGGCGCAGCGGCAGCTGCGGCGGCGGCCACGACCGCGACCGTGGTGAGCGCGCCGCCCCCACCCGCGGCGCCGAGCCGCCTCGAGGTCGTGCCGGACGCCGACACCGAGGCGAGTCCAGGCGCGGCGCCCCCGGATTCGGGCGCCACCGCCGAGCGGCGTGGTCGCGCGCTCTCACCGGAACGAAGCGGCCCGGTCCGCGCAGCGCTCGGGCCGGTGCCTCCTCCTGGATTCGAGTCGAGCCCGCTCACGTTGAGCGTCCAGACCGCTGCCGGCAAATCGCAGCGAGTCATCGGGCTTCTCGTCTACGTGGATGGCGAGCTCGTCTTCTCGCGCCACGCCGACACCGGCCTCCTCGACACTCCCGCACCGCTGATGCTGTTCGTGAACGGAGTCGCGGGAGGTGACCACGAGATCAAGATCTCCCTCGATCTGGTGGATGCAGCACGCAATGCTCGCGAGGTGAGCGCCGCGTTCCAAGTGGCGCTCGCCAGCGACGCCCGCAAGTTGGTCCGTGCCAAGGTGCTCGAGCCCAAGGGCCGAACCGGCAGCGCGCCCACGATCCTGTGGACCGAGAGCGAGGAAGAAGCGTGACGCGGGTCGCGCGCCTACGCATCGGCGAGCTTCTGGTTCGCGCGGGAGTGGTCACCGCCGAGCAGGTCGACGAGGCGCTGGCCCTCCAGGCCCAAAAAGGCGGCCGGCTGGGCGAGGTGCTGATCGGCCTCAAGCGCATCGACGAGACCGACCTCGGAGAGGCGCTCTCGCAGCAGCTCGGCCTTCCGTTCGTGGGCGACCTCGCGACCCAGGAAATCGACGCCGAGGTCGTGAGCCTGGTGCCGATCGCGTTCGCCAAACGCTTCGGGCTGCTGCCGCTCGGGCGGGAAGACGGCGCCGTGCGGGTCGCGGTGACCGATCCCCTCGACCTGACCGCCATCGATCAGGTGGCACGGCTGGTGGGCGCGCGCCCGCGGCTGGTGGTCACCTCGCCCAAGGCACTCCTCGACGTGGTGAACCGCACCTACGACGTCGCCGGCGATTCGGCGCGCGACATGATCGAGGACCTCGACATCGAGAGCCTCGACACCCTCGCCCACGAGCTGGAAGAACCCGAAGACCTCCTCGACGCGGACAGCGAAGCGCCGATCATCCGGTTGCTCAACACGCTCATGGCGCAGGCGGTGAAGGAGCGCGCCAGCGACATCCACATCGAGCCCTTCGAGCGCGAGCTGGTGGTGCGGTTCCGCATCGACGGCATCCTCCACGACGTGCTGCGCCCGCCCAAGCGCATCCAGAGCTCCATCACCTCGCGCGCCAAGATCATGGCGGGCCTCAACATCGCCGAGAAACGGCTGCCGCAGGACGGACGCATCCGCATCAAGATCGGCGGCAAGGACATCGACATCCGCGTCAGCGTGATCCCGGTCGCCCACGGCGAGCGAATCGTGATGCGCTTGCTCGACAAAGCCACCGTGGTGCTCGACCTCGAGCAGCTCGGCTTGCTCGAGGATCACCGCAACACCATGGAGCGGTTGATCCACCGCCCCAACGGGATCTTGCTCGTGACCGGCCCCACCGGCAGCGGCAAGACCACCACGCTTTACGCGGGCATCACCCGAATCAACTCGGTCGACAAGAACATCATCACCGTCGAAGACCCGGTCGAGTATCAGTTGCGCGGGATCGGCCAGATCCAGGTCCATCCGAAGATCGGGCTCAGCTTCGCGAGCGGCCTGCGCTCGATCCTGCGCCAGGATCCGGACGTGATCCTGGTGGGCGAGATTCGCGACCTGGAAACCGCCGAGATCGCCATCCAAGCGTCGCTCACCGGCCACCTCGTCTTCAGCACCCTGCACACCAACGACGCGCCGGGCGCGGTGACGCGCCTGGTGGACATGGGCGTCGAGGCGTTCCTGGTGGCATCGTCGTTGCTCGGCGTGCTGGCCCAACGTTTGGTGCGGGTGATCTGCCCGCAGTGCAAGAAGCCTTATCAGCCCGCCGTCGGCGAGCTCGAGGAGATCGGCCTCACCCTCACCGATCTGCCCGATGGGGTGATGTGGAAGGGCTCGGGCTGCAACGCCTGCATGCGCACCGGCTACAAGGGACGAACCGGCATCTACGAGCTCTTCGTGGTCAACGAAGCCGTACGCGACGCGATCCTCGGCCGCGGCGACACCGCCACCGTGCGCCGCGCCGCCATGGCGAGCGGCATGCTCACGTTGCGCGCCGACGGTGCGCGCAAAGCGCTCGCCGGCGTCACCACCATCGAAGAGGTGATCCGCGTCACCCAGGACGTGATGTGAGGCGCGCTTCTCCCAGCGCCGTGTGACCGCCCATGCCCGTCTTCGAATACCGCGGCGTCAACGAGAAGGGAAAGCCCGCCAAGGGCATCATCGACGCCGACAGCCCGCGCGCCGCGCGCGCCAAGCTGCGCAAGCAAGGCATCTTCGCGAGCGACTTGGTCGCCGAGTCGGCCGTGGCCGACAGCGGCCTCCTGGAAAGACGATTTCGCTTCCGGTCACTGTTCGAGACCGTGAACGTGATGGACGTCTCGGTGGTGGCGCGCCAGCTCTCGACGCTCACCAGCGCCGGCATGCCGCTGGTCCAAGCACTCCAGGCGACGCTCGAGCAACAGTCGAAGGAGAGCCTCCAGAAAGCCCTCACCAAGGTGCGTGAGCGCGTCAACGAAGGCGTGAGCCTCGCCGACGCGTTGCGCGAGCACCCGCGAATATTCCCCGAGCTCTTCGTGGACATGGTGAAGTCTGGCGAGGCCTCGGGCGCCCTCGACATCGTGCTGGTGCGCCTCGCCGACTACCTCGAAGAGCACGCCCGCAACACCGCCAAGATCAAGGCGGTGCTCACCTACCCGGCGCTGATGCTCACGGTCGCAGGCGTGATCGTGTTCCTGATCTTCACCAAGGCGATCCCGCAGCTCAAGCAGATCTTCATGACCATGAACAAGACGCTGCCGCCGCTCACCCGGACACTCATCGCCATCGGCGATTTCCTGAGTGCGTGGTGGTGGGTGATCGTGGTGGCGATCGTCGCGGGGCTGGTTGCGCTCGGTCGCTACGGGAAGACCGAGCGCGGACGCCGCCGCCTGGACGGCGTCAAGCTCCACATGCCGATCTTCGGCGAGCTGCTGCTCAAGATCTCGGTGGCGCGCTTCGCACGGACGCTGGCAACCCTGCTCGCGAGCGGCATTCCCATCTTGAAAGCGCTCGAGATCGTCGAGGCGGTGGTCGCCAACCGGGTGCTCGCCGACGCGATCCAGGATGCGCTTGGCTTGATCCAGGAAGGCGCCAGCATCTCGGCACCGCTCAAGGCGAGCGGCGTCTTTCCGCCGATCCTCATCCACATGGTCGCGATCGGCGAGCAGAGCGGTCAGCTCGAGGACATGCTCGGCAAAGTGGCGAACGCCTACGACAACGAGGTCTCCACGGCGACGATGCGTCTCACGTCGCTGCTCGAGCCCATCATCATCCTGATCATGGCCGGGATCGTCGTGTTCATCGCGCTCTCGATCCTGCAACCCATCTTCCAGCTCAACCAGATCGCGACGTGAACACGTGCCAGTTGCGAAGGAGGACCGTCCCATGAAGCTCAACTCGAACGCGCGGCGCGCAGCGATGCGCTCGCCGGGCTTACGCTACGACGATCGAGGCTTCACGCTGATCGAGATCCTCGTGGTCGTCGCCATCATCGCAATCTTCGCGACGGTGGTGGCGCTCAACGTCTCCGGCGAAGTTCCCAAGGCCAAGATCACCAAGGCCAAGAGCGACATCCAGTCGATCGAGAGTGCCCTCGACCAGTACAAGATGGACAACAGCGTCTACCCGGCGACCGATCAGGGCCTGCAGGCCTTGCTCCAGCCACCGGCGACAGGCCGCGTTCCGAAGCACTACCGCGACGGCGGCTACATCAAGCGTCTACCCCTGGATCCCTGGGGAAATCCCTATCTCTACGCGTCGCCTGGCGTGCACGGCGACATCGACATCTGGAGCTACGGCGCCGACAGCGCGCCGGGCGGCGAAGGCGCCGATGCCGAGATCGGCAACTGGAACCTGACCGAGTGAACGACGGCTCGGGGGATCGCGCGCATGACAGGCCTGCGGCGGACGGCCCGACGTTCGCGCGCCGCGTTGCGCGCGGCGCCGCGGGGCTTCACGCTGCTCGAGGTGCTGATCGCGGTGGCGCTCCTCGGTCTGGCGTTGATTCCGCTGCTCGGCGGCATGAACGCGAGCGTGAACCTCGCCTACAGCGCCAAGATGAAGACCATCGCCACCCTCTTGGCCCGCGAACGGATGACGCGCGTCGAGCTCGCGGGATTCCCCGAGCTGGGTGATACGGAGGGCGACTTCGGCGAGAACGCCGCGAGCTTCGGCTGGCGCCAATCGGTGGTCGAGCCACCGCCCGGCCTCGACGCCGCCACGGTGCGCGAGGTGCGACTGTGGGTGGTCTGGCAGGAAGGCAGCACGACCCGGGACTACCTGCTCACCAACTTCGTCGTCGACCGCAACGCCGCCGATCAACCCACCGATCGCAGCCCGAACGACGCCCGCGAGCAGCCCGACGAATGAACACGCGGCGGATCGTTGCCCTAGGCCGAGCTTCCTCCGCCGCTAGCCGTGAAACGAGCGCGTCGAGGAATCTCGCGATGTCGCGGGTGACCGACGTGGCACGCGCCAGAGGCGCGTCACGAGCGCCGCGAGGCGCCTCGGGGGTGGGGCCCCACTACACCCACGCTTTTCGCGGGGCGGGGGGCTGGACGAGCCCGCCGAGGCAGCATCAGCCAGCCGTGAGGCAAGCGCTTCGGGCTTGCTTCAGGGCGCGTCCCGGCGACGCGCGCGGTTTCACGCTCATCGAGCTGTTGCTGGTGGTCTTCCTCCTCGGCATCACACTCTCGCTGGCGATCCCGACCTTCCAGGACGTCACCGGCGCTCGGCTGCGCTCGGCGGCGCGCATGATCGCCGGCGCTGCCCGTTACGTGCACGGCGAGTCCGTCGCCACCCGCGGCATCTACCGTCTCGAGCTCGACCTCGAGGGCGGCCGTTATTGGGTGTCGAAATGCGTTCCCGACGAGACCGGTCGCTGCGAGTGGGCACGGGACACGAGCGGGCTCTCCGCCATCCGCCGCCTTCCGGACGGCGTGGTGTTCCAAGGCGCACGCACCACTGCGGAAGACGGCGCCTTGCGCAGCTTGGGAGTGGCGCAAGTGCACTTCCTGCCGCGCGGCTACGTCGAGCCAGCGATCATCCACCTCGGCCGCGAGCACGGCGAGGGTGCCTACACGCTGGTGGTGAGCCCCATCGGGGGGGAGGTCGAGGTGCTCGAGGGCAACCTCGACCTCACCCTCGGGCGAGGCATGCGCTGATGCACGTTGCCGGCGACGCCCGCGGCTTCACGCTGATCGAGATGCTCGTCGCGATCGCGATCTTCGCGCTGCTCATGATCAGCGTGTACCAGACCTTCGATCAAGGCCTGCGCGCCTATCGGATCGTCGAGGAGAGCCGCGAGCTCAACGAGACCGCCCGGTTGGTGCTGGAGCGGATCCAGGACGATCTGGAAAGCGCCGCGATCTTCACCGACGATCCCAACATGGTGATGATCGGCGTGGACGGCACGGGTGCCGCGGGGCGTCCGACCGATCGGCTGGTGTTCGCGACCCTCAACCACCTGGCCCTCGACCCCAACGCGCCCGAGTCGGACCTAGCCGAGGTCGAATATCAGATCCGCCCCGACCCCGAGACCCGCGCACCGCTGCTCACGCGCCGAGAGAAGCCGTACCTGGACGACGACCACGAGCAAGGCGGCGTGCTCACGATCCTGAGCGACAAGGTGTTGGCGCTCAACTTCCGCTACTTCGACGGCAGCGAGACCCTCGAAGAGCGCTGGGATGCCCGCGCCCAGGGCGACCAGCTCGCCCACGACCAAGGCCAGACGCTGAGCGACGACGTGAACACCGGCGTACTGCCACAAGCCGTGGAGACCACGCTCGTGCTCGCCGACGCCGGCGGCCGCGAGGTGGCCTTCACGTCGGTGACGCGCTTGGCGCTCGCCAAGCCGCCGCCGACCGAGGTGGTCCTTGGGCGCTGAGCGGATGCGGATCGGAAGGCACTGGGCCGAGCGCCGGATGGTGCGGGGCGGACGTTCCGCCCAGCGCGGCGTCGCCTTGCTCTTGGTGCTGCTCATCATCGCGGTGGTGGCGAGCATTCAGATCGAAACCCAGTACCTGACGCGGATCGACGCCAAGATCGCGACCAACGTGGCGCTCGACACGCGCTTTTACTACCTCGCCAAGTCGGGCGTGGAAGCGGCGCGGTCGATTCTCACCGAGGACGCGCGCGACAACGAGTACGACGCACCCAGCGAGACTTGGGCCGCGCCCATCGCTTATCCGGTGGACGAAGCGCTGGTGTCGCTCTCCATCGTCGACGAGGAGCGGAAGTTCCCGCTCAACTCACTCGTCAAGAAGACCACCCCTCCGCCTTCGGGGCAGCCGACCGGACAGCCAGCACAGCTCGAATACGACGTCGACGAGGCACTCTACAAGGCGTTCACGCACTTGCTGCAAGCCGTCGAAGCGCCTCCGGAGGTCGCCCCCGCGCTCGTCGACTGGCTCGATCCCGCCGACGTTCCTTACGGCCCCGACGGGGCCGAGATCACCTTCTACGAACGCTTGAAGCCGCCCTATAAGACCAAGAACCGCTCGTTGAGCACCCTCGACGAGCTGCGCATGGTGCGCGGTATCGACGCCAAGGTCTTTCGCGCTCTCGCCGATCTCGTCACCCCGTACTCGAGCGACGCGAAAGTGAACGTCAACACCGCGCCGCGCGAGGTGCTGGCGGCGATCATCCCCGAGGCTGACGCGGCGTTCCTCGATGACTTGATACAGCGCCGCACCGACCAGCCGTTCGAAAAGGTCGAAGGCAAGGAAGACAACGCGCTCGAGGGCTACCTCTCGAGCAACATCCTCGGTTGGATGTCCGAGGAGCAGCTCAAGACAGAGGTTCTGCCCCTCTTCCGCACCAACTCCACGCATTTCACCATCTCGAGCAGCGCCAGCCTGATCCCCAGCTCGGACGACGGCGACACGCCCACGCAGCCCGAGAACTTGAAGCTGCTCCGGGCCGTGGTGAATCGCAACGCCGACGGCGTCACGGAGCTGCTCTACTGGCGAGCGACCTGAACGGTCGTCTTCCGCACGGTCACGAGGGAACATGCCGATCACCCTGGGAATCGACGTTGGACACACCGCGCTCAAGGCGGTGGCGGTGGCGAGCGGACGGACGCCGACCGTGCTGTGGTCCGTGCGCGTGCCGCGCGACGGTGCCGAGGGCGCAGCGCTCGCGGATCGCCTCACGCAGTTGCGCGAAGCCAGCAAGGGGCCCTACGAGTCGATCGTGACCGCGCTGGGCAGCGACTCGGCGAGCCTGCTGCTCTTCCCGATGCCCTTCGCAAATCCCAAGATCATCGAGCAGACCGTGGGCGGAGAGGTCGAGGGGCTGATCCCCGGCGCGATCGACGACCAGCACCTCACCCATCAGATCCTCTCGAGCGACAAGCAGGGCGCACGCATCGCTGCCGCCGTCACTCCGACCGCGGTGTTGACGGCGCTGCTCGAGGCGACGACGGCCGCCGGGCTCGAGCCCCGCATCGTCGACCTCGACGTGATGGCCTTGTGGACGTGTGCGCTGGCGCTGGCGCCGGCCGGCGGCGTGCGCGCCTTGGTCGACGTGGGCGGGTCCGCCACGCGCGTGCTGGTGATCGACGGAGAGCGGCTGGTGGCGGTGCGTACGGTGCCGGCGGGGGGCCGCTCCGTGAGTGACGCCCTCGCCGCACGCCTCGGCCTCGAGCCCGACGCCGCCGAGGAGCGCAAGCTGGCGCTCTCCGCGAGTGTCGACGTCTCGGGGAGCGCCACGGACGCTGACGGCGAGGACGACGGTGCCGCCGCCGCGGCGCTACGCGATGCCTACGGCGCCATCGCCGACGACATCGCGCTCTCGCTGCGAGCCATCGAGCTCAAGGAGCGCCTCTCCATCGAACGCGTGGTCTTGGTCGGTGGCGCCGCGCGCGCTCGCGGCTTCGAGCGCGCAGTGGCTGCGCGCGCTGGGGTCGAGACCGCCCTCGCCGCGCCACCCGAGGGTGGATCCGGGGAGGCCGGCTGGTGGCCGGACGCCGCGGTCGCGTACGGCCTGGCGCTACGCGGTGCTCGCGGAGCCCGTGGTAGCTCCCTCAACTTCCGCCACGGCGCCCATGCCTACGGCCGCGACGTCCGCGAGGTGGCGCGCCGGGTCGCACCGCTCGCGCTGCCGATCGCGATCATGCTGATCGCGGGCATCGTGAGCTACGTGGTGCGTTACCTGAGCCTGCGCCAGCAGGCTCAAGCGGTGCGCGGCCAGGTGGTCGAGATCTTCCGCACCGAGTTCCAGAACGTGCCCATCCAGGACCCGGAAGCGCAGACGCGCCAACAGATCGGGATCCTCGACAAGAAGCTGGCCGTCTTCTCCAGTTCCGCCCCGCCGGCGGAGGTGCTGCGCGCGCTCTCGGCCGCAGCGCCCCAGGACGTCGACGTCACGCTCGACGGCATGACGCTCGAGGGCTCGCGAGTCACGCTCGAAGGCCACTGCGCGGACTTCGAGAGCATCGACAAGCTCAAGAACGCGTTCACCGGTGTGGAGCCGTTCGGCGAGATCCGCGTTCAGGATCAGTCGAAGGACGGCAACGTGGTTCGCTTCACGATGGTGATCGAGCTCGCACGTGCGGAGTCCGTTGGAGGTGAGTCGTGATCGAAGGGCTCTTCACCCAGGCCCGGCGTGAGTTCCAGCGCCGAGAGCCACGCGAGCGCAAGCTCATCGTCGGAGCTGCGGCGGTGCTGGCCGCGCTTCTGGCGTGGACCATCGTCGACGGCATGATGGACGCCATCGATCATCTGGAGCACGAGATCGCCAACGGCGGTAAGCGGCTCGACAAGATGCAGGCGCTTATCGGCGAGTACCGCGAGAAGAAGAAGCGGGTCGACGAGGTCACCCCTCGCGCTGGCCCCGCCACCTCCCTCACCCAGACGGTGCAGGACCTCGCCAATCAGGCCGGCGCCGCCGACACCGTCGCGACCATCCGCAACCGGCCCGTACCGCCCGGCGATGCCGAGTACAAAGAGGTCGCGGTCGAGATGCAGCTCAAGGCGCTCGCTCAGGAGCCGCTGGTGAAGCTGCTGGTCGGGATCACCAACTCGCGCCAGCACCTCAAGGTGAGCCGCCTCCGCCTCGACGCCCACGGCGACGAAGGCAAGCGGCTCTTCGACGTGAGCTTGACCGTGTCGCGCTTCGAGGCGCAGTCGGGAGAGCGCTCATGAACCGCGCGGCACGCCTCGCCGGGCTCGCGCTCGTCTGGCTCCTGCTGGCGGCTTACTTCACTTACCTGCGTTTCCCGTACACGCGGTTGCGACCGCAGCTCGAGCAGCGTCTCGCGGCCCTCGGCATCGGGCACCTCGCGTTCGACGAGATCGGTGCCACGTTGCTGGGAGGGGTGCGGCTCACGGGAGTGTCGTGGACGGCACCGGGTGCTGCCGCGAATCAGACGGTGGAGATCGAGCGCGTCGATCTTTCCCCGGCCTACACCAAGCTGGTGCGTCGCGCTCGCGGCGTGAAATTCGACGCTACGCTCGCCGGCGGACGCGCGAGTGGTACCGCGGCAATCACTTCCGAGGGCCGCAAACAAGTGGCTGCGCGCTTCGTTGGAATCGACCTGACGAAAGCGAGGATTCCAGGGCTCGGTCCAGGGCTCAAGGGATCCGTGGACGGCAAGATCGACGTGGATCTGGGCGCAGGGCCAGCCGAGGGCGGCAACGGCACGCTTCATCTGGAAGCCAAGGACGGCGCAGTTCCTCCCAGCATCGCGCCCGCGCTCAGCATCCTGCCGGCGCCGATCCGGTTCACCAAGCTCGCTGTGGACGCGACGCTCGACGGCTCGAAAGTCGAGGTGACCGAGCTCACCCTCGACGGACCGGATCTCGATGGCGGCGCCACCGGAACGATCACCTTGCGCGGCCGCTCGATCGCGACGGGCCAGCTGAGCGCCGACGTCAAGTTCAAGGTGCCGGACGGCTCCGGCCTCAAAGCCGCCGAAGCGCTACTCGCCTCCGTGCGCCTGAAGAAGGACCACGAGGGCTTCTACACCCTCAAGCTCGCCGGCACGGTGGCGAGTCCCGTGCCGCGGCTCTGAGCTTTTGCGGGGGGCTTTTCAAGCCCCCCGCCCCGGCCGAAGTGAATTCGGCCGGGGCCCCACCCCCAAGTCGCTGCGCTTCGCTTGCGGCTCGCCTGCCGGCTCGCGGAGAGATGGAAAGCGAGTGTGGAGACACGTACACAGATCGGCTGAAGGGCCGTCGGTCCCGCGACGGCCAGGACGATCGGATCGCCCACGTGTGGGCTTTTCAAGCCCCCCGCCCCGGCCGAAGTGAATTCGGCCGGGGCCCCACCCC
>CAYVDO010000256.1:0-11911 GCA_964450125.1 uncultured bacterium
GCGCCGCTACGACGCCGAGGGCGCCGACGAGCTGGTCTTCCTCGACATCACCGCTTCCCACGAAGGACGCGGGATCATCGAGGACGTCGTGCGCCGCACCGCGGAGCAGGTCTTCATGCCGCTCACCGTCGGCGGCGGCATCCGCGAGGTCGCCGATGTCCGGCGCATGCTTCAGGCAGGCGCCGACAAGGTGAGCGTCAACACCGCCGCGATCCAGAATCCGGCGCTGGTGCGAGAGGCCGCCGAGCGGTTCGGTAGCCAATGCGTGGTGGTCGCGGTCGACGCGAAGCAGCGATCGGAAGGTGGTTGGGAGGTCTTCACCCACGGCGGCCGGAAGCCGACGGGACGAGACGCGCTCGACTGGTGCCGTGAGGTCGAGCGCTTGGGCGCGGGCGAGATCCTGCTCACCAGCATGGATCGCGACGGCACGCAGATCGGCTACGACCTCGCCCTCACCCGCGCCGTCTCCGAGGTGCTCGCGATCCCCGTGATCGCGTCGGGGGGTGTCGGCACACTCGACCATCTCTGGGAAGGATTGGTCGAGGGCGGCGCGGACGCCGTGCTGGCAGCTTCGATCTTTCACTTCGGAACCCATTCGGTCGGCGAGGCGAAGCGCTACCTCGCGGGCCGCGGCGTGAACGTGCGCCCGCCGCTTGCCACCGCCGCGAGCGGACGCGCCGTCCACGCCGACTGAGGAGGACGAGCACATGTCGATCGTAGATCGAGTGAAGTTCGACGACCGAGGGCTGGCCGTGGCGTTGACTCAGGATGCGGCCAATGGCGAGATCCTGATGGTTGCATTCATGAACCGCGAGGCGCTCGAGCGTACGCTCGAGACCGGGTTGGTCCACTACTACAGCCGTTCGCGCAACAAGCTCTGGCGCAAGGGTGAAGAATCCGGGCACACGCAGCGCGTGAAAGACATCCGCATCGACTGTGACGGCGACGCCATCCTGATCGCGATCGATCAAGCGGGTGTCGCCTGCCACGAGGGCTACCGCTCGTGCTTCTTCCGGCGGTGGGACGGGAGCGACTGGACGATCGATCGCGAGCGCGCCGTGGATCCGGCCGCGGTCTATGGGAAAAAACCGTCGTGATCGCCTGCAAACGCCCCGGTCGGGTTGGTTGCCAGTGACGATTCCGCTGCTATATTCCGCGGTTAACCGTAACTCGGGCGGAGCTGCGGCTGGGCACGTGTCTAACTCGCTCCGTTCGATCTCGCGGCCTCGATCCGTCGTCGCATCGTTTCGCTGATTTCGTTCCCTTAGCCCAAGCCTGCGCGTACCGAAACGCGCGTTTCGAGGAGATGGTCGGATGCCCGGAGTGAAAGTTCGAGAAGGCGAGCCCTTCGAGGCGGCGCTGAAGCGCTTCAAGAAGCAGTGTGAGAAGGCGGGCATCCTGTCCGAGCTCAAGAAGCGTGAGCATTTCGAAAAGCCGAGCGTGCGCCGCAAGAAGAAGGCAATCGCGGCCCGCAAGCGCGCCCTCAAGAAGCTCAAGAAGGAAGGCCTTCTCTGATTCGCCGCGCATGACGATCGGCCCCACCGACTCGGCTCGACCTCGAACGTGCCGCGCAAGCGCGCCGAATCGAGAGAGCCGCGGGCCAGCCTCACGCAGCGCGTCATCGAGCACGCACCGTCGGTTCTTCGATCCGTGTCGCCGCGGCGACCGGGTGGCGCCACCGATCCACCCGGCCCGGCTTCGACGCAAGACGCCGAGCGCCTTCTCGACCCGCCTCCCCGGAGGCGGGTCGAGCTTTCTCCAGAGAGGCCGCGCGGCGGTGGGTTGGCGCGGCACCACCGGGCCGAGCGCCTTTCACTACTCAAGGATGCGCATCGGCCACGTCGGAGGTCACGGGCGTGCCCACGCCCGTGGGATCGCATGACGTTCGATCCGGTCGTGGAGGAGGTTCGCGGACGGGTGAACCTCGTCGAGCTCATCTCCGGCCACACGACTCTCAAGCAGGCCGGCCGCACGTTCAAGGGTCTGTGCCCATTTCACAAAGAGCGAAGCCCCTCGTTCACGGTCGATCCCGCGAAGGGCTTCTACCACTGCTTCGGCTGTGGCGCCGGAGGTGACGCGTTCAAGTTCGTGATGGAAATCCACGGGCTCGCGTTCCCAGAGGCGCTCGAGATGCTGGCGCGCAGAGTCGGCGTGGAGCTTCCCGATCGGCGCGGCGGGGGTCCGCGTGATCGCAGTCGACGACGCGTATTGCTCGAGGTGACACGCGCAGCGGCGCTGTTCTTCCGCAAGGCGCTCAAGGAAGACCCCGGTGCGGCGCGCGCGCGGAGCTATCTCGAAGGGCGGGGCTTCACGCTCACCGAGGCCCTCGCCTACGGGCTCGGCTACGCACCCAACGAGTGGGAGTCGCTGGCGCGACACCTCGTGCGCGAAGGTGTGGACCTCGACGCAGCGCGTGCCACGGGTCTCGTCGGCGAGCGCACCCGCGGCGGCGGTCACTACGATCGTTTCCGCGACCGGCTGATGTTCACGATCCTCGACGCCGAAGGCGCGGCGATCGGGTTCGGCGCTCGCGCGCTCGGCGACACCGACGGCCCCAAGTACATCAACTCGTCGGATTCGGAGATCTTCCACAAGGGACGCGGACTCTACGGTCTGTCGTGGGCGATCAAGCAGATCCGCGAGCAGGGACGCGCGGTCGTCGTCGAGGGCTACTTCGACGTGCTCAGCTTGCACCAGCACGGCTTCGCGCAAGCCGTCGCGACCCTCGGCACCGCGCTCACTCCGGACCATGCGTATCAGCTCAAGCGTTACGCGTCCGAGGTGGTCTTGCTCTTCGACGGTGACGACGCAGGTCGCAAGGCCGCATGGCGCGCGCTGCCGCACTTTCTCGCGGCGGACGTGCGACCGCGCGCCGCGTTCCTTCCACCCGGCGAGGATCCGGATACGTTGGTGCAGAAGGGCGGGAGCGAAGCGCTCACCGAGCTGCTCGACTTCGCCCCCCCGTTGCTCGAGCACGTGATCGTGTCGAAAGCTCGCAGCGCCGGCGCTGATCCGCGAGCACGCGCTCAGGCGATGCGGGACGTGGCTCCGCTTCTCGCAGCAATGCCCGATCCAATCGAGCGCGACGCCACGATCGAGCTTGCGGCACGCAACTTCCACGTCGGCGAGGACGCCGTGCGGAAGTTGCTCGAGCAGCGCGCCGAGCCCCGCCGTGCCGAGCCGCCCGCAACGTCCACGCCGGCGTCAGCGTCGCTTCCTCCCGCCGAGCAGGCGTTGGTACGGGCGCTCGCCGACGAACCGGGGCTAGCCGAACTGTTGGTCGGCACCGACATCGACCGCAACATGCGCTCGGACCCGGCCGCACGCTTCGTGCGAAACGCCGCAAGCGACCCGGCCGGCGGCGTGAGCCGCTGGCTCGCCGGCATCGACGACGCAGCGTTGATTCGGCTCGTGACGGCAGGCAGCGTGAGCACGGAAGCCGAGGCAGCCGAGCGCGGCCCGCGTATCGTGAGCGACTGCCTGCGACGCATTCAACGCGATCGGTTGCGCGATGAAGTGAACGAGCTCGCCCGAGAGATCTCCCAGCGCGAGTCGCGCGGCGAGATCGGTGAGCTCGAGCGCCTGCAACAGCTCAAGATCGAGAAGAACCGGCGCATCCTCGCGTTGGGATCGGCGCGCGCGGGATGAGGGACTTCGGGGCGGGACGGAACGAGCTCGCGCGACCGAGCTCACGCGGACGAGGGGATCGATGACGCCAGGCAGCCAGCTCAACGACGTGAAGAAGAAGCTCATCGAGATGGGCCGCGAGAAGGGCTATCTCACGTACGACGAGGTGAACGACATCTTGCCTTCCGACGTCGTGTCCAGCGAGCAGCTCGACGACGTCATGTCGATGTTCGGCGAGATGGACATCGACGTCGTCGACCACCCGGTCCCGGAAGCCGCGGCGCGACGCAAGGAAGACCTGCCCTATCAGGAGGAGGAAGAGGAAGAGGTCGACGACGATCTCGGTCGCACGAACGATCCCGTGCGCATGTATCTGCGTGAGATGGGCACCGTGAGCTTGCTCACCCGCGAGGGTGAGGTCGAGATCGCCAAGCGGATCGAGCGGGGTCTGATCGAGGTGCGCCAGTCCGCGCTGGGCTCCCCGATCGCGATGAAGCACCTCCTCGAGTTGCGCGAGCGGTTGATCCGCGGCGAGATCAGCACGCGCGAGATCGTCGATGACGACGACGGCGACGACCCGGACGAGGAAGACACGGAGGAGCGTCGCGCCGAGCTCGACAGTGGCCTGCGCGACGAGCTCATCCAGGACCTCACGAAGGTGCGGCGCCTCGTCCACGACCTGCGCAAGGCCGAGCAAGAAGCTCGCAAGTCCGGCGGCACAGCCGCCGACCGCAAGAAAGCCCGCGAGCGGGTCGCGCAGAAGCACCAGCGCTTCATGGATGCGGTGCAGGACCTGGCGTTCTCCAACAAGCAGATCGACGCCATCGTGGAGCGCATCAAGAATCTGGTACAGGCAATCGAGCGCAGCGAGAGCGAGCTGACTCGCATCGAGGCTCGCACCAAGCTGAACCAGGCTGGTCTGCGCAAAGCCTTCGCCGATCTGAAGCGCGGTAGGACGGGTGAGCGTCAGGCCGAAAAGGCGAGCGGTCTGCGCGCCGAGCAACTTCGAGATCTCGAGCCGCGGGTCCGCGAGGCGTTGCGTCAGTTGCGGGAAGCGGAGGCCGAGGCCGAGCTGCCCGCAGCGGAGGTGAAACGAATCTTCCGCGCCATCCAGAACGGCGAGCTCAAGGCCAAGATGGCCAAGAGCGAGCTGATCGAAGGGAACCTGCGCCTCGTCGTGAGCATCGCCAAGAAGTACTCGAACCGCGGCTTGCAGTTCCTGGACCTCATCCAGGAAGGCAACATCGGGCTCATGAAGGCAGTCGACAAGTTCGAGTATCAGCGCGGCTACAAGTTCTCCACCTACGCCACGTGGTGGATCCGGCAGGCGATCACCCGCGCCATCGCGGACCAGGCTCGCACGATCCGCATACCGGTGCACATGATCGAGACCATCAACAAGCTGGTGCGGACGTCGCGCTACCTCGTCCAAGAGCTCGGGCGCGAGCCGAGCCCGGAGGAGATCGCCGAGCGCATGGAGATCCCGCTGGAGAAGGTGCGTAAAGTCCTGAAGATCGCCAAGGAACCGATCAGCCTGGAGACACCGATCGGCGAGGAGGAAGGAAGTCACCTGGGCGACTTCATCGAGGACAAGGGCGTGGTGTCACCCTCCGAGGCGGTTGTCGCCATCAATCTCTCGGATCAGACACGCAAGGTGCTCCAGACGCTCACACCGCGCGAGGAGAAGGTGCTGCGCATGCGGTTTGGGATCGGCGAGAAGTCGGAGCACACGCTGGAAGAGGTAGGGCGCGACTTCGCCGTCACGCGCGAGCGCATCCGCCAAATCGAGGCCAAGGCGCTGCGCAAGCTGCGGCACCCCAGCCGTTCGAAGCGGTTGAAGAGCTTCCTCGAGAATTGACGGATGGCGAGCGGGTGAACCGAGAGCACACGACACCCGAGCGCCAGCGGATGCACATGCGGGCCCGTAGCTCAGTCGGTCAGAGCGGGGGACTCATAATCCCTTGGTCCCAGGTTCGAGTCCTGGCGGGCCTACCAGTGGGCGTCGAATCGAAGCAACCGACCTCGAGCACCAGATCACACCGCACCACGCGTGACCGACGAAGCAGCGCATTCGGTGCAGCCCGCTCGTCACGCGGAAAGGCGACTCTCACGTGAATCGGATCGAGCAGTTGATCCGCGTACAGGAACTCGACCTCGCGCGCGACGAGCTCGTGCGCGAGCGCGATGGCGTGCCGGAGAAGATTGCCGCCGCGCGCGCGCCGCTCGACGGTGCGCTGGCGTCCGAGCGCACCGCCCGGGAGAACCTGCAACTCGCCAGCCGCGCCCGCGAGCGCCTCGAGAAGGACATCGATTTCGAGCGCAGCAAGCTCGACGAACGCGAGCGCAAACTCCGTCAGGTCAAGACCAACGAGGAGTTTCAGGCAGGCCAGAAGGAGCTGGCCGAGCAACGCAAGCGCATCACCGCCATGGAAGACGACGTGCTGGGGCACATGGAGACGGCCGAGGCGTTGCAGCGCGAGATCCAGCGTTCGCAGGGCGACGCCGACCGCGTGCGAGCGGCGGTGGAGTCCGTCGAGGGGGAGCTGCGCGGCCGAACGGCGGAGATCGAGACGCGTATCGCTGCGTTCGATCGGGAGCTCGCGGAGTCGCGCCAAGCGCTCGATCGCGCCACACTCGGCCTCTACGACATGCTCCGGTCGCGCCGCGGCGGCACGGCCGTTGCCGAGATTCGCGGCGGAATCTGTCAGGCTTGTCGCACTCGGATCCCTTCGCAGATGTACAACGAGCTGCATTCACCCGACATCCAGCACATCTGCCCCAACTGCAACCGCATCATTTTCGTCCGAATCGCGCCGAAGGCCCCGCTCGAGGCGGAAGCCACGGGCTGAGCACGCGCGCTGCACCGCTGGGCCAACCAGGCTCTCTACCGCTCGGATCGATCGTGCCGCTTCCGCGGCGGGCGAGGGCTCGACAACCGCGCGTGCAATCGGGCAAACCAGCGCTCGGAAGCGACGGGGCAGGCTGGGTGGCCGCGCGCTCGTTCGGGCGCGAGGAAAGTCCGGACTCCACAGGGCGGGATGGTCGCTAACGGCGACCGAGGGCAACCTTCGGGACAGTGCAACAGAAAGTAAACCGCCGCGTTCGCGGCAAGGGTGAAACGGTGAGGTAAGAGCTCACCAGCGGTCCGGGTGACCGGATCGGCTCGGCAAACCCCATCCGGAGCAAGACCGAGCAGGGAGTGGGCGGCCCGTCCGATACTCCCGGGTTGGTCGCACGAGGCGGCCGGCAACGGCCGCCCCAGAGGGATGGTCACCGCTCGCGCGCGGGAGACTTCGCGCGAGAACAGAATCCGGCTTATAGGCCCGCCCCTTCGCTTCCCTTCCATTCTCTGCCGTCCGAGGTCGCGCCCCCCCCCCGCCGCCAATCCAGGGCGAAGAACATCGCGGCGATCACCAGCGCGTGCTGGATGACGCCGGTTCGCATCCAGCGGCGCACTTCCTCGAGTGGCACGAACGCGATTGCATCGATCTCATCCGGATCGAAATCCGCCACCCGGCTCAGCCCCCGGGCCACGAAGGTCGTGCAGCGATTCCCCTGGATGGCCGGGTTCGGCTCCACGACCCCCACCTCGACCCACTCCTCCGCCTCAAATCCGGTTTCTTCGCGCAGCTCGCGCTGGGCTGCTTCGCGCGGCGTCTCGCCCGGATCGATGGCGCCTCCCGGGATCTCGTGGGTCATCGCCCGTGTCCCGAAACGGAACTGCGTGACCAATAGCACCCGGTCCCGGTCGTCCAACGCCACCACGTTCACCCAATTCGCGATCTCGATGAGAAACGCGAGCTTCTCGGTTCCTCGCGCGGCGTCGACGAAATGGTCGCAACGCAGGCTGAGAAAGGGATGCTCGAAGATTCGTTCGGTGCGCGCAGGATCGCGTGGCTGCCCCATGATCTCCTCGATCCGCTTTCGTCTGCGCTCGACCCGCCAGCCGGCTGCCTGAAACGAAAACGGCGGGCCCCGCGGCTCGCGGACCCGCCGTGCTGCGGCCGATTCGCCGCTCGCAGGCTCGACGACTATTCGGCGACCTCGGCGATGGCGTTCGAGAGCACCGTCTTACCCTCTTGCGTCGACGCTCGCACGATGTAGCGTCCCGGCTTCTCCTTCCACCCCTCGGTGATGATCGTGTCGCCGGGAAACACGACGCTCGCGAAGCGTGCAGCAAACGACTTGAAGCGCGCGGGATCGCCACCACAAACCGAGTGCAGGACGGCTCGGCCAGCGTGCCCGTACGTGCACAGACCGTGGAGGATCGGACGATCGAAGCCACCCATCGCCGCGAATTGTGGGCTGGCGTGCAACGGGTTCGTATCACCCGAAAGCCGATAGAGCAGGGCCTGCTGCGGCAAGGTCTTGTATTCGAGCCGGAAATCGGGCGCCACACCCTCGGGCGGATCCGCCTTGAGCGCCTCGGGGCCGCGATCGCCACCGAAGCCGCCCTCGCCGCGAGCGAAAATGGTGAACACGTTGTCGAAGACGGGCGCGCCCTCGATCGTGGTCTCGGCCTTCACCACCACCAGCGCGGCCTTGCCCTTGTCGTAGATGCCCGTCACCTGGCTGACCGTGGTCATCTCGCCTTGGGGCGGGATGGGCTTGTGCTGGATGACGGTCTGCTCGCCGTGCAGGATCATCATCGGATTGACGTTCAGATTGCTCGTTGCCTGCACGAGCGCGCGAAACGACGGCACGACCGCGAAGGTGGGGAAGACCTTCAGGTCGCCCATCTCGAACAGGAAATCGAGTTCATCGGTGCTCGCGCCGATTCCGAGCGCGTACACGACGACGTCCTTCCAGTCGTATTTGTGGATGATCGGCTCGGATTTCTTGCCCACGAGATCGAGATTGATGCCCATCGGTATCCTCCGCTTGCGGTTGGATCACGAAAGCGCGCGAGTGTAGCTCGCACCCGTCACGATGGCTCGCGCGAAACGTCGGGCTCGGTGGCGGTGCGCGGCGCGAGCGCGGAGTGAATGGCATTCGCGAGCGCGAGGTTCACGCCGGCCACCTGCGCCAGCTCCTCGAGCGATGCCTCGCGGATGCGTGCAACGGAGCCGAAATGGCTGAGCAGCGCCTTGCGGCGCGCCGGGCCCACGCCGGGGATCGCGTCGAGCTCGGAACGAATCCGCTCGCGTCCCCTCACCTTCCGCTGGTAGGTGATGGCGAAACGGTGCGCTTCGTCGCGAATCCGGCCCAACAACTTGAGCCCCGGATCGTCGTGCCGCAGACCGATGGGATTGGAGCGGCCCGGGCGGAAGATGCGATCGGGATCCTTGGCGATCGACGCCAGCTCCACTCCCGAGATCGCCAAATCCTGGAACACAGTCACCGCGACATTCAGCTGGCCCTTCCCACCGTCGACGAGCAGAAGATCGGGGTCCGCCGCGCAATCACGGTCGGCCGCGAATCGCCGCGACAGCACCTCGTGCACCGCGCCGTAGTCGTCAGGAACCGACCGGGTCCGGATGCGATATCGCCGGTACCCGTTTTTCTCGGGGACGCCATCTTCGAAGCGCACGATCGACCCGACCGACCCGGTTCCTCCGAGGGTCGACATGTCGGTGCATTCGATGCGACGTGGCTCCTGGGCGAGATCCAGCTTTCGTCGTAACGCCGCGAGCACCGCGCGGCGCTCGGCCGAGGGGTCGGTGGCCGCCGTCAGCGCGGCGGCGGCGTTTTGCTCCGCGAGCTCGACGAGCCGGCGCTTGTCGCCCCGCTCCGGCACGATCAGCCGCATGCGCCGGCCGCGTCGCTCGCTCCACCATTCCTCGAATGCCGCGATGCTCGCGACGACGCGTGGCACAACCACCTCGTCGGGCAGGTCTTCGAGGCTGCCGTAGCGACGCGCGAGAAACGCCTCGAGCGGGTCGTCATCGTCCTCGATCGCGATCGTGAGCGGGTACGTCGACGAGCCGACCAACACTCCGTCGCGGACGGTCAGCACGGCGGCCGCTGCCGCGAGGCCGTTCGCCGCAACGGCAACGAAGTCCTGGTCGAGCTCGCTTTCGCGGACGACGTGCTGCCGCTCGATCGTGGCCTCGATGGCGCGAATGCGGTCACGAACGCGCGCGGCCTCCTCGTAGCGCAGCGCTTTCGCCGCGGCCGCCATCCGCTCGCGCAGCGCGCGCAGCACGTCGCGACTCTGGCCACGCAGGAAGTGGACCGCGCCGTCGACCAGCTTCGCGTACTCGGGCTCGGACACGAGCCCGACGCACGGCCCGAGGCATTTGCCGATCTGGTAGTCGAGACAGGGGCGCGAACGATTCGCGAAGTCGCCATCGCTGCAGGTCCGCAGCGGAAACGTACGATGCAACTCGGCCACCGTGGCGCGCACCGCCTGCGCCGACGAGTAGGGTCCGAAGATCAAGGCGTTGGCGCGGGACGGTCGGCGCTCGACGCGCACCTTGGGGTACGCGTGGCTGAGATCGATACGAAGCGACGTGTACGTCTTGTCGTCGCGAAGACGGATGTTGTAGCGAGGGCGGTGCTTCTTGATCAGCGTGTCTTCGAGGATGAACGCTTCCTTCTCGGTCTCGGTGAGCGTGACCTCGAGGTCGCGAACGCGACCCATCAAGAAACGCACGTGGTAGCGACCGTCTCCGACATCACTGGCGAAGTAACTGCGCACGCGGTCGCGCAAGCTCTTCGCCTTCCCCACGTAGAGGACACGCAGGCGCGAGTCGAGCAGCACGTAGACGCCAGGTCGCCGCGGCAGCCGCGCCACCTTGTCGAGAAGCTCGGCCGAGTAACCGAACGGGGCCTGGTCCTCCTCGGACTCGGCCGCACCGCGAGCCGTGTTCGATGCGGCCGGAGAGGCGTCCACGCCGGCGTCTCCGGGTGTGCTCGGCGGCGCGGCTTCGCCGCGATCGGGGGAGAGCGAATCGGGTGGCTCGGGCGTGCTCGGCACCATCGCGTTCGGCCCTACGGTCGCCGCCGCAGCTCGCGCGAGGTCACCTGCGCCGGCGGCGCCCAGCGGAAGCGGAGCGCCGCCGCGATCAGTCCGCGCCGGCGGTGGCGACTGGAACGGTGCTCAGCTTACCGCGTAGCTCTCGGTGCTCCCCGAGAGTCTGCGACGTGCCGATGCCGAGCTCGGCTGCTTCCAGGCGATGTACCTGATCCCGAATCTCCGCGGCACGTTCGAAGTCGAGCGCCTCGGCCGCCGCGATCATCTCTTTCCTCAGCCTTGCGATCGTCGCGTCGCGCTCATCGGCCGAGCCGGGGTCGCGCGGCGCCACCTCGACGGTGACGTGATCGGCTGCGCAGACCTCGCCGATGGTGCTGCGGATCAAGGTGGGCACGGTCTCCGGCGTGATCCCGTGCTCGGCGTTGTACGCCGCCTGAATCCCGCGCCGGCGCTCGGTCTCGCGCATCGCCGTTTCCATCGAGGGCGTGACCGAATCCGCGTACAAGATCACGCGACCATTCACGTTCCGCGCCGCTCGTCCGATGGTCTGGATGAGCGAGCGCTGGGAGCGCAGAAATCCTTCGCGATCCGCGTCCAGAATGGCGACCAGCGCGACCTCGGGAAGATCGAGGCCCTCGCGCAGGAGGTTGATGCCGACCAACACCTCGAATTTGCCAAGGCGCAGGTCGCGAAGGATCTCGACGCGCTCCAGCGTCTCGATGTCTGAATGGAGGTAACGGACCGAGACACCGATGTCGCGGTAGTAGGCGGTGAGATCCTCGGCCATGCGCTTGGTGAGCGTCGTGACGAGCACGCGCTCGCCGCGACCCGTGGCGTTCCGAATCTCCCCCAGCAAATCGTCGACCTGAGTTCCCGCGGGACGTACCTCGACCCGCGGATCCATGAGCCCCGTCGGACGGATCACCTGCTCCACCAGCACGCCACCGGATCGCTCGATCTCCCAGTCGCCGGGGGTCGCGGACACGAAGAGCGTGTCGCCGATCCGCCCCAGGAACTCGTCGAACGTGAGCGGCCGGTTGTCCAGCGCCGACGGCAGCCGAAAACCGTGCTCGACCAGGGTCTCCTTGCGCTGCCGGTCGCCGCGGAACATGCCCCCCACTTGCGGAACCGTGACGTGGCTCTCGTCGATGAGCAGCAGGAAGTCGTCGGGGAAGTAGTCGAGCAGCGTGGCGGGAGGCACGCCGGGGCCGCGGCCGTCGAGGTGGCGCGAATAGTTCTCGATCCCGGGGCAGTAACCCATCTCGCTCATCATCTCGAGATCGTAGAGCGTGCGACTCTCGAGGCGCTGCGCCTCGACCAGCTTGTCGCGGTCGCGTAGCTCGCGGAGCCGGCCTGCCAGGTCATCGA
>CAYVDO010000257.1:0-11768 GCA_964450125.1 uncultured bacterium
GCAGGGCCCGCAGGGCGTCCCCGGCGCGCAGGGCACGGACGGCCTCGACGCCGCCTATCCCTACCAGTGGAGCACGTCGACCAGCGGCGACCCTGGCAGCGGCAAGATCGCGGGCAACAACGCGACGATCGCCAGCATCACGGAGATTGCCGTTTCCGAGACGGACTCGGCCGGCGGGTCGATGGCGGCTGTCATCGCGACGTGGGACGATTCAACGTCGTCCGTCCGCGCGCTGGTGAAGATCTCCAAGGAAGGGAGCACGCAGAACTTCCACGCATTCCGCATCTCGGGCGCCGGCACCGATCATGGCTCCTACTGGACCTTCCCCGTCACCTATGTTGCGACCTCCGGCACGATCTCCAGCAGCGACAGTTGCGCCGTGCTTGTCGTCGAGAAGGGCGACAAGGGCGACACGGGCGCGACAGGATCGGCCGGCGTCTACTCGTTCGACTACACGTTCAGCACCACGACGACATCCGGCCCGTCGACCGGCACGATCCGCGCGAACCACGCCACGCTGTCAAGCGCGACGGCGCTCTACATCCACGAGACCGACCGCCTCGGCGTGTCGCAGGCGGCAGCCATCGCCCAATGGGACGACAGCACGACGACTGTTCGCGGGTATCTGACCCTCATCGACCTGACGACGCCGGCGAACCGCGTCCGCTTCTCGATCACCGGCGCGAACACCAACAACGGCTCCGACGACACGATCGCCGTCACCTATGTCTCTGGCGTCACGTCGCTGACGGCGGTCAACGTCGCGGTGTTGTTCGAGAGGACAGGCGACAAGGGCGCGGATGGGGCGGGCAGTGGTGACTTCGTTGGGCCGGGATCTTCCACCGACAACGCCGTGGTCCGTTTCGATGGTCCGACGGGGAAGCTCGGGCAGAACTCGACGGTCGCGATCTCCGACACGGGCACGATCTCGGGCGTTCAGGCGATCACGCTCTCCGCCAACGATGCCGGCGCCCTCGGCGCGAGCGGAACGGCATTCGCAGACCTCTTCCTCGCATCTGGCGGCGTGATCAACTGGAATGCGGGCGACGTGACCGCGACGCACAGTGCAAACGCTCTCGCATTCGCGGGCGCATCAAGCGGCTACAGCTTCGACGCAGCAGTTCTCCCGTCCGCGAACGATGCGGCGGCCCTTGGTGCCAGCGGCACGGCGTGGGCCGATCTGTTCCTCGCCAGTGGCGGCGTGATCAACTTCAACGCGGGCGACGTGACGGTCACCCACAGCGCTAACGTGCTTGCGTTTGGTGGCGCGTCGTCAGGCTACACCTTCGACGCCCTCGCCACGGTCACGGCGGCCAACGCCAATGCGCTCGCCGTCGGCGCCAACGGCACCACGAACCCTGTCCTGAAGGTCGACACGGCGACCGCTTCCGTTGCGACCGGCCTTGCTATCACAGGTGCCGCTGCCGCAAGCCGCGTGGCCGTCGCTGCGATCTCGTCCGGGACGGATGAAGGTATCTCGATCGACGCCAAGGGGGCCGGCACGATCCGCCTTGGCGCCACATCGACGGGGGCTGTGGAGTTCTCGCGCAACGCGGTGCCGACGACCAGCGACGGTGCCGCACTCGGCACAACTGCGCTGATGTGGGCCGACCTGTTCCTCGCCTCGGGTGCGGTCGTCAACTTCAACAACGGCAACGTCACGCTCACGCACTCTGCAGCGACGTTGACGCTGGCGGGCGCGACATCTCTTGCCATGGGGACGTCGATCGCTGTCGGGCTCGGCACGATAGAGCTTGGTCACGCCAGCGATACGACGATCGCCCGTGCATCAGCCGGTGTGGTGTCAGTTGAAGGAAAAACGGTTGCGACCCTCTCCGCAGCCCAAGCCTGGACCGCCCACCAGTACGTCACCCTCGGCACGCTCACAGATGGCGCCAATATCTCCTGGGACGTGAGCACGGCGCAGAAAGCCAAGGTCACGCTCGGCGGCAATCGCACCATGAATGCGGTCTCCAACGCCGTCGAAGGCGCCACCTATACGCTGTGGGTGATTCAGGACGGCACAGGCTCGCGCACCATCACATGGACATCGAGCGGCGCTGGCTCGTTCGACTTCGGCACGGACGGAGCCCCCACCCTCACCACAACCGCAAGCAAGGCAGACCTCCTCGCGTTCGAGGCCATCTCGATCGGCGGAACGCTGAAACTCCGGTATATGGGCATTAAGAAGGGCTTCACCTGATGTTCTCGCCATCCCTTCTTATCGCGGGTGGAGCCGTCGTCGATGTGACGATCAGCTACAGAACGCAATCGTCGAGCACGTCGGACCTATCGACCTACACCTTCTCGACGCTCGACATCGGAACCGCCGGGACGCGGCACGTCGTGGTGGGCGTCGTCTCGTCCGGCACTTCGCCGAGCATCTCAAGCGTAACCGTTGCTGGCGTATCGGCGACAGCAATGATCGAACTCGCCGAGAGCAACCTCAAGATAGGCCTCTGGATCGCCAGCGTCCCGACTGGCACGACGGGCGACGTGGTGGTCACGCACACCAGTTCGATGCTCCGATGCGGCGTCATTGTGTGGGCGGTATACGACATCACATCAACGACGCCCACAGCCACCGCGTCGGACTCAGCTCCTGCGCTCTCGCAGTCGCTGACAATCAACGCAGGCGGCGTCGGGATCGGCCTTGCCGACGGCTACCAGAACGGGTCGACGGCCTCTTGGACGTGGACGGGGCTGACCGAGGACATCGACGTTGATTTTGCGGATGGTGCCAACCACGACGCCATGAGCGGCGCGTCTCTCGCATCGGCCGCAGGATCGTCGCCGACAGTGACCGCGACCAAGACGGGCTCGGACAGCAATGACTGCATGGTCCTCGTGGCGCTGCGCTAGCCGATGATCACCGCCCTCTGGTCATTGAGCCGATATGGAAGTGAAAGCGTGTCGATGACCTTCCGAGGCTTCGCGACCCGATCGCAGAACGCAATCAGACCCGAGAAGCTCGCGCCGAACGGGTCAAGCTCGCGCACATGGGCGACGGTGTGATGCTCCGAATGTTCGAGCACCAGAAGCCCCTTCGGAGCGAGGCACGACACCCAGCCCTTGATGGCGCGCTCCGGGTCGAAGGCGTGATCCCAGGAGTTGGAATAGATCAGAGCCCAGGCGCCGAGCCAATCGGGCTTGGTCTCGTGAAAGTCCCATTCGATGGTGTTGGGGTAGGAGTTCGCCCCTTCGCCGATCTCTGTCCCGAGAACCGCCACGCTCCCGAGCGCCTCCCGAAAGTACCGCTGCTCCGCGCCGTTCCGCGTGCCGTGGCAGAGGACGCTTCGGATAGGCCCGCGCGCCGCGGCGTAGTCGGCAATGGCGGCGATGTTCTCCTGCCTCGCGAACACGGTGTTGCGTTTGGCCTCGAACCCCGCGCGCTGCGTTTTCACGTACTCGTCATAAGAGCCGGTCGGCTGGATCTTCACCGCAGGCCCGGCCCATTGCCGCGCCCGTCCGACCGCCAACTTGAGACGCTGTTTCCAGTGCATGTGTGCCCCCGAGAAGAAACGGACACAGTATGAGCTTCCACCCCTTCGCTGTCATCAAAGACATGGCCTTCGTCCGCTACGAACTGGACGACAAAGGCCCCCTCGCCATCGGCGAGCAGAGACTCCCCGTCGAGGTCGACCCAAAACCCGACTACGACCCTACCACGGAATACCTCGACACGACACCGGGCGTCGATGCGTCCCGCGGCGTGGTCCGGCTCGTCTACTCGCGCCACCTGCGCAAGCCGCGCCCGGCGGCATCCCCAGCACAGACCGTCGTCGTGCAGGCGGACACGTCGGCCTTGGAGCGGCGCGTCGCCGATCTCGAATCCCGCCTTGCCGCCGTCGACGCCTTCGACATGACGACGGCGCTCCTCGCAACGGTGGCCATCGCCGCGAGGGACAAGGACGCGGAAAGCCTCGCGAGGCTCGCTCCCGTCGCGGCCAAGCGTGGTGTGAGCGTCGAGCAGCTCATTGACGATCTGATCCGCGCGCGCGTCGAGGCGACGGATCGAGCCATTGCGAGGGCATCATGAGATGGATGGAGCTTGCATGGGCTGATCTCGGCACGGCCGAGGTCGCTGGCGCCCAGCACAACCCGAAGGTCGTGCAGTACTTCGCCGAGGTCGGCCGCGCCGACGTGACCGACGACGAGACCGCCTGGTGCGCCGCGTTCGCCGGCGCCTGCCTGGTCAAGTCCGGCCTTAGCATCCACCCCGACAAGAACCGCCGGCTCCTCGCCCGGTCCTTCCTCGAGGTCGGCACCGAGATCAGCGAGCCTCGCGTCGGCGCGCTCGCCATCTTCAAGCGCGGCAGCGATCCGTCTGCGGGCCACGTCGGCTTCGTGCAGAGCTGGACCGACACGACGATTGCCGTGCTCGGCGGCAACCAGTCGAACAAGGTCTCTGTCGCCAACTACTCGAAGGCGGACCTTATCGGCTTCCGCTGGCCCACCGACGACAACGCCATCGTGGATCTGCTTTCGAGCTCCAGGAAGTACGTCGTCGCGTCGTGGTGGACGCGCGTCACGGGCACGCTCACCGCCTCCCCGCTCGCCTTCCTTGCCGCCGACAACGTGGCCGCGACCAAGAGCTACGCCGACATGGCGGCAGCCTTCATCAAGGCGCACACGCTGCCGGTGGCGATCGCCGCGTGCTTCATCGCCTTCGCTGTCGGCGAGATCTTCAAGGGCTTCATGAAGCAGGACGTGGCGAGCGGCCGCGCGACCCCGTCCGGCTCCACCAGCACGAAGGCAACCCCATGATCTGGACCATCCTCGCATCGCTCAAGGTGGCCGTGTTCGGCTCCACATTCGGGCGCATCTCCGCAGCGGCCGTCGTCGCGCTCACCGCGTTTTGGGCCAACAACGCGTACCAGCGTCACGTCGGGGCCGAGCGCCTCGCCACGAAGATCGAACAGAAGGCGAAGGAAAATGCGAAACGCTCCGATGATGTGCGCACTCGCTCTCTCTCTGGCGCTGGCCGCGTGCGCGACCCCTATCAGCGTCTCGACTGACAGTTCGCTTCAGAGCTTCAAGGTGATCCAGTCGAGCCCGAAGGACACCTGCGAGACACAGAAGCAGGTGGCCGCCCATAACAGCGTCTATGACACGCTGAAGGGCGGGAAGGCCGTTGTCTACACCGCGTCGTGCGAGTCGCCCCCAACGACGGCAAAGGCCGCTCCCGCGAAAAAGGCGCCGGCATGAATGACGCTCAGACATCGGCGGCACTCCGGCGAGTGGCCGCCTACTTTGGACCCGCAGGACCCGGCCATCCTCCACTGGCGGCAAACGCGAGCGGAGGAGACTTTGGACGACCATCAGGACCGGCTGCGGGACCTCGAGGCACGGCCCAGCCTCCCCGACCTCAAGGGCCTGCCCTGGCTGCAGATCATCGGCCTCGGGCTCCTGCTCGGGCTGGGGGCAACCGGACGCATCAGCCCGGACACGCTCGAGATGATGTCAAAGCTGCTGCCCGGCAGATGATCCTCCGGGCGCTCTCGCACCCGCTGACGTGGATCATCGCAGTTATTTGGGCGATCACCGGCCTTGCGACGGCTTCTCCGGTGGCGAGGCAGGTGATCCGGGCTGTGTGGCCTGTTTGAGCTTGACGCGAAGTGATTTGTTCCCGTTGGCCAATCGAACGCACCAATCGTATAAGCAGGAGGTCGGCCCCGTGAATCACGAGACCGACCTCTGGTGAGCCCCTTGCACGGGCCCGCTGCAGTATCGCGTATCCACCAACCCACGCCATAGTGAAGAGGAGGGTAGGACGATGACTGCAAAATGACAACCAGTTCAACTGGTGGTTAGTCCTTGGCGGCGCGCGAAGCGCCACCAAGGACCCTTATACAAGGACCGGCGGAGATTTGCAATGGACGCAGAATTTGCAGCTCATGCCGCCGGCCTCCCTGTGTCAATCCCAGTCTCGTCCTCGCAGCAGGACATTGCGTCTCATTTCTGCGCCGTTCCTGCGCCATCTGCGCGCGGGCGCACCGCCTGCTTTCCCATCAGCTCGCGTTCGCGTCGGAATTCCTCGTTCTTCTCAACGTCGAACGGAGCGGGGGACCACTCGCATTCGTACCCCCGCCACATGAACCTCTCTCCGCCACGGAGGTGCTTGCGAACGTATACCTCTACATCAGGGTCCATCTTCGACTGGCGCCAATGATCAACGACCCAGTGCCGCAATGCACGGCGTCGGTCGCCCGCCTCTTTCTCGCGCTCATCCAGAATCTGCTTGATGCCGTATACGTCCGTCGCGAACCGGAAGCTGGGTCCGTTCGGCTCGCCAATACTGACCGCCCACTCGTATCGGTGGCGAAGCTGCAAGCCAAGCCCGACCTGGCCGACGTAGTCCCATCGCTCCGCGTCGTATGACGGCATGTGACGGGCCGTGTCGTGGTGCCTGGTGAACGTCTTATGGTCCGCATCAATCCACTTCCGCCCCCAGAAGGCGAGATACTCGGACACGGCCCCCATTTGCCCGTTGCCGAAAAATTCAACGGTGCTCTTGTGCAGCATCTTGGGGGCAACAAACTTCACGCGGCCCCGAACCTGACGGGGCGTTACGCTCTTGAATGTCGAGAACACGTAGCGCCCTTCGGTTTGCACCGCCCACCCGCAATCAACGGGCCAGATCACGTCCGGCGTGGCCTCAGTGAGGATGATGTAATCGTCGCCGAGCAACAGATGCGTCACGTCGAGTCGCTTCATGTTGGCGAGCTTCGGCGTGTCGCCGACCTTGATCAGGTCATAGCCGGTTGTGCGCTCCATGCTGACCAAGGACACGAGATCATCAACGATCGCCTCGATCCTCCGATGTGTCTCCATTTCGATCGCTCCCCTTACCTCTCTGCATCAATCCCCGTCTCAGCCTTGATGATGTCCGTGATGGCATCCCGGAGCAGTCCGAACTCGGCTTGGCCCATCGCGCGAAAATCCATGCTCTTAGGCGTGATCACCGCGACGCTGCGCCCGACGACACGAACGAAGCCGGTTCCCTTCGCTGCCTTGATGCCGGCCTCAAGCGCGAGCGCGACCACGGCAGCGTCCGCCCGCTCGCCGAGGTCGTAGGCGGTGGCCTCACGCCAGCCCGCCTTGCAAACGAGCCAAGCACGCAGGTGCTCGGGATTCTCTGGCGTGAACTCGTGCCCTTCGGGCCAGTTGTCGAAGGCTTGCTTGATGAGGGCGAACAGCCGCCGGTGATCAGGCACCGAGCGCCGTTTCTTCGCGCCGATCTCGCACCCGCACTCTGGGCAGTGGTCGTGACGGGCGCTCATCACAGCACCTCGATCCAGACGGCGACGATGCCGCCGACGACCAGCCCGAACGCGATCACGCCGACCGCTAACACGACTGTCAGAAGCCAGTCGAGGAACGTGTCGCGGTCGGCGCTCATGGCTTGGCTTCCTTCCCTGTGAGCCGGTCCACGATCGGGCCGAATGTTGCCGCCTCGACGTGGGCGGCGATCGAGAATACGGCGAGCAGCAGGAACCCATGCGCGCCGAAGGCGAGTGCCTTCGCCAGCAGTCCACCCGTCACCATCGCCCCCGCTGCGAGCACGGTCGCTGCGGTAAGCCGCAGCGCCGTCAACGCCACGAGCCGCGCCGGCGGAAGAATGGCGAGCACTGCGGCCCCGAGCCCCAACAGCAAGATTGCAACGCCATCTCTGACGCCATGCTCGCGCGCGGCGGCGATCTCCCATGGCTCGGGATCGAGGTTCATGTCGCAAGATCCTCCGGCCGGATCGCCAATTCCTTGGCCGCTGTCGCAAACTGCACACAGAGCGCCTTGAGCGTCTGCTGCGCGGCGGCGAGGCTCGCTTCCGCGTCGGCTAGTGCCTGCTCACGACGCGCCAGTTCCGCCTGGGCCTGGACGACATCGCCTTGTGCGGTTCGGATCGCCTCGGCGATGGCGTTGTAGTCATGGCGATGCCCGCCGAACTTCGGCCCGGTCGGTGCCGCGTCGGAATGTGTCGCGTTACCGAGAACGGTGCGGATGAAAGAGGGCCTGGGTCTATCGTTCATCGTCTCTCAACGCTCCCGTCCATCCGCTTCCGAAGCCCGCTCGCCCGTGATCCAGGCATCGGGCGGGCGCTCCTCTTGATGCCGAGGTTGCGCTCGCGGGCGCGTTTGCCCTTGGCGAGCTTCGACAGATCATCTGCCGTCTTGACCTTGTGGCAGCGCCAGTGGGCGGGCCAGACTTCGCGGCCGCCGAGCGTGTACATCGTCGGGTGCTCCGCCTCCCAGGAGGACAGCACGAGGTCGATCTCGCCGCCGCAGATGTGGCACTTCATGAACGTCCGGCCGCCGCGCTCGTATCCGTGACGCTCGACGCACTCTCTGCGGTCGCGGGTGCTGTTGCGGGTCATTTGATGTACCGCTTGCGGGCGAGCAGCATCTCTTGGGCCATATGGTAGGACCCGCTCGCTATCTGCTCTTGCCCGGTTTCGATGTTGGGATTCGCCATCATTCCGGCCATCGCTTGCCCTGCGAACCAATCCAGCAGCGACATTCCCGGGTCGCCAGCCTCCCAATGATCGTCCGTCGCCGTATCAGGGCGTGGAAACGCCGGTCCGCCATCGTCGATTGTGCTCATGCCAGACCCTCCCGCGTGTCAGCGAAGAACATCCGCAGGCGCTCCAGCTCACCCTCGGGAAGCTCGTTCATGCGCCGCTTCACCTTCGGGTCGGTCGCCCACTTCGTGAGCGACGCGAGCTTGTCGGCGGGCTTCGGCTTCTCCGCTTTCGCGATCTCCTCGATCTCGGCCTTGAGGGCCTGGAGCTCGGCGCCGTCGCTCGCCTTTGTCGTGATGTCTCGCGGCATGGCGCGGGCGCCGTCGTCGTCGGCCTCGTCGGTCGCGAGACCGAGCGCCGCGATGAGCGAATACCGCTTGCCGTAGGTGATGGCGGAGCCCATCGACTGAGGGTCAAGTCGCGTCAGCGGTATCTCGACCATCGTGCGCTCGACGGCGCCCGAGATCGCATGCACGAGGTCGGTGTAGACCGGCACTAGCCGACCCTTCGACCCGCCGCCTTCGTCGGCGCCCCACGACTTCTCGCACCCCTGGCGGATGCGGATGCCGTGCTCGCTCAGGATGGGGCGGACGACGGACAGGATCGCCTTGAGCGACGCATACTTGACGTTGTGCGCGCCGCTGCTGTCCGTCGTCACCCACACCGGCATGCGGCGCACCGCCTGCTCGAGCGCGTGCTGGATGTCGGTCTGGCCGACGCCTTTTTTCTCGCGATCGATCGCGATCCTATTGGCGGCAATTGCCGCCTGCGCCCGCGCCCCGACGCCGTTGAACGGAAGCTCGCCCGTCTCGTGGTCCATCTCCGTCATGACGTCACCCGAGCAAAAGCCGCGCCAGCATGGCCGCCCCCAGCCACAGCGCCGTTGCCGTGATGACCAGCGCCGTGATCAGAGCCAGGATTGCCAGCGCCCCAGCTGGTCCCTGTTTGATGAGTAGTCGCATCGTCCGCGCTCATTTCAGTTGCCCCTTTTTCCAACGCATCGAAATAAAGTGGTGCGAGCGGCGGGGATCGAACCCGCATGGGTAAAGGTTTACCGGTCCTCCACCCTGTCACCGATTTTAAGTCGGCCGCGTCTACCGTTTCGCCACGCTCGCATTCATTCCCGATCACCAACTAGTAGCCCCAACACCACGCCCGCCACGATCGCCGCCACAACGAACCCTGCAGTCGTAAGCAACTCCACAACTCCGAACTCGATCATCCGACCTCCTCACTCTCGTCCATCGCATACAGCGTCTGCAGGAGCCGGAGCCGCCTGTATTCGCGGCCGTAGGCGGCGTCGAGCATCACCAGTGCGCCATGGAACGCGCGATCCGCGAGGCGACGTGCTGCCGTCATCTCATCGTCGCTGCCGATCTCTCTGGCGAGGATCGGGCGGAGGTCGATCACGTCAGCCGACATCGCGCAGACCCTCCAAATCCATCCTGAGCCGGTCGACGCGGTAGGCGGCATCGCTCAGCTCGGCGAGCGGGTCGCCACTGTCGATGTCGCCAGCCTCGGCGATGACCTCGGCCAGATGGTTCGCTATCACGTTCATGTCGTCTGCGAGCTGGGCCGCTTCGGCGCGGCTCATGGTAATGACGACCTCGCGGCTCCTGATCTCCATCACACGAGCTCCCGCTTCGTGTGACGGTGCTCGCGGTGCGGATCGTTCCGCGGAAGCTCGGCGCCGACCGCCTCGTCGATCTCGTCGACCTTGCTCGTGAGCAGCCACAGCTTGATGTCGCGGCAAAGCGGGTGGTCGTCCGGGAGAATCACGGAGCGGTTGTCGCCGTGAGCGGCGGCATCGAGCCTGATCGCCTCGACCGTCCAGTCGCCGTCGTTGTCCACGTCGATCTCGGCGTTGCCTTCGATATCGAAGGCAACGATCACGCCGAGAACGCTCATGTCGTAGCTGAACCGAAAGTTCATCACGTCGCCCCTTTGTTTGCGGGCTCCCGGCGACCGCCCCTCTGGCGTTGCCGCCCCGGTCGCCGGGTTCCACCCCGCATTGATCAGGTCGGGATCTGGCTTGCGCCCTCTCGCGTCCTGATAGCCAATGATTAGTGCATTCCGTTACACGCTGTCAACCAAGAAAGTGCAACGGCGCACATTTTATTCGCAACCTGTTGAAAACCAACATGCCTCTTGACGACGTGCCGCCGCTTACACTATGAATAGTCGCCATGACGACGATGAAAGCACTTCGCGCCGAGATCGAGGCCTACCTGGCTGCCACTGGCATGGCGCCGACGCGGTTCGGCGTCGAGATCGACGGCGACCGGCACATGGTCCGGCGCATCCGCAGCGGTCGCCCCGTCACGATCGCCAAGGCAGATCGAATCATCGAATATATCAGGTCGAACCCGCCGAAGCGGCCACGTCGCCGGCGCAAGCTCGCATCCGCGTTCCATCTCGTCGCGTAGCCCTGCGTCTCGGGGCGATCAATCCGCGTTCCTGATCATACGGCGGGTCGCAGTCAACCACGACGGCCCGAGAGAGCCGCCGTGTGTCTGCAATCATCACGGGCCGTCATCAGCGGGGGCTGATCCATGAAATGGACGCAGGAGCGCTGCGAATTGGCGCAGCGGCTGTGGCGTGACGGCGTGTCTGCCAGCAAGATCGCATACATCCTCCGCGGCGTGTCGCGCAGCGCGGTTATCGGCCGCATGCACCGGAAGCTCGGCCCGAAGGACGCTCAGAGCGCAGCGAAGGCCAGGGCGATCGCCGGCAGGCTCAAGGCCGCCGCCGACAAGGCTCGCAAGGCGCGAGTCCAGAAGCCCCCGAAGCCCCAGCCCGGCAAGCCCTACGTCGTGCGGAACCGATTCGGAACGCCGGAGGAGCGCGAGGCGTCCCGCGTCGAGTGGGCGAAGATCCAGCAGCGGCTGGCCTCGATCCCCGAGGTGGTTCGGGTGGCCTCGATCATCGACCTCGAGCCGCATCACTGCCGGTGGCCGATCGGCGAGCCTACTCGAGGCTTTTGCGGCGATCGGCGCGTTCCCGGCTCGAGCTACTGCGCGTGCCACACGGCGCGGTCGGTCTCGCATAAGCCGGATCGTTCCGAACTGGCCCCCGCGCTTGGCCGCGCCACCTACGCCATCGAATCGAACATCGCCGAGATGACCGAGACCGCCGCCGCCTGACCTCGGGGGCACGGCGGGAGGCCCGGCAAACCAAGGACGATCGGGAGGCGGCGGCGCTATCGAAGCGTCTCATGGGCCCGCAATCGTCCGAGCCGCGAAATGAATAA
>CAYVDO010000258.1:0-11760 GCA_964450125.1 uncultured bacterium
GGTCTCGTCCTCGGGGTCGTTGAGCACGTAGCCGAGCACCAACACGTCCGGCCGGTAGTCGACGCCGCCGCGACGCTCGAGCATGCGTAGCTCGCGCGCGGTGGAGAACCCTTCTGCCGAGAAGTTGATGGCCTCGACCTGCGTGTGATCGTGCTTCCGCAAGAGGTGGCTTTCCAGCAGACGCTCCAGCCGATGGCAGTAGAGATCGTTGATCGCTATGCCGCGGCCGAAGGTGAAGCTGTCGCCGAGGCAGAGCACGCGGAACGTCCCCGGTGGCTTGGGCACGTCGTGATCGACGTCGTGCTGGCCGATGGCGTTGAGCGGCACGCGCGGCGGCGGCCGCGTGCCGCGCCGGGGGAGGGGATGCACCGCACGCGCAACCATCTCCCCGGTCGCGAGCGACGCTGCCAGCAGCATCGAGAGCGCCAACACGCGAACCGCGCCGCGCCGCGGGGACGACACGCCATCGGCATTGGCGGTCCCACGATCCGTGGGAGACGATTCGAGATTCGACGCGGAATCGGGAGCCATTTCCATTTTCTACGAGAAAAATTGTACACCAACATTCGCCACCGTTCCATCCCGCGTGGACGCGCGCGCTGGAGCTCGGCTCAGGCCCCGAGGCGCTCGAGCGCGGCACGCGCAAAGTAGCGCACCACCGGGTCCGCGTCGTCGAGTGCGGCCCGGAGCGCGTCGAGATCTGCGACGCCGGGCGCCGCATAGCGCCACAGCGCCCACACCGCGCGCTGGCGTACGACCAGGTCACCACTCGCCAGCGCTTCCACCAGCGCCAGCGACGCCGCCCGCGGCTCTTCGCGGAAGATCTCGCCCAACGACCAGGCGGCCCCCTGGCGCACTTCGCGGTCGGCATCGGCGAGGGCACGGCGCAAGACCGGAACCGCCGCCGCGACGCCTTTGCGAATCGCCCCCAGCGTCACCGCCGCCCATTTCCGAACCTCCGTGGCCGGGTCGTACATCGCGTTCATGAGCGGTTGCAGTGCCGCGCCCTCGGAGCCGGTGTTCCAGACCGCGACCGCCGCCTCCTGACGGACGTCGTGATTCTCGTCGTGGAGGCGGCGCATGAGCGCAGGCACGGCGGCGTCGGCGTCCGGGCCGATCTTGGCCAGCGCCCGCGCGGCCTCCTGACGCACCGCAGCCATTCGATCGTCGAGCACGGCGATGAGCGCGGGAACCGTCTCCGGCGCGAGGCTGTTCATCTCACCGAGCGCAAACGCGGCACCCACACGAATCGTGGGATCGGCGTCGCCGAGGGCGTCGAGGAGCCGCGGCACCGCGGCGTGCCCGATGCGCGCCAGCGCCCAGCCGGCGCGCGTCCGCACCTCGGGCGAGCGATCGACGAGCGCGGCCCGCAGCGCAGGGATCGCGAGCTGCGAGCCCTCGCCGATCATGCCCAGCGCCATCGCGGCGCGATCCCGTACGCGGTCGAACTCGTCGGCCACCGCCTCGGTGAGGGACGACACCGCCGCGACACCGGCCGGCCCGTACGCCGAGAGCGCATCGGCCACGTCGGCGCGCACCTCGGGATCGGCATCGCCGAGGCTCACGATCAGCTCCGGGAGGAGCGGCAGCGACGTCGACCCGAGCCGTTCGCAGGCGAGCGCGGCGGCGCGCCGATCCTCCGCTCGTGGGCTCGCGAGCAATGCGCGCAGCGGTGGCAGCACTGCCGGACCGAGGGATACGAGCGCGCTCGCCGCCCAGCTCCGCTCGGCGCTGTTGCGGCCGGCGAGCACCCGCGCCACCGCTGGAACCGTGCGTAGCGCCAGCGGCGGCAACCGCCGGATCATCGGCCACGCCAGCTCGAGCAGAATCGTGGCGGCCATCTGGATTCGCTCTACCAGCCCGCGCTCAGGCGCTGAGCTGAGCGTCTCCCGGATGGCTCGCGAGCGACGTGCCGGGACGGATGCGTTCGGCGCTCAGCACGCCGCTCGCGCGTCGCAGCGTACGCAGCAAGCCATCGAGCTGCTTCAAGCCCTTCACGTCGATGGTGAACTGAAGCTCGGCCCGGCCGTTACGGAACGAGCGGGTGTCGGCGCGCGTGATGTTGACGCCTTCCGAGCTCACCAGCTTGGAGACCTGGCCGAGGGCACCGCGGCGGTCTTGGATGGTCACACGGATGCGCGTGGAGCGCACCGTATCGAGCGATTCCGGCCACGTGACGTCGACGCGCCGCTCGGGCTCGGTCGCGAGCCCCGCGGGGCAGCTCGCGTCGTGCACCGTGATGCCACGACCTCGGGTGATGAAGCCCAGGATCGGATCTCCGGGAATCGGCTGACAGCAGCGCGCGAAGCGCACCAGCACGTCGTCCAGGTCCGCAACTCGCACGGCACCCGCGGTGCGCTTGGCGGCGCTCTGCACCAGCTTGGTGATGGCGGTGCGCCGCGGGGCCGGCGGCGCGGGGACCAGCTCGTGGACCACCTTCTCCACGGACAGACGCCCGTAGCCAACGGCGGCCACGAGGTCGTCCACCGTGGAGAAACCGAGCGCCGCGAGCGCCTTGGGAAGGCGATCGCCCTTCTCGGCGCGCTTCCAAGTGGTGCGCACGCGCCGAAGCTCGCGGTCGAGGAGCGACTGGCCGACTTCCAGGCTGCGTTCGCGCTCGGCCGTGCGCAGCCAGGCGCGGATCTTGGTGCGCGCCCGCGCCGAGGTCACCCACTCCAACCAGTCGCGGCTGGGATGCGCCGTGGGCACCGTGAGGACCTCGACGGTCTGTCCGCTCTTCAGCTCGTGGCGCAGCGGCACCCAGCGCTCGTCGACACGCGCACCCACGGACCGGTGCCCGACCTGGGTGTGGATCGCGTACGCGAAGTCCAGCACCGTGGCGCCCTTGGGCAAGCGGCGGATGTCGCCCTTGGGAGTGAAGCAGTAGACCTCGTCGGGATAGAGGTCCATGCGGAACGCTTCCAACGCTTCCGCGGGGTCCTCGATCTCCTCGAGGCTCACCATGAGCTGGCGCAGCGGCGTGAACTTCTGCGCCTCGTCCGCGCCCAGCGTGCCGCCTTCCTTGTAAACCCAATGCGCCGCGATGCCGCGCTCCGCCACCTGGTCCATCTCCTCGGTGCGGATCTGGACCTCCATGCGGCGGCCCTCGAAGCCCATCACCGTGGTGTGCAGCGACTGGTAGAGATTGTCCTTGGGAGCGGCGATGTAGTCCTTGAATCGGCCTTCGACGGGCGCCCACTGGGAGTGGATGAGGCCGAGGACCTGGTAGCACTCGACCGGACGCGGCACCAGCACCCGGAAGCCGACCACGTCGTAGACGTTGTCGAGATCGATGCCCTGACGCTGCATCTTGCGGTGGATCGAATAGAGGCTCTTCACGCGCCCACTGACCCGCGCGCCGATGCCGTTTTGCTGCACCAGGCGCTGGATCTCCTCGCGCGCCCGCTTCATCCACGCTTCGCGCAGCCGCTTGTCCTTGGCGAGGTGCTTCTCGATCCGCTGGCACGTCGTAGGCTCGACCACGCGAAACGACGACTCCTCGAGCTCGGTGCGCATCCAGTTGATGCCGAGCCTTCCGGAAAGCGGCGCGTAGATCTCGAGCGCCTCGCGGGCCAGCCTGTCGCGCTCGTCGCGCGGGCAGCGCTCCAGATGGCGCATCTCGTCGAGGCGATCGGCGAGGCGGATCAGGAGAATTCGTACGTCGCGGACCATCGCCAGCAGCATGCGTCGCACGATCTCCAGATCGCGCCCGGTGTCCACCGTGAAACGCAGCCGCGCGATCTCGGTGAAGCCCTCGACGATGCCGGTGACCTTGGCCCCCACCGCCGCCACCATCTGGTCGCGAGTCGCGTAGCCGATCTCCAGGATGTCGTGGAGCAGACCGGCTGCGATCGTGGGCGAGTCCATGTACAGCTCACTCAAGATCCAGCCGACGTCGACGGGATGCCCGAGGTAGGGCTCGCCGGCGCGCCGCTCCTGGCCCTTGCGGACCGAGGCACCCCAGACGTAGGCGCGCTCGATCAGCTCCAGATCGGCGCGCGGATGATACGACTCGACCCGGTCGAGGATGTCGTTGACGCGCCGGATCGGCATGGGGGCTCGTTCTCGCGAACCGGGGCTCAGTTCCCCGGCGGGGGCTCACTCGCGCGCAGCACCCGCGCGGCGCGGGCGCGCTCGGCGCGGACGATGGCGATGAGCTCGCTCTCGGCGCGCGCCAGATCGTCGTTCACGATCACGTAATCGTAACGGGTCGCGAGCGCGAGCTCCTCTGCGGCGGCCGCGAGGCGGCGGCGGATGGTGGCGTCGTCGTCGGTGCCGCGGCCACGAATGCGCTGCTCGAGGACGTCCACGGAAGGCGGCAACACGAAGATCAGCGCCGAGTCCGGCATGCGCTCGCGCACCTGCAGCGCACCCTGGGTGTCGATGTCGAGCACGAGGTCCACGCCGTCGGCACGCGCCCGCTGCCACTCGGCGAGCGGGGTGCCGTAGCGATTGCCGTGGACCTCCGCCCATTCGAGCAGGTCTCCGGCGGCGACCATCGCGTCGAAGCGCTGACGATCGACGAAGTGATAGTCGACGCCGCCGGTCTCGCCATCACGGGGCTGGCGAGTGGTGGCCGAGATCGAGAACCGTAGCCGCGGCTCACTCGCGATCAAGCGGTGAGACAGCGTCGTCTTGCCGGTGCCCGAGGGCGCCGACACCACGAACAAGATTCCGCCACGCTCTCGTGCGAGCGCGGGTAAGCGAAGCTCGCTCACGTCGCCGCCTCGAGCTCGGCCTCACGCTCCGGCAGCCCTTCGCCTCGCTCGAGCCGCTGCGCGATGGTCTCCGGCTGCACGGCGGAGAGCAACAGGTGGCCGGTGTCGAGAACCAGCACCGCTCGGGTCTTGCGGCCTTGCGTGGCGTCGACGATGAGGCCGCGCTTCTTCGCGTCCTCGCGCAGGCGGCGAATGGACTGGCCCGCGGGGTTCAGGACCGCCACCACCCGATGGGACACCACCAGACTGCCGTGCCCCACGCCGACCAGATTGCGCGCCATCGGTCAGTGTGCCTTCCTCGGGGGGCTGTTCCAGCCCCCCGCCCCGCGAAAAGCGCGGTTTTCGCGGGGCCCCACCCCCGAGCCACGCGCTGTGCTCGTGCGGTGCCGCCGGCACCGGGCCTGATGGACGGCGAGCGTGGAGACCGAGGCGCAGAGACCAAGACCGCCACGACCACCTGCGTCGATCGCGGTCCGCACGGACTGTGGCTCTCGAGACGGGAGGCGGCGGCGCCGCGAGGACCGTGCGGACCACGACGTCAGCGGATTCACGAGCTGGCTCATTCGAGGTTCTGCACCTGTTCGCGAAGCTGCTCGATCGCCGCCTTCATCTGAACGATCTCGGCAGTCATCGCAACGCCCTGGAGCTTCGTCCCGGCGGTGTTGGCCTCGCGAAAGAGCTCTTGCACGAGGAAATCGAGCTTTCGCCCCACGTGGCGCTGGCGAAGCAGATCGCGCGCCTGTTGAACGTGGCTCGCAAGCCGGGTCAGCTCTTCGCGCACGTCGGAACGGTCCGCGAGCAGCGCGATCTCTTGCGCCAATCGCTCGGGCGCCACGTCGACGCCAGCCGCGAGCTGGCGCACCCGCTGCGCGAGTGCCTCGCCCTGGGCCTCGACCAGCCGTGGCGCGCGCTCGGCGAGCTGAGCGGCCACGGACTCGATGGTGTCGAGGAGGCGCCGCGCGTCGGTGACCAGCGCCGCCGCTTCGCGCTCGCGCATGGTCGCGAAATCGGCGAGTGCTTGCTCGACCAGCCCGCCCACGACCGCCCACGAGCGCTCGGCGCCCAGCGGCCCGCCACTCGGCGCCGCCAGCTCGCGCAGCGCGAGCAGCGTTTCGAGCTTGAGATCGTCGGCGAGCCCGAGCGACCGCGCCAGCGTCGCCAGAGCGTCGCGCAGCGGCCGCATGCGCTCGGGATCGAGCGTGCCCGCGAGCAGATCGCCGGCGGGCGTCACCCACACCGAAACCTCGACGCGGCCGCGCTTGACGTGGCGTTCGACCGCCTCGCGGATCTTCGGCTCCGCTGCCGTCATGTCGCGCGGCAGACGCACGTGCACGTCGAGGAAGCGGTGGTTCACGCCGCGCACCTCGACCGTCACACGGCCGAGCTCGCCGAGCGCGGTGGCCGATCCGAACCCCGTCATGCTGTGCACGTGCTCTCCCGAATCCGGCCGCGGCTCGGCGTCACGCCGCGGCTCCCTTGAGCGCCTGGACCAATTCGGCCGCCGACACCACGGCCGTTCCCACCTTGCCGACCACGATTCCCGCAGCAGCGTTCGAGATCCGCGCCGCCAGCGCACGGTCGATGCCGAGGGCCTCACAGAGCCCGAAGGTGCCGATCACCGTGTCGCCCGCGCCCGTCACGTCGAACACGTCGCGCGCCATCGTTGGAATGTGGACGGCGCGCGCACCGCGCTGGAAGAGCGTCATCCCGTCCTCGCCGCGGGTGATGAGCACCGCTTCGCATTGGAGGCGCTCGCGGATCTTGCGGCCGACGCGCGCCAGCGAGCGCTCGTCGCCGATCTCGATGCCTGCCATGGCCGCCGCTTCCTTGAGATTGGGCGTCACCATCGACACGCCGCGATAGACGGTGAAGCGCGGCGGCTTGGGATCGACCAGCACCGGGATGCGGCGCTTGCGCGCTGCGGCGATCAGCTTGCGCAGCACCGTCGGCTCGAGGCTGCCCTTCGCGTAATCCGAGACCACCACGGCGTCCACGCGCTCCAGGCGCCGCTCGAGGGCCTTGGAGAGCGCCGCCAGCGTGCTCGCCGCGGGATCGACCAGGTCCTCGCGATCGAAGCGCACCACCTGCTGGTGCTGGGCCACGACCCGCGTCTTCTCGGTGGTGCGACGACCCGGTGCGGTGACCACGGTGCCGGGATCGATCTCGAGCCGCCCGCACTCCTCGCGCACCCACTCGCCGAGGGCGTCGTTCCCGACCAGCCCGCCCAGGCTCACCCGCCCACCGAGCGCGCGGATGTTGTGCGCCACGTTGGCGGCGCCGCCGAGCGCCAGGCTCTCGTTCACCACGTGCACCACCGGAACCGGCGCCTCGGGGCTGATGCGGCTCACCTTGCCCCACAGGAAACGATCGGCGATGAGATCGCCCACCACCAACACCTCGACGTCGGCGAAGCGCGCCACCACCTCGGCGGGGTCGAGCGCCGCGTCGCGCGCAGGCAACGCGCGTTTACTCACGACGCCCGACCCGGCTCGCGTGTGGCGAGCGCGCGCCGCATCGACGCCAGCACGTCGTCGACGGCGAGATCAGCCATGGCGCGCGAGCCACCCCGCGGCACCACCACGAAGTCGAGCCAGCCGTAAGGCCCGGTGCGTGCGGGATCGGCGGGACCGAAGAGCCCCACCACGGGCGCGCCCACGGCCACGGCGATGTGCATGGGTCCGGTATCGCAGCTCACCACCAGTGAGGCTCCTTCGAGGATCGCCGCGAGCGTCTTGAGATCGGTGCTGCCGACGAGATTTCGCGTGGGCGAGGCCGAGGCCGCGGCTGCTTGCGCCCGCTCGCGGTCTTGCGGGCCCCCCGTCCATAGCACCGGACGGCCGAGCTCGTCACCGATTCGGCGCGTGAGCTCGGCCCAGCACGCGGGCGGCCAGAGGTTCTCGGGCTTGCTGGCGCCCACGTTGAGCACCACGTACGGGCGGGTCACACCTTCGAGCGCCGCGGCGGCGCGCTCGCGGGCCGCGCTCGGGACGGCGAGATCCCAGCGGACGGGGCCGAGCGGTAAGCCGAGCACGGTCGCGAACTCGCGAAACTGATCGATCATCGGCGCCTGGCGTTCGCGCGGCCGCAGGTGCGCCGTGGCAAAGAGCCAATTCCCCTCCTTCGAGCGGCGGCGATCGAAGCCGATCCGCACGCGACAGCCGGTGGCGAGCGCCACCAGGGCACTCTTGAGCAACCGCTGCGTGTCGAGGACCACGTCGAAGCGGCGGCGGCGAAGCTCGCGCACGAACGCGGCTCCTTGCCCGAGCACGTCGTGGCGGGGAAAGAGCACGTGATCGTCGAGGGCAGGATGGCCCTCCAAGATCGGCCAGCTCTTGGGCTCGATCACCCACGCGAGGTGTGCCTGCGGGAGCGCTTCGCGAAGCGCCACCAGCAGCGGCATGGTGTTCACGACGTCACCGATCGCGCCCAAGCGCACGATCGCGATCCGCGAGCCGGCGCCGAGGTGCACACCTGCGGGCAGCACCGAAGGCGGGCGCGCGATGCCCCCGAGGTCGTCGGCGCGAGCGGCGCGCGATTCGCTCATCGCAGAGCCTCCGCGCGGACCGCGAGTGCCGCCGCGTAGCCCTCGTCGCACGCCCGGCGTGCCGCGGCACCGGTGATGCGCGAAGCCTCGGGAAACTTCCGCAGCGAACGTTCGAGACGCGCCCAGTTGCCCGCACGCTCGGAGGCGGTGAGCCGCGCGCGGCGCCGCGAGCGATCGAGGTCGAGGACGAAGACCCGCGGTTCGCCCGCCCCCGCCCTGCCGCCCACCAGGAAGAGATTCCGCGCGTTCAGATCGGCGTGGAGCACGCCCGCGGCGTGGAGCGCGCCCACGGCGCGTCCCACCGCGTTCCAGATCGCACACACGCGCGCGGAATCGGAGCGTTCGCCATCGGCGCCGAGCGCCGTGAGCGTGTCGGCAAGATCGCGTCCACCTTCGATCCATCGGCTCGCGACGGCGCCGCGATAGGCGCCACTCGCGCCCCGCCGCACCACGGCGAACACGATCTCGGGTGTCGCGATCCCGCGCCCACGCAGATGCTCGCTCAGCGCCACCTCGGCGAACGGGCGCGGGAAGCGATCGAAGAACCGATCGCGATTCACCCTCGCCACCAGCCCGCCGCGCAGCGCGCGCCTGTACACGAGCGCTCCCGAGAGGCCGTCCCAACCGATGCGAAAGGCACCACCGCGCCCCGCGAGCGCGAACGGATCGCGCGCCAGCTCGGGCGCGCCGCGGGCCGGCAGCAGCTCGTGGCCCGCGAAACGATCTTCGAGCTCGGCGCGCACCCACACGCGGCTCGCGCGCGGTCCGGCGAGCTCGCGAAATCCGTCGGGGCGAACGACGCGGGTCACGCGCCCGCGCCCTCGGCGAGGGCCGCGCGCACCAGTGATTCCACTCGCTCCACCCCGATCCGATCCATGCAATCCCACCACGGGCAACGCGTGCCGATGCAGCGTTCGCAGTCTGGCACTGGCGGGAGGGCGAATCGAGCGCTGCGCGAGAGCGCACCCCAGCGCACCGGCGACGAGGCGCGAATGGGTGCGAAGACCGAAACCGTGGCGGATCCGACGGCAGCGGCCAGATGCATGGTCCCCGTCGAGCCACTCACCACCACCGCGGCCTCGGCGAGGAGCGCCGCGTGCGCCAGCGGGCCCGCCCAGCCGATGTGCACCGGTGCTGCGGGCGAGGCGCCGCTAGCCACTTCTCGCGCCAGGGCCGTCTCGTTCGGGGCACCGGTGACGATCACCGTGACATCGCGTCGCCGCGAGAGCTCGCGCACCAGCGAGCGGTACTGCGACGCGCTCCAGTTGCGCGACGAGCCGCCCATCCCCGGGTGCACGACCACCCGCGGCCGCTGCCGCTCGACGGCGGGGACCACGTCCTCGAGCCACCGCCGTGCGCGCTCACGAAACACCTCGGGCACGGCGAGCTGCGCTTCCGGCGGCGGCGCCAGCCAGAGGTCCGCCACACGCTCGGGGAGCACGACGTTCCGGTAGATGGCGTCCGCCGCTGGCGCGGGACGCACGTCCGGCAATCCGGCGAGCGCCAGCAACTCGAGCGAGTACCCCGCCTCCGAATCACCCACGCCCGAGCGGTGCTGGCGCGGGCGGATCGTGTACGCGAGGCCATCGGCGTTCGCGAACGGACCGATCCGCGCGGGCACCCCGAGCGCCGCGGCGATCCAGCCCAGCGGCCAGCGGCTGCGGAAGAAGAATGCGCGATCGAATCGCCCGCGACGCACCAGCCCCGCGAAGGCCCGGAGCCGCGCCTTGCCGCGCTCGGGTAGCACCACCGTCCGCGCGATGCGCGGGTCGTGGGTCACGAGATCGGCATTCGTCGCCGACGCCACCAGCGTGAGGGTGTCGCCCGCACGCGCCAGCGCGTCGATGGCCGGCAGCGTCAACACCAGATCGCCGATCCGGTCGTCTCTCACCACCAGCGTTCGCATCGCGTCGTCGCTCGCATCCGACTCGGCGCGCGGTCCGTAATCCTGCTCGGTACGGCTCCAGCGCCGTTCGTGTTACGACCAGCTCCTATCACCTACCACGCCCCGCACCCACCGGAGAGAAGACCCATGATGCTGCGCTCTCGTCGCTCGTGCGCCACCGCGCTCGCCTGTGTTGCGCTGGCAGTCACCGCCGCATGCGCCCCGCGGGTGAAGATCCCCGCGAACGCCCAGCTCGGCGCCGAGTACCCGTTCCCGAACGAGGAAGCGAGGATCCAGGAGACGCTCGCGCTCGCGCGGGCGACCATGGCGCGCGACTACCCGTCTGGCACCCCGGCCAAGCGCGACGCGCACATCAAGGCGCACGGCTGCGTGCATGGCACGGTGACCGTCGGCGCCAACGTCCCGGCGCAGCTGAAGCAAGGGTTCTTCCAGGCGCCAGCGTCGTATCCGGCATGGATTCGGTTCTCGAACGGCCTGCCCAAGCCGCCCGAAGACAACGAGAAGAACCTCCGCGGCATGGCCATCAAGGCGATCGGCGTGCCGGGCGCGAAGCTGATGAACGACGAGCACACCACCCAGGACTTCCTGCTGGTGAACTATCCCGCGTTCGCCGTCGCCGCTCCCGACGACTACGTCGACTTCATTCGCGCGGTCGATGCCGACTCGCCGCTCGGGTACTACTTCGGGTGGAATCCCTTCGCCTGGAAGATCCGCGATTTCCGTCTGCTGCTGGACGCGCTGGGGCAAGATGCACCGAGCCTGCTGGCGATCCGGTACTGGAGCATGACCCCGTATCGATTCGGACCCACACAAGCCGCCAAGGTCTCGGCGCGGCCCTGCGCGGCGGTGAACGCCAAGATGCCCGACGACCCGAGCCCGAGCTATCTGCGTGAAGACCTGGAAGCGCGACTCGCCGCTGCGCCGGCGTGCTTCGAGCTGATGGTCCAGCTCCAGACCGATCCGGTGGCCATGCCGGTCGAGGACCCGACGGTGATCTGGGACGAAACGGCATCTCCGTTCGTGCCGGTCGCCAGGATCGAGATTCCTGCACAGAAGTTCTCGACCCCGGCCCAAGACGCGTTCTGCGAGAATCTGTCCTTCTCCCCGTGGCACTCCCTGCCCGAGCATCAGCCGCTCGGCGCCATCAATCGTGTCCGGAAATCGCTCTACGACGAAGTCTCGAGGATTCGCCACGGCCAGAACATCGTGCCGCGCACCGAGCCCACGGGCCTCGAACGGTTCTGACGGGTCCGCCGGATCGCCCTTGATCGGCGCGGACGGGCGGGCGATCGTTGGGCGCATCCGCCGCCCTCGATCGGAGGCCCCATGGATCTGCGCGATACGCCCGAGCAAGCCGCTTTTCGCCGTGAAGTGCGCGATTGGCTCATGGCCAATCTCCCGGCCGGCTGGCTCGACGGAAGCGTGCGCGAGCCCGAGGACGCCAACGAGCGCGTCGCGTTCCTGAAGAGCTGGCAGCGCAAGCTCTACGACGGTGGCTGGGCGGGCCTCAACTGGCCGAAGGAATACGGCGGCCGCGCCATCGGGCACATCGAGTACCTGATCTGGGCCGAGGAATACACCCGCCTCGAAGC
>CAYVDO010000259.1:0-11723 GCA_964450125.1 uncultured bacterium
GGCGCTCGACACCCAGTACGGATAGAAGCCCACGACCTCCTTCGCGAGCCTGGGCGCGCCCTGGGCGACGAGGCCTGCAGGCTCGTCACCCCGGAGCGCGGGTGGCTCGTCGCCGTGGGCGGCGAGCTCGCGCTCGTGAATGCTCGTGGCTGGTCGTGCCTGCGCGAACGCCGGGGGCGTTGCCGTGATCGCGGCGAGCGTCAGCAGCGCCGCGAGGGTGGTCGCGTGAGATCGATCGAGCGAGAGAACGCGCATCGAAGCCTCCGAGCGCGGCATTGGCGTCCGCGCTCGAATCGTACCTCGGCGGCAGCACTCGTTGCTCGCGCGAGCCTCAGTCGTGGGTCAGCTTCTTGTATCGGATGCGATGCGGCTGGTCCGCCTCGGCACCGAGGCGCTTGTGGCGATCTTCCTCGTATGCCTGGAAGTTGCCCTCGAACCACACCACGTTCGAGTCGCCCTCGAAGGCCAGGATGTGCGTCGCGATGCGATCCAGGAACCAGCGGTCGTGACTGATGACCACTGCGCACCCCGCGAAGTCGAGGAGCGCGTCCTCGAGGGCGCGCAGCGTGTCCACGTCCAAGTCGTTGGTGGGCTCGTCGAGGAGCAGCAGATTGCCGCCGCTCTTCAGCAGCTTGGCCAGGTGAACGCGATTGCGCTCGCCACCCGAGAGGTCCTTGACGCGCTTCTGCTGATCCTGCCCCTTGAAGTTGAACCACGAGCAATAGGCGCGCGAGTTGATCTGCTTCTTGCCGAGCTCGATGAGCTCGTTCTTCTCCGAGATCTCTTCCCAGACGCTACGGTCTGGCTGCAGCGCGTCGCGGCTCTGATCCACGTAGGCGATCTTCACCGTCTCGCCCACCTTGAAGGTTCCCGAATCCGGCGTCTCCTGGCCGACGATCATGCGGAAGAGCGTGGTCTTGCCGGCGCCGTTCGGTCCGATCACGCCCACGATGCCGCCCTTGGGCAACGCGAAGCTCAGGTTCTCCATCAGCAGCGCGTCGCCGAATCCCTTCGAGACGTTCTGCGCCTCGACCACGACGTCGCCGAGCCGGGGACCGGGCGGGATGGTGATCTCGGCCACCTCCATGTGCTTCTCGACGGTGGTGTTGAGGAGCTCTTCGTAGCGCTGCAGGCGGGCTTTCGACTTGGCCTGGCGAGCGCGCGGCGCCATCCGCACCCATTCGAGCTCGCGTTCCAGCGTGCGCTGGCGGGCCGACTCGGCCTTTTCCTCGTTGGCGAGGCGGTTCTTCTTCTGATCGAGCCACGACGAGTAGTTGCCCTTCCAGGGGATCCCGGCGCCGCGGTCGAGCTCGAGAATCCAGCCGGCGACGTTGTCGAGGAAGTAGCGGTCGTGGGTCACGGCGATCACCGCCCCCGGGAAGTTCTGGAGGTAGTGCTCGAGCCATGCCACCGACTCGGCGTCGAGGTGGTTGGTGGGCTCGTCGAGCAGCAAGAGATCCGGCTTCGACAGCAGCAGCCTGCAGAGCGCCACCCGTCGACGCTCGCCGCCCGAGAGCTTGGTCACGTCGGCGTCCGACGGCGGCAAGCGCAGCGCGTCCATGGCGATGTCTAGGGTGCGGTCCAGCTCCCAGAGATTGGCGGCGTCGATCTGATCCTGGAGACGGGCCTGCTCGTCGACCAACTCCGACATCTCGTCGTCGGATGTGACCTCGCCGAACTTCTCGTTCACCTCGTCGAAACGCTTCAGGATGGCGCGCTGTTCGGCGACCGCCTCCTCCACGTTCCCCCGCACGTCCTTGGAAGTATCGAGCGCCGGCTCCTGCGACAGGAAGCCGATCTTGATGCCGTCCGCGGGCCGCGCCTCGCCGACGAAGTCCTTCTCGACGCCCGCCATGATCCTGAGCAGCGTCGATTTGCCGGCGCCGTTGTGGCCGAGGACGCCGATCTTGGCGTCGCCGTAGAACGAGAGCGAGATGTCCTTCAGGATCTCCCGCTTGGGCGGCACGACCTTGCCCAGCCCGCGGGTGGTGAAGATGAATTGCGGCGGCATGTGTGAACGAGCCTCGTCGTGCGAGCGGATCGCCGAGCAGGGGAGCGCTCCCCCGCGTCGAGTCCGTCGCGAATTGTGGTGAACGACGGGAGACTAGCAGGGATGGCCGAGCCCGGCATCACGGCGAGGCCGCGAGCGACTCGAACGCCATTCGGTTGCGATACGCACCCGTCTTGCACGACGAATGCGCGCCGCGCTCGGCCCCCGGCGTGCCAGGCGTAGCACCACGAGCGTGCCCGCAAGGGGCCGCGCGGAGTCATGCGACGGCGTTGGCCGTGGATGCCGAGCTTGGTCGCGCACATCGACTCCGTCACCGCGGCGCGCTACAGCTCGGCGGTTTCTTCGAGCTCGCGGCCGGATGTCTCGGGTAGGAGCCACAAGATGAGGCCGAGGGCGAGAAGCGGAAACACCGCGGTGGCGGCGGTAGCCTCCCCCCAGCCCACGCGGTCCGCGGCTTGGCCGACGGCGAGGGGACCGAGCACGTAGCCGATCCGCCCCAGCAGGTTGTTGCTCCAGGCGAACGCGTCACCGCGCAACTCGGTGGGGAAGAGCTCGGACGTGTATGCGTTGAGCACCGGCAACACCGCGCTTGCGCCGAAGATCGTCACCACCAGCGCGGCGGTGAGGCTGGTGCGGTCGGGCAGGGTGTAGGTGAGGTATACGCCGATCGACGTCGTCACGAAGATGATCGCGCCGCCACCGCGTCGCCCGAGCACGTCGATCAATTTGCCGGACGCGAACGCGAGGGGCATCGCGGCCACCGCAGCGATGGCGATGCTCGAGCCCACTTGCGCGTCCGTGAGGTGCCGCTCGGCGAGCGCGAACTCCTTCCAGAACGTGACCGCGCTCTGGGTGCACACGTACGTGAGCCCCCAGATCGCCGCGAGCTCGAGCACCCGTCGCCTGTACGGGCCGCGCAGGATGTCGAGGAGCGGGCGCCGCGCGATCGGGCGCGATGCGGCCACCTCGGCGAACCGCGTGCTCTCGCGCAGGCTGCGCCGCGCGAACGCGAGCAGCACCAGTGGGATCGTCCCCACGAAGTACACGCTTCGCCAGCCGAGGGGCGTGGTCAGCAACATCGGCACGATCGCCGCGCACACCACTGATCCGAGGCTCGACATCGCCTGGATCACGCCGATGACGAGCCCGCGCTTGGCGGCCGGGAACTCCTCGGCCGCGTACACCATGCTCACGGCCCACTCCGCGATCAGGAACACCCGTGCGACGAACTGCGCGATCGCGAAGCTCACCGGCCCGGTGGCAAGCCCCGAAGCGAAACTAGCGAGGGTGTAACCGGCGATGGTGAGGGTGAGGACGCGGCGCCTTCCCCACCGGTCCGACTGGCGCACCAGGGTGTACGACAGGATCGTTCCGGCGTTGATGAAGGCGACCAGGGTGGCGCCGCCGCTCTTCGACAGCTCCATCGCCGCCCGCAGGTTGGGCAGGATCTGGCTGATGGCGATGAAGTCGTATCCTTCGAAGAAACACGCGACGCCGAGGAACACGAAGAGCCGCCGCTGGTAGGACGTGAGCGACACTTGGGCGGAGATCTCGGAGTGCGAGAGGTGATGCCTGCTGGAAGGCCGGGGCGCTGCCGCCCTGGTTCACTCGACCTGGATGCGGCCTTTGGCCCACGTACCCACCGGCCGTCCGTCCGCCGCCACGAGCCGCGCGCCGTGGTAGTAGCGATTGGCGAGCACGCCGGCGAGCTCGGAGAGTCGACGGACTCGTTCTTGGCGGTCCAGAGTCGCCCAGGCGGCGCCGACGTTCACGATCAACGTCTTGTCGTCGACCGTCACACTGCTCGCAGGCACGAGCGCCTCGACCTCGTCGAGCTTCACGCCACGCACCGCGTTGTCACCGGGGTGGCGCAGAAACACCATCACCTGGAAGACGCTCTTGGTGGTGGCGACGAGGGTGACGGTGGCGAGGACCAAGATCGCGATCAAACGGTACGGAACCCGCGAAGCGCGCTCGCCGTCGTGATTCGCACCTTCCGTCGTTCGCCGGCGCGCCGCTTCTTCGCGGATCAGCGCCGTGATGTCGCCCTTGTTGTGGGCGGGAGCACGCTCCGGATCGGCGGGATGATTGGGCGGCGCGGACATGGGGAAGAAATCGATCGCGTTGACCCGTCGCTCGGCTAACCTTAAGATCCTACAAGTTTTTTCGAACGATCCCAAGCATTTATCGCGCGATCACCAGTGAGGGAGCAAGCGTGAAACGGTCCCGCAAGGCAGCGGCCAAGACGGCTCGGTGCGAGGGTTTCACCCTCGTCGAGATGCTGGTGGTGGTGGCGATCCTGTCGATCCTGGCGGTGGTGGTGGCGCCGAAGATCCTCGGGAGTCGCGAGAAGGCGATGTCGAATGCGTGTCTCGCAGCGTTTCACGCCATGGATGCGGAGATCAGCAACCGGGTGTCGCGCTACGAATCGCTCGGTGATGTCCAGGCTGCGGCCAAGAGCATCGCCGAAGTCGTCGCACTCCAGGACTCCAACACCGCGTCCAACCCGCGCAACCGCGCGGAGCGTGGTTACGTCGATGGCGGCGCTGGGCCAGTCACTCCGTCAGCGGATACCTCTTGTCAGGTCTTCCTCGTCGACGCGACGCCCACCAGCGGGCCGGATCGCCCACCCACGGTGACGCTCTGGCAATACGAGGGTGGAGCCGTGCGCTCGGTGCGAATCACGATGAATTGACCGCCTGCGTCGCGCGCCGGGAGCGCTTGCGGTGAGGCCGGCCCGCTACCGGGCTCAGCCCTCCGAGCGCACCAGCCGTAGCGTGGTGATGCTGCGTTCGAGCTCGAGCTCGAACGCGCGTGCATCGGTGGAGACGGGCTCGATCGGCGCTTCGAGGCCATCGGCCTGCCACACGGCGTAACCGGGGAAGGCCGTGGTCACGTGGGCGCGAACGGGTTGCCGCCCGTGGCGGATCAGGCGCATCACGAGATCGGGCGAGCCGTCCTGGGCTGCCTTGAGCGCGGAGAGCGTCACCTCGGGCTCGTCGACGACGAGCCACGCACGCCGCGCCGGCAGGGCGCCGCCGTGGATGCCGGTCGCAGCGGCGACCAATGGGCGATGCGCTTCGATGCCGCGCGCCGCGACGTGGTCGTCGCTCGCACTCGGGCCGCGCCGCTCGCCCAGGCTGAGCCGCAACGTGTACGGGCGGTCCTCGTGATTGGGTGGCCCGAGGCCGTCCCAGTAGGTGTTGCGCGTGAGCATGACCTCCACCACACCGTCGGCGGACGCACTGACTCCCGTCGACCCTTCGTTGGCGAGCCACAGTCCGCCGTCACCTCGGTCCCGGCCGAGGTCGCACCAAGCCGTGACCGGCCAGAAGGTCGGCTCGAAGAGCTTGCGGCGCGGACGCGCGACCTCGGTGAACGGGATGCTGGTGGTGAGGGTCGAGCCCGAGAATGCCGTACGCAAGCGGACCACCAACGTCGAGGCGAACGGTGGGGTGGCGGTGATCGCCACGTCGGCGCGATCGAGGGAGCTCGCTAGGCTCACCGTGCGCTCCACCGCGGCGTCGTTCGCCGTGCGGAGCGCGAGGCTCACGCGTGCGGGGCCGTGCTCGCCGAGTGTGAGAGTCGTGGGTGCCGCGCCCCGACACACGCTCGTGCGCTCGGAGAAGTCGCGACCGACCTCCGCGCCGATGCGGTAAGCACCGCCAGCGTCGAAGTAGCCGACCACGTCGAGCGAGGGACCGCCGAGGAGCTCGCTGCCGTCGGTGGCGGCGATCGAGGTGGCACACCAGCCGGCGGACTGGCTGAGCGTGATCGTCAGCGCGTCGTTAGCGAGCGTCACGGTGTCGGCGTCCGCTACGTCGCCGACGGGCCGCCCGCCCCGTGTGAGCACGATCGACGGTGGATGAAATGCGGCGACCGTGGCGGAGGACGCCGTCCGTCGCACCCAGAACGCCGCGGTGCCGACGGCCGGCACGTCCGCCGCCAGGAAGAGAAGCCGGCCGCGCAGGATGTTCCCCGCCGCGTCGCGCTCCACGGAGAGCCATTGCGAGGGCAGCACCCGGGCCTGCTCGTCGAGAACGTCGATCGCGGGCGCGGGCGGCTCGAAGACGAGATCCACTTCAGCGAGGTCGGTGCGCGCGTGGGCGCTCGGGTTGAGCACCACGATTGCCGAGTCGCCCCCGATCGCTGCCGTGTCGATAACCTCGGCGAGGGCACCCAAGGAATCCACCAGCGCGACGTGCCCCGACTCGAGCGCCGCGTTCGACCACGGCCGGAGGTCGGTGGCCAGCGCCGCTTGCGTGCTGGTGCCCGTGATCGCGTCGTGGTGATTCATGAACGCCGACCGGTCCCAACCCTGGTCGAGGGTCTGGGCAGGGTAGAGAGCCCCGGTCGAGGCGGCGAGGACGCTCGCGATCTCGCCAGCGACCAGCGCTTCGCTGGCCTGCCGCAGCGTTCCCTTGAGGTCGGGATGGGTCGCGTAGAAGCCGGTGAAATAGGGGCTCACGTCTGCTTCCACGATGGGCAGCGCGTGACGATGGGCATCCACGAGCGCGACGTAGTCGTCGAAGGTCGCGGCGACCGCCCACACGCCGGTCGCGGAGTAGCGCTCGTCGTTCCAGCGGCGCACGTAGTCGAGCAGCGCGCGCTTGGGCCACGAGAAATCGATGCCGATGGGCAGGAAGAGATAGGGCGTGGTGCTGAGCTTGCTCAGGCGCTCGACGTGGCCAGCCAGGTGCTCGGGCACGACGCTCGGGTCGATGTAGGGCTTTTGGTTCCAGTCGATGCCGAATCCCGCGACGCCGTACCAGGGAAACGAGAAGTCGAGATCGTCACCCTGGAAGTAGCCGAACGGCATCCAATGAGCGAGCGCCTCGGCGCCGTCGGGGGCACGCCACACCCAGTCGGCGCTACCGTTCGTGGCCAGCGTTGCCGCCGTGGAATCGGGAGCCGGGCTGATGCCGCCCGGCATACCGTTCGCGTCCTTGGCGAAGACCTCGACGCCATCGACGCGCGCGAGCCCGACCGCACCGACGTGAAAGTGCTCGAGCAAGCTCGGCAGTGATGGGGCGTGACCGAAGCTGTCGGGCACCCACGCCGCGCTCGGGCTCACGCCCAGGTGCTGCTGGGTCCAGCGTATGCCGAACAGAAGATCACGGATCAACGATTCGTCGCCCGGCAGCAGCGAGTCGGGGCTGCTCAAACCGCCGCCCACGACGTGCAGCGCGCCGCGTTCGGCGAGACGCCGAATGCCCTCGCGTGATTCGGGATGCTCGTCCCAGTAGCGGCGCAACCACGCCACCTCGGCCACCGAGTAGCGATACGCCGGCTCTTCATCCAGGATCGCGAACGAGGTGCGAAGCACGTCACGGACGGCCTTGTTCCAATAGCCATCGAAGGTGTCGAGGAAGTTGATGTCGAGATGGGACGATTGGCTGAGCACCACCACCCGCTCGGCCTGGTGCGGGATTCCGAGGGAGTCGCGAAGGGCCACCTCGTCGGGATCCGACCGCGCCGCGCCCTTGCCGTCGCAGCCGACCGCGAGCATCAGCACCAGCCCGACCACGGGCGCGAAGGGCCGCCGGCCTTCACGGTTGGGCCCGCGAATCCGGGCGTGCGTCGCGCGTGGCGTGGACGACCTCGCCGTCACGACGGACATGCCAGCGTGGGGAAGGTGCCTGGCGCCGCGCTCGAAGCGAGCCCCTCGAAATAACTCCCCGACCAAATCACGAGCCCGGTCTCGACGAGTGCGCCGCAACGAGCGGCACCGGCGTCGGCTTCCGCGAACGCCGTGGCATTGGCGAGCACCGCGGCCTCGGAGACCAGTAGGTACCCGGCGCTCAGGTCGAGTAACGGGCCGTACGCGGAGGGCGCGATCGAGCTGCCGCCCAGGATGTCTTCCCACACACCGCGCCCCGCGCTCACCGATCCTTCCCCGAAGCGCTCCACCAGACCCGCGACCTCGGCCCACGCGTCGCTGGGTGGCGCCGTGATGGCTCGGAGCGCGGAGCGGTAGCGGTCGAGCGTCGCGAGATCGACGGCGGTGCCGCGGCAATCCAGGAATCCGTCGCAGGTGATCGCGCTCGGCGAAGTCGGCACGCCCGGCGGCGGATTTTCCGCTGCGACCTCCAAGTAGCCCAGGTTGTAGCCGAAGAGTGTGAGCAGAAGCGGCAGCGTGGCGCGCGCCGAATCGATCAGTGCCTCATCCTCACCCTGGCGCGCCAGGGCAAGGCGGTCGTCTGCGAGGTTTGACAGCGCGGTGAACACGATCTCGCCGAGCCCTGTCGTGCCGGGCGCTTTCGTGCGCGCGCGCTCTCGCGCGCCGCTCGCCATCAGCGAGTCGCGTAGCCAGACGCCTCCGAAGTAGCCCGAAACGTAGAGGCTGCCCAGGCGCGATTGCGCGCCCGGGTAAGCAGGCGCGTCGCTGCAGAGCGCGTCGATGGACGTGAGCGGCAGCGTGCCGAGATAGAACTCGACTGCCGTCGCCGCGGCGCGAGCGTCGCGGCAGTAGGTGCCGCCTTCAGCGGCGATCGCGCTCTCGTCGACGACGATCGACTGCGTCTCGGCGAATGGATACGGAGGCAGCGTGACGGTGGCAGGATCGACCGGTGCCCCATCGGACCCGCAACCGGTCGCCCACGGTGTCGCCAGAGTCAGCGCGACGCCGAGCGTCCGCAGCCAGCGTCGCCGGTGTCTCGTACAATCGCGCGCATGGACGAGAACACCGTTCGCTACCGCGTTGCGTGGCCCGAGCCGCATACTCATCGCTTTCACGTCGAGGCTTGGTTCCCCGCTCCTCTCGACGACGTGTTCGCGCTCGAGATGCCGGTGTGGAACCCCGGTTCGTATCTGGTGCGCGAGTTTGCGCGGCAGGTGCGGGGCTTCCAAGCGTTCTCGCCCGACGGTACCACGCTCCCGGTGCGCAAGACCGCCAAGGCCACCTGGACGGTGACCGGGGCGGGCGACGGCGTGCGGGTGCGGTACGAGGTCTTCGCCCACGAGCTGTCGGTACGCACCAGCCATCTCGACGATACCCACGCGTTCTGGAACGGCGTGACGCTCTTCGTCTTCGCGGAGCGGACGCGCCATCGCCCCGCGCTTCTCGAGATCGCTGTCCCCGACGGCTGGAGCGTGGCCACCACGCTCCAGCGCGTCACCGACGCGGAGCACACCTGGCGCGCGGACGACTACGACCACCTGGTGGACTGCCCGGTCGAGGTCGGCACGCACCGCAGCGTGTGCTTCGAGGTGGACGACGTTCCACACGAGGTCGCGGTTTGGGGCGAGGGCAATCACGACCTCGAGCTCCTGCGACGCGATCTGTCGGCGCTGGTCGCTGCCGCCCGCGACACCATGGGAGGGCTGCCGTACGAGCGCTATCTCTTCATCGTGCACCTGGCCGAGAAGCGTGGCGGCGGCCTCGAGCATCGCGACTCGTGTGTGCTCCATTACCCGCGTTTCGGTTTCCGCCCACGCCGCGCCTACGAAGAGTTTCTCGATCTCGCGAGCCACGAGCTCTTCCACGTGTGGAACGTAAAGCGCGTGCGCCCCACGCGCTTCGCGCCGTACGACTATTCCCGCGAGTGCATCACGGATCTCTTGTGGGTGATGGAAGGGATCACCGACTACTACGCGCCGCTCGTCTGCCGCCGCGCGGGCTTGTTCAGCGCGGAGCGCTACCTCGAGATGCTGGGTGAGCACCTGACCCAGCTCGCCCGAACGCCTGGGAGAGCCGTGCACTCGCTGGAGGAAGTGAGCCGGGACGCCTGGATCCGCCTCTATCGTCCCGACGAGGACACCCCGAATTCCTCGGTGTCCTACTACCTGAAGGGTCACGTGGTGGCGGCGTTGCTCGACCTCGAGATCCGTGCCCGCAGCGGCGACCGAGCGTCGCTCGATACCGTGATGCGCGAGCTGGTCGCGGCGGCGGCGCGCGGCGAGACCCTCGCCGAGGGTGGCTTCGGCGACGTGGTGCGGCGTTTCACGGGCGTCGACGTCGAGGATCTGCTGGATCGCTACGTGCGTTCGACGGAAGAGCTGGACCTCGCGCGTCACTTGGCGCTCGTCGGAGTGTCGGCGCTGGCTCGTCCTCGGGAGAGTAGCGACGATCGCGGCGGCCGACCGCCGGCGGCGCCGTCGACGGGTGAACGGGCTGTCGAGGATCCGCCTCATCTAGGGGCGAGCTTTCGCGAGGAAGGCGGGCGGCTACGCGTCGCGCTGGTGACGAACGCGGGCCCCGCCGAGCGCGCAGGCCTCTACGTCGGCGACGAGGTGGTCGCCGTGGGCGGATGGGCCGTCCACGACGTGCGCGGCCTCGAAGCTCGGCTGGACGAGGTCGGGCCAGGAAGGCCGGTCTGCTTCGCGGTCCTCCGCCGCGACCGCCTCGTCGAGGTGATGGTCACGCTGGGCTCTCGACCCGCCGACACGTGGTGGCTCGAGGCCGATCGTGCCGCCGACGCCAACGCGCGCGCGCGTTACCGCGCTTGGCTCGGCGATGAGCACCCGGCGCACGGCACCGCGCCGGTGCGAGCGGGGGAGAACGATGTCTATCCCGCAGCGTGATTCGCGTTGCGGGTCACGTGCCTACGTGGTAATCGGGGTGAGCGAGCGCAGCGAGTTCGTCCCCGAACACGCCTGCGCCCCTGGTCGAGGCAGGAGATGAGGTGCTTGCTCGTCGAGGACCAGGATGACGTTCGGCGGGTTCTCGCCGAGCTCATCGGCGAGCGCGGACACACCATCAGCGCATTCGGCACGGGCGAGTCGGCCTGGCCGGCGTACCTCGAGGGCTTTCACGAGCTGGTGGTCCTCGACCTCAATCTGCCGGACTTGGACGGCCTCGACCTCTGCAGGCGCATCCGCTCGCATCCGCGCGGCGCCCACAGCGTCGTGCTGGTGCTCACCGGACGCGGCGGGCCGGACGACGTCGCACGCTCGCTCGATGCCGGCGCCGACGATTTCATCTCGAAGCCGATCCTGAGCCGCGACTTCCGCGTACGCCTCACCATCGCCGAGCGCCAGGCGACGGTACGCGGCGAGCGCGCGCGTGCCGAGCACGAACGCAACACGCTGAGCTCGGTGCTCGAAGCCGCCGTGGAAGGCGTCGTTCGGGTGGGTGTCGACGGTCGCATCGAACAGGTCAACGAGACCTACGCACGCATGCTCGGTTACCGCGTCGAAGAGCTGATCGGACGCGCAGCCGATGCTCGGATCTTGGCCGGTGATCGCGCGCTCGTGCTCGAGGCCGCCACCGGAATGGCTCTCGCAGGCTGGGCCGAGGTGGAGGTGCGCGCCGAACGCAAGGACGGCGTGACGGCGCATCTTGGCGTCACGCTGGTTCCGGTGTGGGACCGTAGTGGCGAGCCAGCGGGACACTACCGGATCGTCAAGGACATCACCGAGCGCAAGCGCGCCGAGGAGCGCGTGTGGAGCGACTCGGCGTTTCTTCGCTCGGTGGTGGAGAACATCCCCCACATGATCTTCGTCAAGGACGCCGCCGAGCTGCGTTTCGTGCGATTCAACCGTGCGGGCGAGGAGCTGATTGGTTTTCCCCGCGACGATTTGCTCGGGAAGAACGACTACGATTTCTTTCCCAAGGAAGAGGCGGACTTCTTCACCGCGAAGGACCGCGAAGTGCTGGCCGGTCGCACCGTCGTCGACATCCCCGAGGAACCGATCCACACCCGCGCCCACGGTACTCGCACGCTCCACACCAAGAAGATCCCGATTCTCGACGAAGGTGGCGTTGCTCAGT
>CAYVDO010000260.1:0-11714 GCA_964450125.1 uncultured bacterium
GGGGCCCCACCCCCAAGGCGCTGCGCTTCGCTCGCGGCTCGCCGCCGGCTCGCGGAGGCAGCGACGACGAGCGCCGCAGCCTCACCACCGGAGGTAGCGCACGCCGTTGGATGCGACGTCGGCGGACTCGATCGCCTGAGCCACCTCGGCTTTGGCACGGCGCGCCGCCGCGAGCCCATCGAGACCGAGCGCCAAGCCCGCGGCAATCCACGAAGCGAGCGCACACCCAGCGCCGTGGATTCGTCCGTCTCCCAGGCGGCGCCCGCAGAGCCGGATCGTCCGCTCGGCATCCGCCCACACGTCGTCGGGCTCGCCTTCGCGGTGACCGCCTTTGAGAAGCACCGCGCGCGCCCCGCGTGCGCGCAACGCGTGCGCCCGCTGCAGGTCGTCGGTGGCGTGCGCCGATGAGCCGGTGAGCCGCGCCGCTTCGGAAACGTTGGGCGTCAACACGTCGGACTGCGGGACGAGATCGGCGAGCAGTGCTTCAACCCCTGTGTCCTCGAGCAACGGCACGCCCGTACCCGAGGCCAGCACCGGATCGAGCACCACCGGCCCGTGCGGAATGGATCGGAGGCTGTACGCAACGGCATCCACGACCTCACGGGTCGCGAGCATGCCGATCTTGACCGCATCGAGCCTGCCGTGATCGGCAAGCATCCGAACGGTCTCGGCGACGACGCCGCCCGACATCGCGACCGTGCTGCGGACCCCGCCCGCGTCCTGCACCGTGACCGCCGTGACGGCGGCGACGCCCGCAACGTTCGCGCGGCGCAACACCGAGAGATCGGCCGTGAGCCCTGCTCCGCCGGTCGGATCGAGGCCGGCGATCACGAGCACGCGCGGTGTCATCGCGCCGGCCCTTCATTCATTCCGGCGGACGAATCAACGGCGCTCGTCCGATCCGCGCCGGCGATGCAAGGCCACCAGCTCCTCGGTGGCTTCGCGGACGTCCGCGGCGGCGCAGATCGCCGACAAGAAGGCACCCGCGGTGGCACCTGCGTCGAGGACCTCGGGGAAACGCACGGCGTCGAGACCACCGATGGCGACCACGGGGGTTTGCACCACCTCCGCGACCTCGCGCAGCGCCGCCACGCCCGTAGGCGGATAGCCGCTCTGTTTGCTGTTCGTGGCGAAGACCGGCCCGAAGCCGATGTAGTCGGCGCCGCCTTTCGCCGCGGCCTGAGCCTGCTCGCGGTCGTGGGTCGAGATGCCGATGATGAGCCGGTAACCCACGATGCGCCGCGCCACGCTCAGCTGGAAGTCGCCCTGCCCGAGGTGCACGCCGTCCGCCTCCAGAAGCAGCGCCACGTCCACCAGATCGTTGAGGATGAACAGGGCGCCGGCGCGCCGCGTGAGCTCGCGGATGCGCCGGCCGACCTCGACCACCTCGCGCCGTGGCAAGGTCTTGGCGCGGAGCTGCAACACGCGTGCACCGGCGTCGAGCGCGGCCTGGGCGAGCGCTTCGTGCGAACGCTCTGGCGCCGCCGAGTTGTCGACGATCACGTACACGCCGCGCAGCAGATCGTGAATCGTCATCCCAGCCTCGTCTTCCGCTCCCACCCGACGCCGCGCCGCGCGCGGCCTCGCGCGTCCGGCGCGGGAATCATGCGCCGCCTTCGCTGGACCGGTCCAGCGCCACCTTCAGCAACCGTATCTTCTTGCGCAACGTGTTGCGATTGATGCCAAGCCAGTCGGCCGCCTTGAGCTGGTTGCCGCCCGTGCGCGCCAGGATCAGCTCGACGAGTGGTCGCTCCACTCGATCCAGGATCTCGCGATGCAGGCTGCCGAAGCGGGTGTTTCCCGCGTCCAGCTCGGCGGCGATCGCGCTGCGCGCGAGCGCCTCGAGCTCGGATCCTTCGGCTGGCACGCTCGTCGGCGTCGCGCCGCGCGCCAGCTGCGGGAAGTCCGTGACGCGAAGCACCGGCCCCGCGCCCAGCAACAGCGCGCGCCGCACGGCGTTCTCCAGCTCGCGGACGTTGCCCGGCCAGGAATGACGGCGCATCGCCTCGAGCACGTCGCGATCCACGGCTCGCGCGCCGCCCCCGACTTCGGCGGCGTGCCGTGTCAGGAAATGCTCGACCAGGAGAGGCAGATCGTCGAGGCGCTCACGCAACGGTGGCACACGCACGCGCACCACTGCCAGACGATAGAAGAGATCGCGCCGAAAGCGCCCGGCCTCCACCTCGGCTTCCAGGTCGCGGTGGGTGGCCGCGACGACGCGCACGTTGACCTCGCGGATCGGCCCGCCTCCGACCCGCTGGATGCGTCGGTCTTCCAGCACGCGCAGGATCTTCGACTGGAGCGCGAGCGACATCTCACCGATCTCGTCCAGGAAGAGCGTGCCTCCGTCGGCTTCCTCGAAGCGCCCAGCGCGCGCCTCGGTGGCGCCCGTGAAGGCACCGCGCGAATGTCCGAAGAGCTCGCTCTCGAGCAGCTCGGCGGGGATCGCCGCGGAGTTCACCGGCACGAAGGGCCCCGTCGCACGCGAGCCGTTCTTGTGGATCGCGTGGGCGATGAGCTCCTTGCCGGTTCCCGACTCGCCCTCGAGCATCACCGTCGCGTCGCTGGCGGCGATGCGTCCGATGGTCTTGAAGAGCTGCTGCATCACAGGCGAGCGGCCGACCAAGGTGACCTCGGCCGACGGTGTCCCACGTTCGCGACCCTTCAGCCGCTCGACGGTCCGCCGCATGCCGCGCATCTCGAGAGCCCGCTCGGCGATGACTTCGATCTCGGAGAGATCGAAGGGCTTGGTCACGTAGTCGAAGGCCCCGCGCTTCATCGCCTCGACCGCGTTGCGCATGGTGTCCTGCGCGGTCATCACGATCATCGGCGTCTCGCTGCCGGCGGCCCGCACGCGGTCGAGCACGTCGATACCGCTGATCCCCGGCATCAGGATGTCGACGAAGGCGACGTCGTAGTCGAGCTGCGCGAGTGCCTCGAGGGCTCGCTCTCCCGACGACGCCTCGTCCACGTGAAAGCCACGATCCTCGAGGAGCCCGCGGAGCGCGAATCGGATACCCGGCTCGTCGTCCACCACCAAGGCATGCCGGCTCATGAGCGTTCACCGACGCGCTCTCGGGACGCGTCGATCGGCACGTAGACCTCGAAGATGGAGCCGCGCGGCGACCTCGACACCACCCGCATGAACCCGCCGTGGTCTTCCACGATCTTGAGCGCGATCGCCAGCCCGAGCCCCGTGCCGTTGGCCTTGGTGGTGAAGAGAGGCGTGAAGATTCGCTCCTTGATCTCCGGCGGAATGCCCGGACCATCGTCGCGAAACTCGATCTTCACGAAACGCGCCGAAGCGCCATCCCGCATCACACGGCTGTAATCGGCGGCATAGGCCGTGACGAGCTCGATCACGCCAGCACCGCCTTGCGCCTCCGCCGCGTTGCGCATCAGGTTCCGAAACACGCGCGCGAACGCGCGCACGTCCACCCGAATCTCGGGCAAGCTCGGATCGAACGCACAGCGCACTTCGATCGCGCGCGTCGCGGGATCGGCACGCGTGACCTGAATGAGCTCGTCGAGAAGGAGGTGGACGTTCACCAAATCGCGCGGCCCGCTCGAATCGCGCGCCAGCTCGAGGACCTCGCCCACCAGCACGTCGAGGCGGCCGACCTCGCGCACGATCACCTCGACGCATTCCTCGAGATCACGCCGCCCTGCCGCGCGACGCGCCAGAAGCTGCGCCGCTCCCTGGATTCCGCCGAGGGGATTGCGCACCTCGTGAGCGAGACGCGCGCCCAGCGCCTCGGCCATGGCAAGGCGGTCACCACGGCGGATCTCCTCCGCGATCGCTTCGCGGGGAGTGCGGTCCATGAACACCAGCACCGCACCGCGCGACGCGCCCGCCGCATCGATCCACGGCGAGGCGAGCACCTCCACGGGCAACGGCTCGCGCGGCGAGCGGTCGAGGGTGACGGTGCGATCCGCAGCGCTGCCGCCGCTCGCGAGACAACGCTGTGCCAGCCGTACCACGTCGGGGTTCTGGGGCAAGGCCGACGCGAGGCTCGTTCCCGCCACCCGCGCCTCGGATCGGCCAGTGATCCGTTCCGCGGCCGGATTCATCTGCACGATGCGGTACTGCCGGTCGATCACCACCACCCCCTCCACCAGGTTCGCGAGCACCTCGGCCGCGGTGGAGTCTGCGCGCGCGGCGCGGCGCAAGCCGCCCAGCTTGGTGACGGTCGCTGCTCGTCGCATCGGAGTTGGGAAGGGAGGCACGCGGGACCCACGCGACTGGCGCCCCGGCGCCGGAGGCGTGCGAAGGATGGCACGGCCACGATCGGTTGATAAACGGCGTTGCCTCGGAGGGCCCGAGCTCGTCAGCCGGGGTTGCCAAGCGGGCGGATTCGAATTCCGCTCCAGCGCTCGCGGATCGCAACCCGACGCACGCGCCGACCATGCCCGCCACCGCGCGCTTCCTTTCCCCCGAGAGCCCACTCGTGCCGTGCGGAGTGGTGCTCACCGGGGGCCAGAGCCGGCGCATGGGTCGCGACAAGGCGCTGCTCACGCTCGCCGACGGCCGTGCGATGGCAGCCTGCGTGATCGAACGCCTGCGCAGCGCTTGCGATCCCGTGCTCGCGATCGACCCCGTGCCCGCCCGCCTCGCCGAGCTCGGCGTCACGGTCTTTCCCGACGACGTTGCCGGACGGGGGCCGTTGGGCGGCCTCGCGACGGCCCTGCTGCGCTCACCCAAACCCTGGTTGTTCCTCGCCGGCTGCGACATGCCGCGGCTCCGCCCCGAGCTGATCTCCGCGCTGGTCGCGCGCCGTGGCGACGCCGATGCCGTGGTCCCCATCGTCGACGGACGCTGGCAAACGCTGGCGGCGCTCTACTCGACACGACTTTCTGCGCTCGCGGAGCGGGTTCTGGCGCGCAACCACGCAGGGATCAAGGATCTGCTGCGCGAGGCCCAGGTGCGCTGGGTCGCCGACGACGAGCTACGCAGCTTCGATCCGGAGCTCGCGAGCTTCACCAACGTCAACACACCGGCCGATCTCGAAGGCTTGGCCGGGTCGGAGCCCCCGTGAGCGCCTGGATCGAGCTGCTCGAGGCCTGTGTCGCCGCCATGCTCGCGACGCTCGTGCCGTTCGGCCTCCACCGCCTTCACCTGACGGTGAAGTTCCTGCGCTGGCGGCGACGCTCCCGGAGCCTGCCGACCGTTCTGCCGGCCGTCCCGCATCCCTTCGTCACCGTTCAATTGCCGGTCTACGACGAGCGCTACGTCGTCGAGCGCGTCATTCGTGCTGCGGCGGCCCTCGACTATCCGCGCGACCGAATCGAAATCCAGGTCCTCGACGACTCGACGGACGACACCACTGCCATCGTCGCGCGCGTGGTCTCGGAGCTGCGTGCGAGCGGCCTCGCCATCGAGCACCTGCGGCGCGGTTCGCGCGCCGGCTTCAAGGCGGGTGCGCTCGCGTTCGGCTGTGCGCGCGCGCGGGGCGAGCTGTTCGCGGTCTTCGATGCGGACTTCGTGCCTCCTCCCGATCTCCTGGCACGGCTGGTCGCGCCCTTCTCCGACCCGCACGTGGGGATGGTGCAGGCACGCTGGGGCCATCTCAACCGCGACGACTCGCTCCTCACCCGCCTGCAGGCAACGCTCCTCGACGGTCATTTCGTGGTCGAGCACACCGCGCGGTTTGCATCGGGTTGCTTCTTCAACTTCAACGGCACGGCGGGAGCGTGGCGGCGAGCGGCGATCGAGGATGCCGGGGGCTGGCAACACGACACGCTCACCGAGGATCTCGACCTCTCGTATCGGGCCCAGCTCGTCGGCTGGCGCTTCACATACCTCCCGCACGTCACGGCACCCGGCGAGCTGCCGGTCGAGATGGCCGCGTTCCGCACCCAGCAACGGCGCTGGGCGATGGGATCGGCGCAAACGGCCCGCAAGCTCGCCGGGCGTGTGTGGCGCGCCGACCTGCCACTCGCGGTGAAGGTCGAGGCGCTGGCGCACCTGGGTGGCAATCTCGCGTATCTGCTCATGGCGATCGCCAGTGTGCTCATCGCGCCCGCGCTCGCCTGCCGAGCGCTCCGGCCATCCGCCGCGCTCACGGCCTGGGACGTACCGCTCTACACCTGGGGAATCGGCGCCATGCTGGCCTTTTACGGCGCGGCGCTCGTGGGCCTCGACCGCCGGGGCTGGCGCAGGCTGCCGGAGGTTCCACTCGCCATGGCGCTCGGCGCGGCACTCGCGCTCACCAACGCGACGGCGGTCATCCGTGGGCTCACCGGCGAACGCGCCGCGTTCGAACGCACGCCCAAGTACGGTCCGAGCTCGAGTCGATGGCGACACGCCAGCTATCGCGTGCGCGAACGCATGCCCTTGCCCGAGCTCGCTCTCACGACGAGCTCGGCACTCGCGGTGGCGCTGGCGATCCACACCGGTACGTGGGCCGCGCTGCCGTTCGTGGGGCTGCTCACGTTCGGTTACGGCTACACGACGTGGCGATTGATCGGGGACGCACGACGGCCAGCGCAGCCACGGGTGCGCACGGCTACGGCCGTCGAACCCGCTTGAGCGCGGCTACGCTCGCCCAGTGCCGGCCATGCCATCGCCGCGCGCGCGGGCGATGAGCCGCGCAATCGCATCGCGCAGGTCGCCGCCGCGATCCTGCAGCCACCGCAGGGCACCGATCGGCCGCTCGTGGATCGTCTGCCACGTGAGGATCGCGCCCACCACACCCAGGAGCGCATTCGGTAGCCACGCGGCTGCCCACACCGGCAGCCCCGCGGCACCTGCCACCAGATTGCGCTTGGCGAGCGCTTCGCCCATCACCATGCCACCGTAGTAGCAGCCGATCAGCACCAACGAGAGACCGAAGCCCCACACACGACCCGTGCGCTGCGGCTGGATGCCGAGCGGGATGCCGGCGAGGGGCAGCACGAGACAAGCAAACGGGATCGCGAAGCGACGGTGCAGCTCGAGCAGCGGCCGCACCCAGTCGCCACCGGGCGTCGCCCGCTGCTTGGCGACCTCCGCACGCAGCTCGCCGACGCTCATCTCCTTGGGGTCGCGGGTGGGCAAATTCCCCATCACGCGAGCGTTGAGATCCAGGCTCAATGCGTAAGCCTCGAAGTGAATGCGCTGGAGCCGGTTGCGCTCGGCATCGAGGATCTGTACCTCACCCTCCTCGAGCTCGATGTCCACGGTGAAGGTCTGCTCGTTCGACAGGATCGACCCACGCTTGGCGAAGATGGTCTGCGGGCGGTCCTCGTCGCGGGCATCGAAGATCAAGAGCCCCTCGAGCCGCTGGCCGCGCACCGGCACCTTCTCGGCGTAGATCACGACGTCGTCGAACTCGGTGAGGAACACGCGCTCCTGAATGCCGACGGTCGCGTTGGTGCGGGCGATCTCGATGAAGGTCTCGCGCGCGGTGCGAAATCCCCACGGGTAGCCGAGCACCATCAGCGCCACACACGCGAGCCAGGCGGCGATGGCCAGCGCCAGCGCCGGCCCGAACATCTGCGCAGGGCTCACGCCCGACGCCTTCATCGCCACGATCTCGTGGTCGGACGAGAGCCTGCTGAACCCAACCATGATGCCGAGCAGGAGCGCCATGGGCAGCGTGAGCCCCGCGAAAGGCACGGCGATGCCGAGCACGAGCTTGCCGAGATCCCCGAGCCCCACGCCTTTGTTGACCGCGAACTCCATCATGCGCAGGAGCTGGCGCGCGAGAAACGTGAAGCAGAACAGGAAGAAGCCGAGCGCCATCGGCTCGGCCGCCTCGCGAGCGATCGCTCGAAAGAGCACCGGCCCCGGCCAGAGCACGCGCCATCCCATGGCGCGGGTGCGCGAGGTGGTGGCGAGCGGTGAGACCATGAGGTGGATGGCGTCGCGAGGGAAGCCGAGAGGCTACCGAGGCATCGGGATTCAGCCAATCGTGAGGGCCAGGTGCGGACCAGGCTCGACCGACCACGCGCAGCGCTCGTGCACCGGCGTGGACACCGCCGGCGGCACGCCACGCGCCGCACCTCGGCACTTCTCAACCCCGAGGCAAGCGGTAGACTGCGCGCGCTGAGCGGCCCCGGCGAACGCCGCTGGGTGCGAATCGATCCGCCGACGTCGTCGTCACCGACGTTCACGTCGCGCGACGAACACGAGGGGCACGATCCGTGGAGGTGATCCGCGACCTGGGACGATCCGGGCGCCGCATCGAGCGCTCGGTGGTGACCGTCGGCAACTTCGACGGTGTCCATCGCGGACATCAGCAGCTCTTCGCGCGGGTGCGAGACGAGGCCGCACGCTTCGGCGCACCGGCCGTCGTCTATACGTTCGATCCGCACCCGCAACAGGTGCTGCGCCCCGACAAGGCACCCGAGATCCTGACCGCGCTGCCCAAGCGCGTCCGGCTCATTCGAGAATGCGGCATGGACGTGCTGGTGTGCGAGCACTTCACACGCGAGTTCGCCGCTCAGGAGCCCGAGTCGTTCATCCGCAGCGTGCTGCTCGAGCAGCTCGGTGCGTGCAAGGTCGTCATCGGCTACGACTTCTGCTTCGGTCGCGCCTGCCGCGGCACTCCCCAGTACATGCAGGACGAGGCACCACGTCATGGCCTCGAAGCCGAGGTGTTTCCGGCTTTCCAATGGAAGGGCGACGTGATCAGCAGCACCCGCATCCGTCGTCTGCTCAAGGACGGCGACGTGCGGCTCGCGAGCGAGCTCTTGGGCCGCTATTACCTCGCTCAGGGCCACGTCGTCTCCGGCAACAAGCGTGGCCGGGTACTCGGCTTCCCCACCGCCAACCTCGCTCCACCCGACGAGCTCCTGCCCAAGGCGGGTGTCTACGCGGTGTGGGTGGAAACGGGTAGCGAGATGAAGGCGGGGGTCGCCAACGTCGGCGTAGCGCCCACGTTCGGCGGCGAGACGCTCTCGGTCGAAGCCCACCTCCTCGACTTCGAGGGCGACCTCTACGGTCAGGCGATCGGCGTGCGCTTCGTCGATCGCATTCGCGACGAGCGGAAGTTCAGCGGCGTCGCCGAGCTCACCGATCAGATCCGTCAGGACGTGACCGAGGCGCGCGCCGTGCTCGCGAGTGCCGGTCTCACACCCACGTTCGGGGAGCCCTGAGCGGTGGCGCACGTCCCCTTTCTTTCCCGACCGGAGGACCCGCGATGAGCGACAACCGGTGGCTGCGTGTGGGTGTCCCGCTCCTGGTGGCCGTGCTCGCGGGCTGGTGGATGATCTCGGGCGGCCGCAGCTCCGAAGAGGACGCCATCCGCGCCCGCCTTCTCGCCGGCAAGGCGGCCTGGGAAGCCAAGGACATCGAGCAGTTCATGCGCTTCTTCACCTTCGACTACCAGGACCGCTCGGGGATGCTGAACTACGGCACGCTCCTCGAGATCCACCGCAGTCGGATCTTTTCCGAGCGCTGCACCCTGGCGGCGGACATCGACCTCGAGCACCTGCGCGTGAAGGTCGCGGGCGACAAGGCCACGGTGAGCTTCGACGCCACCGGTAGCCGTGACTGTGGTAACGGGCCCGCCTACTTCGTGGGTCAGCCTGGGCGCCGCACACCCATCACCCTGGAGCTGGTGAAGAGCGGCACCGTCAGCAAGGAGTGGAAGGTCGCCGCGAGCTCGGGTGTTGCCAACGCAGACAGCCTGTGACGCGGCCGACACGAGTCGTCCCATGAACGAGGCGCAAGCAGACCACCTGCTGGCGAAGATGCGCGACGGCGACGTGCGCGCCCTCGCCAAGTTGCTGTCGTGGGTGGAAACGCTCAGCCCGGAGCGGGTGCGCTTCCTGGCGCGGCTTCACGCATCCACCGGTCACGCTGCCACCGTCGGCTTCACGGGCCCACCCGGCGCAGGCAAATCCACTCTCGTGGATCGGCTCACGTCGCTGTTGCGCCAGCGGGACGAGACGGTCGGCATCCTCGCCGTCGACCCATCGAGCCCCTTCAGCGAAGGCGCCATTCTCGCCGATCGCATCCGCATGCAGCGTCACGCCGAGGATCGTGGGGTTTTCATCCGCAGCGTCGGCACCCGCGGCAGCCGCGGGGGATTGATGCGTTCGGCACGCGCGCTCGTGGAAGTCCTCGACGCCTTCGGCAAGCACTGGGTACTGATCGAGACCGTCGGTGTCGGCCAGACCGAGCTCGACGTCGTGCGCATCGCGCAAACCACCGTGGTGGTGCTGGTTCCGGAAGCCGGCGACATCATCCAAGCGATGAAAGCGGGCCTCATGGAAGTCGCCGACGTGTTCGTGGTCAACAAGGGCGACCGCCCCGGCGCCGCGCAGCGCGCAGCGGAGCTTTCGGCGGCCGTCGCGCTCAATCAGCGCGCCGACGGCTGGACGGTACCGGTGCTCGTGACCCGCGCGCAGGAAAACGGTGGCATCGTCGAGCTCGAGCAGGAGATCGACCGGCATCGCACCTGGCGGGCGAGCCACGCCGCTCCCCACGCGTCGCTGCACCGCCGCAACGAGCTTCTCGATCTGATCGCCGATCAGGTGCGCCAGCGCGCCGAAGCGCAGCTCGCGAGCCCAGCGTTCCAGGCACTCGCCGCGCGCGTCGAACGCGGCGAGGAGAGCCCTTACGCGCTGGTGCTCGAAGCGCTGGCCAGCGGGCTCGCCGCGGATCCGCCGCCGGCCAAGCCCACCACGGCGAGCTGACGCCCTGCCGCTCCGCCCTCTCGGCGAAACGAGAAGAAGCGCTCGGCATCGCAACGTGTGCAACCGGGCACCTGCTCGATTGCGTCGGGTGCGAGCCCGGCCGCGACGAGTGCCAGCGTGCAGGCGTGCGCGAGGTCCACGTGCGGCTTGTGCCCCGGCATTCGCACGACCCAACGTGCGGGCTCGGAAATGCGCGCAGACAGGCCGTCCACGACCTCCTCGCCCACCTCGAAGCAACACGGTCCAATCGAGGGACCGAGCGCCGCGCGCAGCTCGCTGGGGCGCACGCCGTGACGCTCGCGCATGCGCTCCACGGTGAGCGCGGGCAACCCGAGCGCGGCGCTCCGCCAACCCGCGTGCACGGCGCCCACCGCGCGCCCGGCGACGTCGGCGAGCAGGATCGGTAAGCAGTCAGCGGTACCGATGGCGATCGCGACGCCGCCGCACCCCGCGACGACGGCGTCGAAGCCGTGGGGTGGCTCGGTCGGCGGTGGGTCGCCGGCGCCGATCTCGAAGATCCGGTCCTCGTGGGTCTGTCCGAGCGTCACCAACGGCGCGCCGTCGAGACCCACCGCCGCGAGCAAACGCTCGCGCCGCTCGGCGCAGCCGGCACGATCCTCGGCGCGCAGGCGCAGGTCGAAGTCCGTCCCAGGCGCATTCACGTCGGCGACGCGTGTGGTGAAGCCGTGGCGCACGCGAGCGAGCTCCGCGAGATTGCGTGCGTGAAGGACGAGGGGTGACGACATGCGCGTCAAGATGGTGAGGGCCGACTCGGCTGGCCAGTCCGTCGACGTCGCGCGCTGGCTCGCGTTGCTTCGCCCAGCGCGCCCTCGGTTCCTACGCCGTGTGTCCGGCGCGACCGCGCTGACTGGCGCGGCGCAGTTCGTCGACCATCGCGATCAGATCGGCCGGCCATGGTGCCTCGAATCGCATCGAGCGATCGTCGACAGGGTGGCGAAAGGCGAGTCGTGCTGCGTGCAGCATCGGCCGTGTCGCCGCCGCGAGGATGCGACGCGCCACCGGATCGACCACGCCCCGCACCCGCGCGCTGAATCCGTAAGTCGCGTCGCCGACGATCGGATGCCCGGCTT
>CAYVDO010000261.1:0-11708 GCA_964450125.1 uncultured bacterium
CAAGACCCCGGGCCATTCGCGCCAGTCTTCGGTCAACCGATCCTCGATCGGGTTGCAGACGAGATACGCAATCCGTTCGGCGACAGCGTCATCGTCGAGGACCGGCTCTGCCGAGAAGCGCCGATGGAACACCGGACCGCGTCGCTCACGGAGCGCGTTGACGTCCTTGGCGAGCTGGCCGAGGAAGTAGCCGAAGAAGGCGCTCAAGGAGCCGTCTCGATCCGTGGCGCAGCAGTGGAAGTGGTTGGAGCCCACGTAGAGCGCGTGCGCTTGGATTCCGGGAAAGCGCTTCAGCGCGCGCCCAAACCAGAAGCCGACGCGCTGGTTGAGCGCGACGCTGGGGACGGTCAAGAACCGGGCCTCGAGGGCGCGCGAGGTGACGAACCAGCGGGTGCGTGGCTGAAGCCAGCGAATCGGTCGTGCCATGGCGCGATCGCGCACCGCACGCGGCGTGCCGCGCACCGGGTCGCGTGATCGCTCTTCTTTCCACCGCGTGTCGTCCTCGCCCTGCGCCTCGGCGTTCGCACCGGTGCGAACGCCGAGGCGTAGCGATCGAGAACCGCACGGCGGTGACCGCCCCGCCGCGCTGCGTTCAAGCCCGAAGGCGCCGCGTGCGAAGGGCTCCGCGCAGCTTGGGCTTGGCGGACGGTCGCGGAGGCGAGCGTCGCTGGGATCGCCCGGTACCGTTCGGGACCGGCTTTCCCCGAAGGACCTGAGCGACGTCGCCGCGCGTCGCGCCGAGCTCCAGCGCCGATCGCACCAGAAGATCGAGCGAAACCGAGGCCTCGGCCGCTTCGATCTTCGAAAGGCGCGACTGACTCGAGCCCAGGCGTTCGGCGGCTTCGCTCTGCGAGAGCTGCTGCCTCTCACGCAGGGTGCGTACCGCCCGTGCGAGCGCGAGCTTCATCTCGATGAAGGCGTTCTCGCTAGGCGTGAGCCCGAGTAGCTCGGCGACCGTGCCCGTGCGCCAACCGGCCGCTTCGAGACGTTTGCGCGTTGCGGTATCCATGGGAACCTCTCAGCCTTGGCGGGCGCGATCGTACGCGCCGAGGCGGGCGCGACAACGCTCGATCACGGCATGGGGGGTGGCGGTGGTCTTCTTGGAGAAGATCTCGACCACGAGGATCACGTCGTCGTCGATGCGGTACACGATGCGCCAGGTGTGCGTCACGTCCGGAATGCGGAGCTCATGCACCCGTGGGCCGATTGCAGGCATGGGACGCGACTGCGGCATGGTGAGCGTGAAGCGTTGTTGGAGCATTCGGATCCGGTAGCCTGCTTCGATGCGGGCAGCGTCAGAGAACGGTGGCGTTCGGATGGTGTCCGTGAGCCACCACAGCGGTTTGTCGAACGGCGACATGTCGGACCCCATCATGCCGAATCCGACATGGCTGGGAAAGGTGCCGCGCGCGATGCTTCGGGGGGCGATCGGGAAGGGCCGAGATTCGGTCGAGATCGTCGAGGAGCGCGCATGATGACGAGCGATCGAGAGCTGGACGTGATGTTGGAGCGGATCCGGCGGTTCCAGGCGCAGGTGCGCCACCTGCGGCGGGCCGACCGCGATCCGCTCCGCTACCACGCTGCGGTGTCTGGCTTCCTGGCCGCGATCGACCGGATGGGCGTTCGCGAATCCCGAGACTCGCGAGCGGGTGTTCGCCGACGTCGAGCGGAGCGACTTCCTGCGCCTGAGCTATACGGCGGTAGCCGGGTTGCTCTTCTTGAGCGGCTTCGAATCTGGGAATCTCGGTGAGTGGTCGACGACGGTCCCGTGAACGCCGTGGGCGATGGAACGAGCTCGTTTCATCCTGGACCCCAAGAACGATCTGCGGAATGATCCGGAAACGCCGGGACCCGAGCGCCGCGTGGGCACGGATCGGGCGCATTCCAGTGAAGCTTCGCATCGCTGACGCATTTCATCGTTTCGCGGCCGCGACGTTCGCGCTCGCGATCGCCTCGACGGGTTGCGGGGGAGGGTCCGCTGGAAGCGACGGCGAGAGCCCGGGCCCGGAGGGCGTGCCGTCGAGCTGGGTGTTGCGCTGGAACCGGATCGCCGTCGACGCCAGTGGTTTCGATCACGCGAACGCCGGCGAGCAGCTCGGACCGGGGAAAGCGGCTCGCGCCATGGCGATCGTCCATCTCGCAATGTTCGACGCGGCGAATGGAATCCGGCCGGCGTACGCGAGCTACCTGGCCCACGCCTCGCCCGCGCCGAACGCTTCCCTCAAGGCGGCGATCGCTCAGGCTGCCCACGACACGCTGCGATCGCTCTTCCGGGCCCAAGCCGCGCGTTTCGACGACGAGCTGCTGACGGACCTCGCTCACGTCGACGACGTCGATGCGCGTGATGCCGGCATCAAGTTCGGTAGCGAGGTCGCGACGGCGATTCTCGCGAATCGCGCATTCGACCATGCCGACCTGAGCACCCCCACGAACGAAGCCGGCTACCCGATCCGGCGCACCGCAGGCCACTGGCGCCCCGACCCGCTCCAGGAGCGGCAGCTTCCGCTCGGCCCCTACTGGGGGCAGGTGACTCCGTTCGTGCTCGGCATTTCGTCCCAGTTCCGGGTCCCGCCGCCGCCCGCGCTGAGCAGCGCTGCCTACGCGGAGGCGTACGACGAGGTCAAACGCCTCGGCGGGGACGGAGCCGTCACGCCCACCGAGCGCACACCGGAGCAGTCGCAGATCGGCATCTACTGGGCCTACGACGGGACGCCGAGCCTGTGCGCGCCGCCTCGCCTCTACAACCAGATCACGGTCCAAATCGCGCGCGACCGGGGCACCGAAGACCCGATCGAGCTGGCTCGGCTGCTCGCGCTCGCCAACGTGGCGATGGCGGACGCCGGGATCGCGATTTGGGAGTCGAAGTACTACTACGACCTGTGGCGGCCGGTGACGGGCATCCGGGAGTCCGATACCGGCACGGGCCCGACGGGCACGGGCGACGGCAATCCTGAGACCCTCGGCGACCCGACGTTCACGCCGATGGGAGCCCCGGCGAGCAACTTGTCGGGGACCGACTTCACGCCGCCGTTCCCGGCGTACCCGTCCGGGCACGCCGGCTTCGGCGGGGCGCTGTTCGAGACGCTGCGCCAGTTCTACGGGACCGATGCCATCCCCTTCTCGTTCGTTTCCGACGAGCTCAACGGTGTCACCGTCGACTACCAGGGCAACGTCCGTCCGTTGGTCGAGCGCAGCTTCGCGTCGCTCTCGGAAGCCGAGGAAGAAAACGGCCAGAGCCGCATCTACCTCGGCATCCACTGGAGCTTCGACAAGACGCAAGGCATCGCCCAGGGTCGCGCCGTCGCCGACTACGTCTTCGAGACGATCCTGCGCCCGCTCGCACCGATCGTCGACCGTTGACCGATCGGACGTAGGCTTCGTGCGCGTGGCCCGCACGGCGTGGCTCCGGTCGCACAACACGGGCGCTTGCCGTCGCAAATCACGATGTGATACATCGTGATACATCGCGACTGGCGGCCCGAACGGGGTGCGCGCCGGAGGTGTTCATGGCGGGATGGATCGCACGGGCAGTGGACGGTGTGGCTTCGTTCTTCGGGCGCCTGGTGCTGAGACGCAGTCCGCCCAGCCCCAACACGCTGGTGCACCTCGGGGGATATCGCGACCGGACGCCGGACGAGCTCTTCGCCGCGCCCGATGCGCTCCCGCACGTCACCGTGACGAGACGCTGGCGTTTCGCTGGTCTCGAATGCCGCCACCTCGCGTTCCCGTCGCAACACCAGCCGATCGCGGTGGCGTTCCGCGAGCGGCATGCGACCGACTATCAGCTGAACAACCGGGTCCACGTGCGTTGGCTCACGCACCGAGACGAGCGACCGCGCCCCACGATGGTGCTCCTGCATAGCTGGATGCAGCCGGACACGGTGCTCGAGGAGCTCACGCTTCTGCCGTGGCTCGCACGGCGGCTCGACGTGAACGTGGCGCGCATGCAGCTTCCCTATCATGGGCGCCGCCGTCCCGAGTGCTCGCGCATCGACGGCGAGCTCTTCTGGACCGCGGACCTGGTGCGCACGTTCGAGGCGATCCGGCAGAGCGTGATCGACGCGCGCTCGCTCGTCTCGTGGCTGCTGGCGAACGAGACGCACGCCGTGGGCGCAGGGGGCCTCAGCCTCGGCGGCATGGTGACGTTGGCGCTCACGGCACTCGACGATCGGCTCGCCTTTTCGATCCCCGTCGCCGCACATCTCGACTTCGCAGGAGTCCTCGCGGACGCGTCGCTCTTGCGTCCCATGCGCGACGAGCTCGCGCAGCACGGCTGGGGGCTGGCGGAGGTCGACGCATACATCGCGAGCGTGGGACTGAACGCGCTCTCGCCCCGCATTCCGCGCGAGCGGATTCTGTTCGTCGCCGGCGTGCACGACCGGCTCCTCTCGGCGCATCGCACCCACGCGCTTTGGCAGCGTTGGGGTGAGCCGGCGATCCACTGGTACGACGCCGGGCACCTGGGGATCTTCACCCACCTGGGCGGCAGCGTGCGCGTGATGCGCCGCTTCCTGGAAGCGCTGGGCTGGGTCCCCGACGCCGCCACGGTCGCCGCCGCGCCGGGCCCGCCCGCGATCCTGCCGTCGGGACTACTCGCCGCGCCGGGCTGAGGCCCGGGGCATGTCCGCCGAGCACGGCGTTGCCGGCGCACGAGGGGCCGCGCTTTAGTGTTTGCGATGACCGGCACGCGGCGTTGCGAACCCACGAGATGACCCGCGAGCGGCGGCCGCTTCCTTCGGCCCTCGTCGTGTGGGGCGCGCTGTTGTGGTTGCACGTCGGCGCGATGGTGGCGATGGTCGACGTCGGTGGCGCCGACGACCGCGACCCGTTGCTCGTTCGGCTCGCCCCGTCGGCCGCCGAGGTCTGCGCCGCAGCGTTGGCGCTCGGGGTACTGATCGCGCTCCCGCGACTGACGCGATGGGTCGGTGTCCGTGAGCCGCGGCTCAGGCGCTTCGGCCCACCGCTGGTATTCGTGTATGCGGCCACGATCGTCTTCTTCTACGCGTTGAGCTGGCGGCTCCACTTTCTGTTCGGCGTGTATCTCGATGCCACCGCTCTCACCATGATCTTCCACAATCCGGTGCTGCTCATCGAGCACGCCGTTCAGGTGCTCGGCGGCGGCTCCGTGCTCGTGTCGCTGCTCGCGATCCCGGCGGTGGCGGGCATCCTTCTCGTCGGGCTGCGCTACGCGAACGGGCTGCACGAGCGCCTGCGCAGCGCGGTGGCGGCGTCCGCGCTGGCGTTGGTGATCGGCGCGAGCGTGCTCGTTGCCGTGCTCGGAATCCAGCAAGGCGGTCCGTTCATCCGCATCCAGAGCGACGTCGCGCTGATGCTGCGCCACGGCGGCTTGCGGTCACCGCGATTCGATCCCGCAGAGGTGACGCTGCGTCCCATCGAATCGATGGACGAGTACCTCGCCAAGGTCGACCGCGCGCGCGTGAAGCGATTCAACGTGATCCTCGTCGAGCTCGAGTCGATGCGCAAGGACGTGCTGCCGATCTACGGCGGTGTGGAGTTGGTCATGCCCACCGTGCAGCGCATCGCCGAGGAAGGACTCGTATTCGAGGACGCGTACGCGCAAGCGAGCCACTCGAGCTATCAGGACCTCGTGCCGCTCTCCGGCCAGTACCCCCTTCGCTCGTGGCGTCCATACTTCTATCCGAAGAACCCGGAGTATCCGCGGGTGCTGATCTACGACGTGCTTCATGCGCTGGGCTGGGCTACCGGGATCGTGTCGTCCCAGAACGAGAACTGGGGCAACATGGCCAATTTCCTAACCACCCCGGGCCTGGACCACTTCCTGCACGCCGAGAACTACGCGGGAACGCTCATCCAGGGAGCGGACGGGCGCGATCCGGACGCCGGGCGACGAGGCGACATCCAGCTCGACTTCAACGGCTCGATGCTCAAATCCGGTCGCTCGGGCAAGCTCGACGACGCGGACACGATCCGCTCGGCGATGGCCTGGATATCGCAGGTTCCGCGGGAGCAGCCGTTCTTCCTCTACGTCAACCTGCAATCGAGCCACGCCCCGTATTGGGTGCCGGCCAGCTATCCGCGCAGGTTCTCGCAGGACCAGTTCGCGCCCGACGGCACGCCGCTCGTGTCCAGCGTGTCGAAGCTGACCCCCGAGATGCTGCGTGCTCGCTACCTGGACTCGCTGGGGTACATGGACGAGCAGATCGGACGGCTGGTCGATCGCCTGCGCGAGCTCGGGCGATGGGACGAGACCCTGGTGATCCTGGGTGGCGACACGGCGACGGTCTTCGGGGATCGCTACCTCGGAAACGGCGCCTTTCTCCTCCAGGGAGTGATCCAGGTGCCGCTGATCCTCCGAGTGCCGTTCCAGGCGCCGGCAAAGGTCGCGGCCCGGGTGCAAACGGTGGACGTACCGCCAACGGTGCTCGAGATCCTCGGGCTTCCGGCTCATCCAATCTTCCAGGGGCGCAGCATGCTCCACCGGCAGCCGGACGAGGTCGAGCCGGTGTTTCTCGTGGCGCAGACGCCACTCGCGCGCCAGTACGGGCTCGTGCTCGGCGCTTGGAAGCTCGTGTGGGATCAGCTCACGGACCGAAGATCCTTCTACCTCGTCCAGGCCGACGGTGAGGATCCGACGCTGACTCAGTCGCAGCGTGAGCGCATGGTGCATCTCCTGGAAGTCTGGATGGCCGCGCAGCTCGGGTACTACGGCGATCGATCGATGCAGCGCCGTTACTATGCACCGGTGGTGATCACGGCCAGCCGTTCCTGACACTCGCCGCGCTCGCCCGAGCGCATGCTTCGAAGCTGCGGACGTCGCTTCGGGACTCCACCAGACACTGAATCCGAGAGCGCGCGATTCGTCGGGAGGTCTCTCGAAGGTTCGAACGTCCTCGGGCGAGGGTTGGAACCTCGGCGGATCGGCTCGAGTCTTCGCCACTTCGTGCCGATCGAGGATCTCGACCGGCCCCACGACGGGGCCGTGTCGTCGAGGGCCAGCCCCATGCGTCACAACGGCATCGTCCCGACGGGACGCGAAATCTCGTTTCGCGACGACGAGATCATCGTCAGCAAGACCGACCTGCTGGCGCTCAACGCCAGCATCGAGGCGTCGCGCGCGGGGAAGGGTGGGCAGGGGTTTGCCGTCGTCGCGCACGAGGTGAAGGAGCTGGCACATCGAACCGCGCGGGCGACCGACGACATCCGCGCCAAGGTCGAAGGGATGCTCTCCTCGGTGGAGTCGGCGGTCCGGCACATGCACGGGATCGAGGGCTCGATCCAGCGCATCGACGAGACCACGGCGCAGATCGCGCACGCGGTCGAGGAACAGGTGAAGGCGACGAGCGAGGTCGGTTCGGCGATCTCGGTGGTCTCGGAGAGCACGCGGCAGGTGGCCGATCGCATTCGCACCTCCACGCATGCAGATGCGGCTCGCGACGCCGCTGGCGCTACGGCACCCGTGGGCGCGACATCGGGCGTGCCGGCGTCGTACGTCCCCGGTCGCAGCCCGAGGCCCGCGGGCTCCCGCGCTTCACGATCGTTCGCGTTACCCGGCGCGGCGCATGGAAGCGCGCCGACGGTGTCGCCGCTCAACGCGCGGCTTGGCAGCGGAGACACGACTGCTGCGTGATCTAGATCATGGATCGCGGTCTCCTCGACTCGGGATCATGAGACCCGGGAGACGAACCATGCACATCGAGAAGATCGAGATCGGCCGCCGTGCCGCGCAGGTCAACCGCGCCGTCGAGCGCATCGCGAATCAGGGATTGCGCGCGCTCGATCGCGCCCGCGAGGCCGTGGGGCTCGAGGGCCGCAAGGCGCGCTACGACGACCTTCATTACGAGTTCGTCGGCGGCGATCGCGACGTGCTGCGCCGCAAGCACTACGACAAGAGCCTGAAGCTCCTGTGGAAGGCCGAGCGCCACGCGGCGTGGTCGACGTTCAAGGACGGGGCCGACGATCTGCCGCTCGAGCGGATGGCTCGCGAGTCGATGACGAAAGCCGAGCGCGCTGCCGGCCGGCGCCTCGCGAGCGCCGAGTTCCGCGCCAAGCTCGCTCGCGAGTACACCCGTGCCGAGCGCCAGGCGCTGGTGCGGGTGCTCACCGCGATCGGTCACGGCGAGGCCTACGCGTGGCTCGTCTCCGCCGAGGTGCTGGCCGAGGTGAAGAGCACCGGCGCCCGCGCCGCGCTCACCATGCAGGTCATGGAAGAAGCCAAGCACTTCGTGGTGCTGCGGGAGTTGGTGCACGCCTTCGGGGTCGAGGTGCCACGTCAGTCGGCGTGGGAATACGTGCTGCTCGAGCAGGTGCTCAAGGCCGATGGGCTCGACAAGCTCTTCGGCATGAACGTGCTGGTCGAGGGCATCGCGCTCTCGATCTTCGGCATGCTCGCGCACCTGCCCGGGCTCGAGATCCTGCGGCTCTTCCACCTCGACGAGTCGCGGCACACCGCGCTGCCCGTGAACTACTTCAAGGAGTTCCCGCTGAGCCGCTGGCAGCGGCTCAGCCCGCTGGCGCGAGCGCGTCGGTTGAATCTGGTGCTGCCGGCGATCCCGTTGGTCTTCTATCTGGAGGAGTCGCTGGCCGAGCTGGGGATCGATGCGCTGGAGCTCGGCGGCTCGGTGATTCGCAAGGTGAGCATGCTCGCCGAGCGCGCCGGGTTCGAGCCGCCCGGAGCGGGGGAAGCGCTCGGTCTCAGGCTCAACGCGCTCTTCAACGCGTACGCCCGCCTCACGCGTCCACGCTACGTCCACCGCGACTACCACCTCGGCGACACCACGCGCGACCGCGCGGCGCGCGCCGTCGAGGACGAAGTCTTCGCCGCAGCCTGAGCCCCGCGGCGTCACGGCGTACGCGCGGCGCGCGGGTTCGTGGGGGTCGTTCGCGTCGTTGGCACGTGTCCGGCCCAGCAAGCGAGCCGGCAGGCCACCTCGTGTTCACGACCACCGAGAACCCGTGGTGGATGCGCGGCAACTTCGCGCCCATCGACGACGCGTGCACTCTCGACGATCGGCTCGGCGATTTCCCGCGCATCGATGATCGCCGGGTCGGCCGCGAGGGTCGATCTGGCTACCTCGCCACGCTGCGGCGCGCCACCGAGCCGGAGTTCGGCCACGAGGTGCTTCGCTGCGACCTCGCGACCGGTGCCGTCGCGGTGCGCGATCTGGGCGGCTCTGCGATGCACACCTTGGGGCCGGTATTCGCACCCGTGGGCGCGCCGCAGCCGCGGACGACGGTTGGGTGTTGGTGCTCGCCCACGATGATGCCTCCGCTGCGACCTCGCTCCACGTGCTCGACGCCCGCAACTTCGCCGCGCCGCGTGCCCTTGGGCGCCCACGGCACCGGGCTGCCGAGCTCTTGACTCGCGTCCGTCCGTCCTCACGTTCGGCGCAGCGCTTCGTGGATGCGCTTGGACGGGATGCGATGGGGATCGCCCCGTCGGCATTAGGGCTCACGACGCCGCCAATCGGCATCCACGCCCATGCAGGGGTGGCTGATGTTCGCGCTGAACCGATTCGACGTGTGAAGGGTGGGGACACGTCGATGCTGCACCCCAGCCTGCTACTCTCGCCGCCCGCCGGGACGAGGAAGGACGAGCCATGGGCCCGACGAGCGAGGACGAGGTCGATGAGGCGTGCGCAGTCGTCGGGCACGTGGCTCGAACGCATCGTCGAGCCGGTGCTGTTGCCCGGGTGGGCACGGTCGTGCGTGCACGGCCGTGATCTGGATGAGCCGGCCGCCGGCGACTCGGCGTCGCGATGACCCTGCGCGTGCGCGATGTCGCGCTTCGCGGGGGACGCGTGGTTGCGGTTCCCGTGGTGTTGACGCTCTCGGCGATGATCGTCGTCATGCCGCTCGCGCCGCTGACGGGCTGGCCGGATCGCGGCGCGCTCGCCGGCGCAACGGCTTGCATCGCGGGCGCCATGGCGGGCCTCGCGTGGGTGGGATGGCAGACCGGTATCACGGCTCGCGAGCTGGTCGCCTGGGTCGTCGCGCTTCGGCTGCTGACCCCGTTGATTCCCTGGCAGCCGCTGGTCTTCCCGCTCGGCTTGGGCGCAGGCGTCCTACGCTTCGCTCGGCGTTGCTTGGCGCCCCGCCCATGGGGCTGGCTCTCTGCGCCGGCGTTGGCCGCGCTGATGGCCTTCGCCGCCGTGAGCTACGTCTACGTGGGTCGGTGGCGACCCGTGCCCGACCCCGGTCGCCATTGGTGCGCCACCGAGGGGGAACCGGGAGGCATCGCCGTGCTCGGCGATTCGTCGAGTTACGGATTCATGATCCCGCCGAACGCGCGTTACTCACGCTTGATCGGGGCGTCGGTCAACTGCGCGCGGATCAAGGCCTCGTCCACGGATCTCGCGAGTCAGCTCGCGGAGGCGGAGGCGGCGAATCCGCGCGTCATCGTCGTCTACATCGGTGCCAACGATGCGGCGAAAACGGCCTGGCAGGGCCCGTTTCGCGCGAATCTCGTGGCGCTGCTCGAGCGGAATCGGGCGGCAGGCCGCGAAACCGTGCTGGTGACTTACCCGTACGGTTCGCTGGTGCGGCCGCGGTGGGTCGGTGAAGTGAGCGAGATCGTGCGCAGCATCCCGGGCGCGCGAGTCGTGGATGCGGAGCGCGCGATTCGCTCACCGCTCGCGTTTCTCGCCGACGACGTCCATCCCTCGACGCTCGGTCACAGGCGGATCGCCGCGTTGCTCGAAGCCGAGCTCGCGCGGATCGAGGGATCGGGCCTCACGCCGCGCCGGCGGTGATGCCCCAGAGCTCACGGTCGTTCGCGGGGGTTGGTCTGCGTGGCGTGGGAACCGGTGCACGCGGCGTGCGCCTCGTCGACCTGACGAAGTCGCGCTCGTTCGCCTGCTACGCTTCGCCGCGCGCGGTTCCCCGGGAGCGGTCAACCCCGGACTCACGAACGAGGTCGAGGTCGATGAAGAGCGTGCGGTCGTCGCGAAGGTTTCTCGCGAGCGCATTGGGTCTGGCGCTCCTGCTCGGTTGCGGACGCGCCGCGCCACCACCCGCACCGCCGCCCCCGCCGCCGCGTGTCGTGCCGCTCGAGATCGAAGGCACCGTGACCCACCTTCAGCGGGTGGCGTTGCCGCCCAGCACCGAGGCGCGTGTGGCGTTGGTGGACGTGACCGGCGGCGAGAACGCGGCGGTGACGCTGGTCGAGCGCGTGTATCCGGTCGGGCGCCAGCTGCCAGTGGCCTTCGCGCTGGCCGTCGACCCCAAGCGGGTGAGCGCTCAGGCGCGCTACGAGATTCGTGCCGCACTCGTCGATCCCCGCGGCTCGCTTCACTGGGGCACCACCAACCCCATCGAGTGGAATCCGGCTCCCAAGACCACGAAAGTGGTCCTGGTGGTGGGACCGGCGCGTGCGCCCGATCCCGTCGACGCGAGCACTTATCGATATCGGTGTGATGCTTCGTTTTCGTTCGGCCTCGAAGAGCTGAACGAGGACATGGTCGAAGTACGTCTCAGCGACCGCACGCTGCGGCTTCGGCGTGTGCCGTCCGCGCTGGGGACCACGTTCACCGATGGCGTGAACACCTTCTGGCGAAAAGAGACGATCGCCAATCTGATCCTCGCGGGCCACGTCCACAACTGCTACCAGCGTTATCCCTGAGCTCGTCCAGGACTCGAGCGCTGCGCGCTCGAGTCCTGGACGAGGCGACGTTGCCCGGGGGGCTTTTCAAGCCCCCCGCCCATCGCGGCAAAGCCGCGATGGGGCCCAC
>CAYVDO010000262.1:0-11633 GCA_964450125.1 uncultured bacterium
CGCTCGTGACGTTTGTGGCGCCGGTGGCGCGTGTGGAGCGGGTGGCGCCGGTGATCGAACGAATCGCACACGAGCTCGACGTGGCGATCTCGGTCGACACGTCGAAGGCCGACGTCGCGGCTCAGGCGCTCGCGCTCGGCGCCCACGTCGTGAACGACGTCACGGCACTGGGCGATTCGCGCATGCCCCGGGTCGTCGCCGACGCCGGCGCCGGCGTCGTGCTCATGCACATGCGCGGCGAGCCGCGCACGATGCAGCACGCGCCGTGCTACCACGACGTGGTTGGAGAGATCGGGGCTTTTCTCGCGTCGCGCGCGACGTTGGCGCGCACCGCAGGCATCTCGGCCGACCGCATCGTCGTCGATCCGGGGATCGGGTTCGGCAAGACCTTCACCCACAACTGGGAGATCCTGCGGCGTCTGGGCGAGCTCGCGCGGGTGGGTTATCCCCTCCTCGTGGGACTTTCGCGCAAGGCGTTTCTCGGCGAGCTCGTCGACGGCGCCGGCCCCGAGGGTCGTGCCGCACCCACCTTCGCTGCGGCGGTGGCGGCGGTGCTGGCGGGAGCCGACGTGCTGCGTCTGCACGATCCGCGCGAGGCGCGGCCGTTTCTCGCCGTTGCCGACCGGCTTCGTCACGATGCCTCGCCACGGGAGACCTCGAGGTGAGCGATCTCGTGCGCACCGTGTTCGCGAGCTTCCACTGGAAGGACGCCGCCGACGTGCTGATCGTGGCGGTGTTCCTCTATTGGATCATGGTGCTCATCAAGGGTACGCGTGCTGTGCAAATGCTGGTGGGGCTCGCGGTGGTGCTCGGGCTCTATGCGGTCGCCGACCGCTTCGGGTTGCACACGATCCACGCGGTGCTCTCGACCTTCCTGGGCTCGATCTTCCTGGTGATCGTGGTGCTCTTCCAGCACGAGATCCGCCGCGGGCTGGTCGAGCTCGGACGGAGCCCGCTCTTTTCGCGTCTCGCGCTCGCCGAGAGCGAGATGAACCTCGAGGAGCTGGTGCGTGCGGTGGTGTCGCTGGCGAGCCGGCGCATCGGTGCCTTGATCGTTCTCGAGCGGCGCACCGGCCTGAGAGAGTTCATCGAGAGTGGGGTGGCGGTCGACGCGGTACCGTCGAAGCAGCTCCTGGAGTCGATCTTTCAGAGTGGATCTCCCCTTCACGACGGCGCGGTCATCGTGAGCCGTGGCCGGATCGCGGCCGCGGGCTCACTCTTGCCGCTCACGGTGAATCCGGACGTGAGCCGGGCGCTGGGAACGCGCCATCGCGCGGCGCTCGGGCTCAGTGAGGCATCCGACGCGGTGGTGCTGGTGGTTTCCGAAGAAACCGGCGTGGTGAGTCTCGCCGTCGGGGGAACCCTCGATCGCGACCTCGATGCGGCGCGCCTGCGAACGCGCCTCGCCGCATTGCTCGGCCGGAGCGCGGAGCGGGCGACGTCGCCGGGGCTCGCTGGCGCCGTGACGGACACGATGAGGGAGTCACGGTGAAGGATTTCTTCACGAAGAACGTGAGCCTCAAGCTCGCGGCGCTCTTGATGGCGCTCGCGCTGTGGCGTTTCGTGGGAACCGAGCAGCGTGCGGAGATGGCGTTCTTCGTACCGCTCGAGATGCGCGGCTTGAGCCCAGACCTGGTGGTGCTTCAAAGCGTCGTGGAACGCGTGAGCGTGCGGGTAGCGGGATCGCGCGCGCAACTCGCTCAGGTCGACTCGCGCCAGCTCGGCGTGCACGTCGATCTGAGCGGGGTGAAACCGGGAACGTCGACGTTCGTCATCTCGCGAGATCAGTTCTCGCTGCCGCCTGGCGTCGAGGTCACGCGCGTCAGCCCAGCGGAGATTCCGGTGACGGTCGAGCAACTCGTGACGAAAGTGGTGGAGGTCGACGCCGTCACCGTGGGCCAGCCGCTCGCGGGCTTCCGTTGGGTGAGCGAGGCCACGCGTCTGGATCCTTCACGCGTGACGGTGAGCGTCCCCGAGAGCCAAGCCGAAGGGCTGCGCCGCATCGGCACCTTGCCGGTCGAGCTCGACGGCGTGAAGGCGACGTTTCGCCAGCGGGTCGCGATCGATCGGAGCGATCCGCGGGTTCGATCCGTGCAACCGGACAGCGTGGTCGCGTTGGTGGCGATCGACGAGGCATTGGTGGAACGCACCTTCGACGATCTCGCGATCGAGGTCCGCAACGTGGCAGCAGGCAAACAAGCCGTTGCGGAGCCGGCGCGGGCGAGCGTTACGCTGCGCGGCCCAGCGTCGGCGGTCGCCGCGCTCACGTCATCCGAAGTGTCGGTGTGGGTGGACGCGAAAGGCGTCGACAAGGGAGAGCGATCGCTCACGCTCGTCACGTTGATACCGGCACCACTCGAGCGTGTGCGCCTTGAACCCGCGACGACGCGTGTGCTAGTCGAGTCCGCTTCCGCGCCGTCTACGGAGAGTTCCACTCGCAAGCCATGAACGCGCCCCACACGCCCGTCACACGTACGCTCTTCGGCACCGATGGAGTTCGTGGCGTCGCCAACGTCGAGCCGATGACCGCCGAGACGGCGATGCGGCTCGGCCGTGCGCTGGCGCACCGCGTGCGCGCTGCCCAGGGCCATCGCACTCGCATCCTGATCGGCAAGGACACTCGGCTCTCGGGTTACATGCTGGAGGAGGCGCTGGGTTGCGGAATCGTGTCGATGGGCGTCGACGCGCTCTTCGTCGGGCCACTACCCACCCCCGGTATCGCCTTTCTGGTCCAAGACATGCGCGCCAACGCCGGCGCCGTGATCTCGGCGTCGCACAACCCGTTTCAGGACAACGGCATCAAGTTCTTCGCCGCCGACGGCTACAAGCTGCCCGATCGCACCGAGGCCGAGATCGAGCAACACGTGCTCTCGGGTGAGATCGACTCGATCCGCCCCACGGCCGACGCCATCGGCAAGGTCGTCCGGATCTACGACTCGCAGGGACGCTACGTCGTCTACCTCAAGAGCACGTTTCCCAAGGGCCGGAGCCTCGAGGGGCTCAAGATCGTTCTCGACTGCGCCAACGGTGCTGGTTACCGCGTGGCGCCAGCGGTTTTCGAAGAGCTGGGCGCCGACGTCATCCCCATCGGCGTCGAGCCGGATGGCCGCAACATCAACGCCGGTTGCGGTTCGACCCATCCGGAAAACATGGCGCGCGTGGTGCAGGAGCGTGGGGCCGACCTGGGGGTCGCGCTCGACGGCGACGCCGACAGGGTGGTGTTCGTCGATCACACCGGCTCGGAAGTGGATGGCGATCGGATCCTCGCGATGACCGCGCTCGCGATGCACCGCCGCGGCGCCCTCAGGAACTCCACGGTGGTGGCCACGGTCATGAGCAATCTGGGGCTGGATCACGCGCTGCGGAGTGCGGGCATCCGGCTGCTTCGAACCGACGTCGGCGATCGATACGTCGTCGAGGAGATGCGTCGCGGTGGCCACAACCTGGGCGGCGAGCAGTCCGGTCACATCGTCTTCCTCGACCACGCGACCACCGGCGACGGCATCCTCTCCGCGTTGCAGGTGCTCGCCACCATGTTGGATTCCGGCAAGAGCCTCGCCGAGCTCAAGCACGTGATGGAAACCGTGCCGCAGACGCTCGTGAACGTACGCGTGAAGCACAAGCGGCCTTTCACCGAGGTGCCCGCGATCGCCACCGCCATCGAACGCGCCACGCGCGCGCTGGCCGACCGCGGACGCATTCTGGTGCGCTACTCGGGAACCGAGGCCCTGGCGCGCGTGATGATCGAGGGCGACGATCCCCGATTCATCAGTGAGCTCGCCGGCGACGTGGCGCAAACCATCGAGCGAGCGCTGGGATGACCAGCACCAGCCGCATCCCCGCGCTCGGGGTCAACGTCGATCACGTGGCGACGGTGCGCCAGGCGCGGCGCGCGCCGGTGCCCGATCCCGTCGCCGCCGCCGTGCTCGCCGAGTTGGCCGGCGCGGATGGCATCACGATCCACCTGCGCGAGGACCGTCGCCACATCCAGGATCGTGATCTCGAGGTGTTGCGCCACACGGTGAAGACGCGGCTCAACCTGGAAATGGCCGCGACCGAAGAGATGGTGCGCATCGCACTCGAGCGACGCCCGGATCAGGTGACGCTCGTCCCCGAGAAGCGCGCCGAGCTCACCACGGAAGGCGGTCTCGACGTGGTCCGCGAGCGCGCCGCAACCGCCGTCGCGGTCACGGCATTGCAGGAAGCTGGGATCCCGGTGTTTCTGTTCGTGGATCCCACGGCGCGTCAGCTCGACGCGTCGCGCGAGCTGGGTGCCCGGGGCATCGAGATCCACACCGGCAGCTTCTGCGACGCCAGCGACGAAGCCACGCTCGCCCGCGAGCTGGATCGGGTGCGTCAGGCTGCGGCGCACGCCGTGCGACTCGGTCTCGAGATCCACGCTGGGCATGGGCTCGACTATCGGAACGTCGCTCCGATCGCCGCCACGCCGGGGATCGTCGAGCTCAACATCGGGCACAGCATCGTGGCGCGCGCGGTGCTCGTGGGCATGGAGCGAGCGGTTCGCGAGATGATCGAGCAGATCCGCGTGGCCGTGCGCTGACGCGCCATTGCGGCACGTTCCCTGCTAAACACGCACGGCCGTAGCGTCGCTGACGATTCCGATTCGCGGCCGTCCCGACATCCGACCACCGAGCCCGCCGTGTACGTCCTGACCGCGGCCGAGATGGCCGAGCTCGACCGCCGCACCATCGAAGAGGTGGGGTTGCCGGGGGCGGTGCTCATGGAAAACGCCGGTCGCGGTGCGGCGCGAGCGCTCCTGGCACGCTTTGGGCGTGAGCCCAAACGAGTGGCCATCGTGTGCGGCACGGGCAACAACGGGGGTGACGGGTTGGTGATCGGAAGGCTCCTCCGAGCCCTGGGCTGGGACGTGGCGACTGCGCTCTTGGGGACGCAGGAGCGTGTCCGCGGGGACGCAGCCGTGCACTTGCGCGCCTTTCTCGGCTCGGGTGGCGCGGTCACCGACATCCTCGACGACGAGTCGTTCGGTGCGTGGAGCGAGTCGGCCGGGCCCGTCGACGTCGCCGTGGACGCGATCTTCGGCACCGGGTTGCGATCCGAGGTGGTGGGTTTGTCGCGTAACGCCATCGAGTGGCTCGATGGCCTCGATGCGCCCGTGGTCGCGGTCGACGTTCCCTCGGGTGTCGACGCGTCGTCGGGGCGCGTGCTCGGGCGCGCGCCGCGTTGCGCGCTCACCGTCACCTTCGGTTTCCCCAAGCTCGGGCACGTGCTGCCGCCAGGATGCGAGCTCGCGGGCGACGTGTGCGTGGTGGACATCGGCATTCCCAACCGCCTCCTCGAGACGAGCGAGCCGAGCGTGCGTTGGTTGAGCGCATCCGCGATGGCGCGGTTGGTGCCGTTTCGCCCCCGCCAGGGTCACAAGGGAACCTTCGGTCACTTGCTGGTCGTGGCGGGTTCCGCTGGTCTCACCGGCGCGGGCGCGCTCGCGGCGTTGGCGTCGTTGCGGGCGGGGGTTGGCCTCGTCACCCTCGCGATGCCCGCGTCGGCTGCCGCGCCCCGAGACGAGTGTTCGCCCGAGATCATGACCGCGTCGATCGCGGACGGCGGTAGAGGCTTCCTCGGGCTCGAGTCGCTCGATGCGCTCCATGCCCAGGCCGCGGGCAAAGGGGCCGTGGCGTTGGGGCCCGGGTTGGGGCGCGCAAGCGACACCCGCGAGCTGGTGCTGCGCCTGGTCGCCGAGATCGACGTGCCGATGGTGGTGGATGCAGATGGGTTGGTGGCCCTCGCTGCCGATCCCACGGTATTGGATCGGGCGCCGGCGCCGCGAATTCTGACGCCGCATCCGGGCGAGATGGGGATGCTGCTGGGGGCGAGCGCGGCGGAGGTCCAGGGAGATCGTCTGGGCGTGGCGCGACGCTTCGCCACCGAGCACCGCTGCCTCGTCGTCCTCAAGGGTGCAGGTACCGTGGTGGCCCATCCCGATGGTCGCGCCGCCATCAATTCGACCGGGAACCCGGGCATGTCCACGGGCGGGATGGGCGACGTCCTCACCGGTGTGGTGGGCGCGCTCCTCGCGCAACGAATGGAGCCCGGTGCCGCCGCGGAGCTCGCGGTCTACCTTCACGGCGCGGCGGGAGATCGGCTCACCGATGCCGTGGGGCGCAGCGGCCTCCTGGCGAGCGAGGTGGCCCGGGAGCTTCCTGCAGCGCGAGACGATCTGGACTTGGGGCGTGCATCGTTCGTCGCACCTCGCATCCAATGGCTGGAGGCGCCGTGATCGTTCGCTGGTCGAGCCCGTCCGCGGAGGACACGCGCGCCGTGGGGCGCGAGCTCGGTCGAGTCGCCAAGCCCGGCTTGTTGGTGGCGTTGGAAGGCCAGCTTGGCGCCGGCAAGACGCAATTCACTCGCGGGCTCTACGAGGGGCTGGGCCTCGCAGAAGCACACTGGAACGGCAGCCCGACGTTCGTGCTCGCGACGCGCTATGCGGGATCGCCTGGGCTCACCCACGCCGACTTCTATCGCTTGGTCGCGGCCGGCGAAGTCGCCGATCTCGGCCTCGACGATGCGAGCGCGACAGGCGACGTGGTGGTGGTCGAGTGGGCCGATCGATTCATAGAAGCATTGCCGAAGGAGTGTCTGCGCGTGAGATTCACCTGGATCGACGAGCACCGTCGAGAGCTGGTGTTCGAGGCCGTCGGAGCCGAGCCCGAGGCCTGCCTCGAGGCGATCGCTCGGCAGCAACCGATGTCGGCGCAATCGAACGCCGGCGCGAGCCGCGGCGGGGTCGGGCCGGTGGCGGGAACGGCGGAGGGGGCACGATGGCCCTGATCGTTCAGAAGTTCGGTGGGACCAGCGTGGGCACGCTGGAGCGGATCGGCCGCGCCGCAGAGCGGGTCGCGGCCACGGTCCGACAGGGGCACCGCGTCGCGGTGGTGGTGAGCGCCATGGCGGGCGAGACCAATCGCTTGCTCAAGGTGGCGCACGACATCGCCGAGGTGCCGGACCTCTCCGAGGTGGACGTGCTCATCGCCACCGGCGAGCAGGCGAGCGCCGCGATGATGGCGATCCAACTGCGAGCGCGCGGCTATCCCGCGCGTAGTTTCCTCGGGCATCAGATCGCGATCCACACCAACTCGAGCTTCGGCAGGGCGTGGATCGCGTCGATCGACCGCGAGCCGATCCAGCGCGCTTGGGATCGCGGCGAGATCGCGGTGGTGGCGGGTTTCCAGGGCATCGATGCCGACGGCCGCATCACCACCCTCGGCCGCGGGGGCTCGGATACCACGGCGGTGGCGCTCGCCGCGGCACTCGGAGCAGATTTCTGCGACATCTTCACCGACGTCGACGGCGTCTACACCTCCGATCCCAACGTCGTTCCCGATGCGCGGCGCATCCCGCATCTCACCCACGAAGAGATGCTGGAGATGGCGAGTCTGGGTGCCAAAGTGCTCGCCGAACGCTCGGTCGAATACGCGATGCGCTACAACGTGTCGGTTCGCGTGCTGCACGCATTCCAGGAGGGCGAGGGAACCCTCGTCGACAGTCGGGAGGACGAGATGGAACAGCGGACCGTGACCGCCGTGACCTGCCAGCGGGACCAAGCCAAGATCGCACTGCGTGGTGTGCCCGATCGGCCGGGCATCGCCGCCTCGATCTTCGCGCCGCTCGGCGACGCTGGCGTGGTCGTGGACATGATCGTCCAGAACGTGAGCGAGCACGGGCTCACCGATCTCACCTTCACCGTCCCCCGGGTCGACTTGAAGCGGCTCTTGCCCGAGATCGAGCGCGTGGCCGCGGGAGTGAACGCACGCCAGGTGGACCACGACTCGACGATCGCCAAGGTGTCGGTGGTGGGCGTCGGCATGCGCACCCATGCGGGTGTCGCGGCGCGCATGTTCCAGGCACTCTCCGCAGTCGGGGTCAACATGCAGATGATCTCGACCTCGGAGATCAAGATAAGCTGCGTGATCGACGACAAGTTCAGCGAGCTCGCCGTGCGCGTGCTCCACGATGCCTTCGAGCTCGGCAAGAAATCCAAGTCCGTCGCCGGAAGAGCTGCGGGCGCAAAAGCCAAGCCCGCTGCCAAGCGGCCGCGCGCGTGAAGAGCGCCACGACTCGTGGCGCCGGGAGTGATTCGTGAGCCAAGAACGCGTGCTGCTGTACGACACCACGTTGCGTGATGGTACGCAGGCCGAAGACGTGGCGCTCACGCTCGAGGACAAGCTCCTCATCGCCGAGAAGCTCGACGGGCTCGGCATCGATTGCATCGAGGGCGGCTGGCCGGGGTCGAACCCCAAGGACATGGCGTTCTTCACCGAGGCACGCCGGCTTCGGCTCAAGCACGCCAAGGTGACGGCGTTCGGCATGACCCGGCGGGCGGGCGTCACGGCGGGCCGTGACCTCAATCTCAAGGCGTTGCTGGACGCCGAGACCGAGTGCGTGACGCTCGTCGGCAAGACCTGGGATTTTCACGTTCACCACGCACTGCGGGTGTCGCTCGACGAGAACCTGCGCATGATCGAGGAGTCGATCGCGTTCCTGCGCAAGCGCGTCCCGGAGGTGATGTACGACGCCGAGCATTTTTTCGACGGCTACCGCGAGAACCCCGAGTATGCGCGCAAGACGCTCGCCGCCGCGGTGGCAGGTGGTGCGGATTGGCTGGTGCTGTGCGACACCAACGGCGGCACGCTGCCGACCGAGCTCGGGCGCATCCTCGACGACGTCGTGAGCAGCGCTGGTCGCCCCATCGGGATCCACTGCCACAACGACTCGGAGTGCGCGGTGGCGAACAGCGTGCTCGCGGTGGAGAAGGGTGCACGCCAGGTGCAAGGCACCATCAACGGCATCGGCGAGCGATGCGGCAACGCCAATCTCTGCTCGATCATCCCGAACTTGAAGCTCAAGCGCGGCATCGATTGCGTGAGCGACGCGCAGCTCAGGACCTTGAAGGAGGTCTCGCGATTCGTGGCCGAGCTCGCCAACATGACGCCCTCGAAACACCAGCCGTACGTGGGCGAGAGTGCGTTCGCCCACAAGGGCGGCATGCACGTGAGCGCCATCCGGCGCCACTCGAAGACGTACGAGCACGTCTCGCCCGAGCGCGTCGGCAATCGTCAGCGAGTGCTGGTGTCGGACCTCTCCGGGCAGTCGAACGTGCTCAGCAAGGCCGAGGAGTTCGGCCTCGATCTGAGCGACCGCAAGCCCGAGGTTCGGGCCATCGTCGAGCGCTTGAAGGAGCTCGAGAGCGAGGGGTACCAGTACGAGGGCGCCGAAGGATCTTTCGAGCTGCTGGTGGATCGCGCGCTCGACGGCGCCGGCAAGAAGCCTTGGTTCGAGCTTCGCGGCTTTCGCGTCATCGATGAAAAGCGCGATGCTGGACGCGCCCCGTATTCGGAGGCGACCATCCGCGTCGAGGTCAACGGCGTCGAGGAGCACACTGCCGCCGAGGGCCACGGTCCGGTGAATGCTCTCGACAATGCCCTTCGCAAAGCGCTGGAGCGTTTCTACCCCGATATCAAATCGGTCCAGCTCCTCGACTACAAAGTGCGCGTGCTCAAGGCGCGCGCCGGAACCTCGGCGCGAGTGCGCGTGCTGATCGAGTCGGGCGACGGGCAGAACAAATGGGGCACCGTGGGCGTCTCCGAGAACATCATCGAAGCGAGCTGGCAGGCGTTGGTCGACAGTCTGGTGTACAAGTTGCACACCGACGCGAAGAAGAAGGGACGTAAGCGTGTCGTATCGCGCCGCGCATGAGAGCTGGGCGACGACCCGGAACGGGCTGGCGACGCTGCTCGCGATGACGCTCGCGGCGCTCGTGGTGTTCGGGCCGCATCCGGTCCTGCCCGCGGACGTGGCGGCGGGCGCGGAGTGGACGCCGTCGTTGCCGGCCATTCACGTCGTGGCGCCCGCGCAGCGTGCACCGTACGCGCTGCTTCGCGGCGACTCGCTCGATCTCGCCACGGCGACGCAGCGTGAGCTCGAGCTGATCGACGGCATCGGGCCCAAGCGAGCACGCCGCTTGCTGGCAGCTCGCCGCGCCGGCGCGCTCGAATCGCTCGCCGACGTTGGACGGATGCCTGGCTTCGGCCCGATCCTCCTCGGTAAGCTCGGCGGCGCGTTCGGGCTGGGCGAATCGCGCAGCGAGAGGGGCGACGAATGAGGGCGGTGCCTGGCAGTACGCAGCAACGGCGGCCTCGAACACGCCGTCGGGCGGCGATCGGCGTCTCCGGGGTGCTCGTGCTCGGCCTGGGGTGCGCGGGTGCCGAGCTCGAGCTCGCGGCTCGGCAAGCGATCGATCGCGCCGTACGTGCCGAGGCCGATGCCGAAGCGCTCAACCCTTCGCGCGCCGATCAGCTTCTCTACCGAATGCCCCTCAACCAGGCCCGCGATGCTGCGCAGGACGGCCGCGACGAGGAAGCGAAGCTTCTGGCCGACAAGGCGTATCAAGCTGCCGTCGACGTCCGCGCTCGCCGCGAGCAGGCCAAGCGCGGGATCGGTGCACGCATGGCCGAGGTGGAGGCCCTGGCACAGGTGGCTCTCGCCGATCCCGACCCTGGCATCGACAAGGAGCTCCTCTTCCACGAGGTCGACAAGCGCTATGCCGCCGCCAAGAAGAAGCTCGCGGGTTTCGACTACGAAGGCGCCCTGACATCTGCCGACGAGGCGCTGACCATGCTCAAGCGTCGCGGCCAGCTCTACCGCAAGGCGCGCGCGATCCAGGTGACTCCGCCCGTCGACGAGAGCGTCGCTGCGCCGGCCCCGCCAGCCGCGTCCAGCCCGACGCCCGATGCCGAGATCACCAACGCACCGCCTGCGAGTGGCTCGTTCCTGGAGCGGCTGCGCAACGCGGCCACCAAGAGCGGCGCTGCAAGCTCCCGTTGACTCCGGCGCGTTGCGTTGGCGATGCACACGGCGCCGCGCCCGTCGCGGTCCGGGGTCTGGATGGGTGGGTTGTCCTAAGTGCCCGTCATCCTTGACATCCTCTCGATGCGGGTGCGATCTTGCCTCGCGCCTGAGGGGTGCGCGTCCGTGCGTGCCGCGCCGGCGGTCGTGACGAGGAGGTCGAGAACGTGTCCGGTTCGAGCTTGATCGCGCTGCTCCGTGAGGACGTCGCTGCGATCTTCGATCGCGACCCGGCGGCCCGCACCACCTGGGAAGTCATCACCTGCTACCCGGGTTTGCACGCGGTGTGGTTCCACCGCGTCGCGCACGCGCTCTGGATGCGGGATCTGTACTGGCTGGCGCGCCTGACCTCCCACCTCGCGCGTTTCCTGACCGGCATCGAGATTCATCCCGCCGCGCGCATCGGCCGGCGGCTGTTCATCGATCACGGAATGGGTGTCGTCATCGGCCAAACCGCCGAGATCGGCGACAACGTCACGTTGCTGCAAGGTGTGACTTTGGGTGGCACCAGCACCAAGAAGGAAAAGCGTCATCCGACGGTCGAGGACAACGTGGTGATCGGCGCGGGTGCTGCCGTGATCGGGCGCATCCGCATCGGGCGTGATTCGAAGATCGGTTCGGGCTCCGTCGTGATCCGCGACGTGCCGCCGCACAGCACGGTCGTCGGTGTGCCGGGTCGCGTGATCTTTCGGGAGGGTGCGGAGGCGGTCGACCTCAACCACACGGATCTGCCGGATCCCCAGGCCCGAACC
>CAYVDO010000263.1:0-11602 GCA_964450125.1 uncultured bacterium
ATCTTCCGATACTCCTTGCTCGCGTAGGGACTGCCGCGATCCGAGTGGTGCAGCAGTCCCCTGGGCGGGCGTCGCCAGCGCAGTGCGTGCAGAAGCGCTTCGAGGGCCAGGGCACGATCGTTGGTGGCGCTCACCGCCCAGCCCACGACCTGGCGCGAGAACAGATCGAGGATCACCGCGAGGTACGCCCAGCCTTCGAGCGTCGCCACGTACGTGACGTCCGCGGCCCAGACTTGATTCGGTTTCTCCGGCGCAAACTGCCGCTTCAGCCGGTTCGGCGCGATCGGGAGCGCGTGCCGCGAGTCGGTCGTCCGGCGGAAGCGGCGCTTCTGCCGAGCCACGAGCTGTTGCTCGCGCATGAGGCGCGCAACGCGCTTGCGCCCGTGGCGCCGTCCCTGCTCGCGCAGGTCACGATGAACGCGCGGGCTGCCGTAGGTGCAGCGGCTCGCACGATGGGATGCGGTGATGGCGACGGCGAGTTGGGCATCGGCCTTCGCACGCTCGCTGCGACCGCGACGGCACCAGGCGTAGAAGCCACCGCGCGCCACCTGAAGAACCTGGCACAGCACGCGAACCGGGAAGTGGGCCTTCTCCGCGGCGATGAACTGAAACCTCATCGGCTTTCCCTCGCGAAGAAGGCCGACGGTCTCTTAATATTTCGCGCTCCATCTCGAGCCGCTTCACCTTGGCTCGTAGTTGCGTGAGCTCTTGGCGCTCCGCGGTGGTCAGTGCACCGGGAGGCCCTTGGCCTGCATCGATGTCCGCTCGCTTCACCCGCTCCCGCAACGCGTTCTCGGTGAGATCGAGATCCTTGGCGACCTGCCCGATGCTGCGGCCACCGACCTTGCAGAGGCGCACCGCCTCCGCCTTGAACTCCGGCGTGAATGCCCTTCGTTGTCTCCGTCCCATCCCAGCCTCCTGGCGCATCTTCGCGCCTTCTGGGGTGTCAACGGAATCGGGGGAGGGTCAGTACCCGCGACCGCCTTTGTAGTGCGGCCGCGCGTCTTTCTTGTGCGCCTCGATGATCGTGGCGTCGTGGTCGATCGTGGCGGTGGTCAGCGCTACCGGCTCGTTCTTCGCCATCACCCGCACCACGTAGCGAACCACCTCGGCAAGCTTCTTCAGCGGGTCGCTCTCGGGTGCGATCCAGGCCACCCCGGGCTTCGTCGGACGCTCCGCGAAGTGCGTCTCGTCGTGAAAGCCTTCCAGGAACCGGCGCATCGCATCCGGTGACGGACACTCGCGCCCCAAGAGTTTCGCCAACGCCCGATCGCGCTTGAGCACCAGCAGGTCGTCCAGGCACTCGCCGCCGGACGCCTGCAACAGCACCGCAGAGCACACCATCTCGAACTCGCTGAAACCGCGGTCGCGCTCGCGGATCCCGAGCTCAGAGGCCGGCTTATCCAGCCGGATCTGCCGCAGCACCTCCTCGATCAGCGGTAGACCCGCCCAGACGGTGACCTCATCGCCATCGGGCTCGGCTTCGTACACGAACGGAAGAGCGCCTTGCGGTGGGCGTTTTCGTTTCATGCGTCTTTCCTGCACGCACGACGCCTGAAACGCAAGAGGTTCCGTCGACGAATCCCTCAAGACGGTCGCGAAACCTGAGTCCGCAACGCGGTCTTCACCCAACGGGTGCGAGGCCCGCGACCCGATTCAGGAGCAATCCCCAGAGGTTACCGGCGACCCGCACCGCCTAGCGCCGGAACGGGGCCGAGGCTCGTGGATGTGGTGATGGCCGCGGGCGTTGGCCTCGCGACGGTCCTTGTGTATCCGGCATCCGGTACACGACGGTCCCGGCGTCCACGAAGGGGAGGGCGGCGAGCAATCTCCGGGAGCGAGATCCGGATCGAGCCCAGACGTGGCCAGATGAGGGACCTCGGCACAGGCTCGGTTCATGACCGACAACGCCGTAGCGTCCTCGGTGAAGCTGCTGCATCACCCCAGGTTCCAGGAGTGGTGGTCGTCGCGAGGGACCGCTGAGGTCGAGCGACATCTCCTCGAAGCCGTAACGGCGCCCTTCCCCTTTAGACGGTCTCTACGTGGACCGTTCAGAAGCCCTCGTTCACGACGTGTACGGGCCGCAGGCTCGCACCCGCGGCCGTACCTGCGTTCGAGTCACTGCGGTCTACGCGCTCGCCGCCGCGGTCGCGTTGACGACCTCGCTGCCGGTTTGCGCGGCCGACGAACCGACCCTGTTCGAGCGTATCGCGCTCAAGCCGAGCGGCTTCGCGAACCTGACGCCAGGCGGACTTTCCCAGCAGGCGAGAATCCCGGACGCGAGCAGCGTAGGTCTGGTTCCGGAAGTCGAGATCGAGATCAACCCGCAGGTGAAAGCGGGCGGCGCCACCTGGGCGGCGCGCGTGGCGTTCAACGCGAGCGGGGTGTGGCTCGACTCCGAGGACACCTGGCAAGCCTCGATCCCGGAGGCGAGCGCCTTCGTGGTGAGCAAGTGGGGCCGCTTCGAGGCCGGCGAGCGCGCCGCGTTCCCGCAGACGCTCGTGGGCTATGCCCCGGCCGAGATCGCCTTCACCTCGGCGGGCTTCGGTCCCGAATCAGGTGCCCGGCTCGATCCCGACGGCCGGCTGCCGACCTCGTTCCTCAGCGCTGGCCTCGCGTCGCGCATCGACGGGCTCACGTACCTGGGCTACGCGGAGCGCTTCTACCGGATCCGCTCGCCCAAGGTGATCTACGTGTCGCCGCGCTGGCACGGGCTCTGGGCCGCGGCGTCGTGGAGTCCCGAAACGGTTCGGCCCGACGCGGTTGCCGTGGCGCGCACGCAAGACCGCCCGCCGGCACCGGGTGATCCCTTCGAGGTGCCTACCTCGGACGACGCCGATCTGGAGCACCTCGTTCAAGCGGGCGCCGTGTTCCAGCATCGGACCGAGGATCTGGATCTGACCGTAGGCCTTACCTACGGGCACGCCGAGCCCGACGAGCGTGCGGACGGAGAACGGACGAATGCGAGCTCGCTCTCGGCAGGCGCCACCCTCACGGTGCGCGACACGATCACGGCGGGCGTCAGCGCGACCGTCGACGGTCTGACGGAACCAGGCGATCCGCGCACCGATGAACCCTACGGTGTGGTCGCGAGCCTCGACATCGTCGAGGGTCCGTGGGTCGCCGGCGGCTACTACCAGTTCGCGCGCCGGACCTCGGCCGGCGAAACGGGGGCGGACTCGGTCCACGTCGCCGAGATCGGCGCCTCCTATCTCTTCGACGAGCACGACCTACTCGGCGAGGGCCGCTACACCGACATCAAGATCTACACGAGTGCCTACTACTACCGGTTCGCCAATGCGCAACCGACCCAACCGGATCGTGGCTCCGAGGGCGTGGTGCTGCTCGCGGGCGCGCAGTTCTCGTTCTTTTGACGAGGGGAACATGAAGAAAGAGCAGCTCGCGATCATCATCGGTGTCGGGGGGACCATGGCGCTCGCCGCCGCCTCGACCGCCTCCGCCCAGACCAACGTGCCCAAGCCCAGCTACAAGTACGAGAAGTGCTACGGCGTCGTGAAGGCGGGCGAAAACGACTGTTTCAGCGAGTCCCACCAGTGCGGCGGCACCTCCACCGAGGACAAGGACGGCGACGCCTGGATCTACGTGCCCGATGGCACGTGCAAGAAGATCGTCGGCGGCAGCACGGCGCCGATCAAGGGATGAAGGTGGGTCTCGCCCTCGGCCCCGGACTCGGACTGCGCTCGGTCCACCACCGAGACTTCCTCGAGGGATCGCCACCCGTCGACTGGCTCGAGGTCCACGCCGAGAACTTCTTCGCGCGAGGCGGCGTGCGGCACGAGACGCTCCTCGAGATCGCCGAGCGCTACCCCATCTCTTTGCACGCGGTCGGCCTCTCCCTCGGCTCGCCCGACGGCGTCCACCGAGATCATCTCGCGCGGCTTGCGGCGTTGGTCGCCGACGTGTCTCCGATCCTCGTGTCCGATCACCTGGCCTGGAGCCGGACCGGTGACGTCTACCTGAACGACTTGCTGCCGCTTCCCCTCGACGAGGGGACTCTCGCCGTCGTCTCGATGAACGTGTCCGCCGTGCAGGACTGTCTGGGGCGCCAGATCCTGGTCGAGAATCCGTCGCACTACGTGAGGATGGACGGATCCGCCATGGGCGAGGGCGAGTTCCTGGGGCGGCTCGTCGAGGTGACGGGATGTGGAGTGCTGCTCGACGTGAACAACCTCTACGTGAGCGCCCACAACCTCGGCCTCGATGCACGCGAGGAACTAAAAAGCTTCCCGGCTGGCGCGGTCAGTGAGATTCATATCGCCGGCCACGAACCGGGGCGCGGCGCCACCGCGGCGTTGCTCGTCGACACGCACTCGACACCGGTCGCGTCCCAGGTGTGGGCGCTGCTCGCAGCGGCTCGCGCGCAAGTCGGGAACGTCCCGGTGCTGCTTGAGCGGGACGCCGACATCCCGGCACTCGACGTGCTTTTGCACGAGCTGTCGCTGGCCGCCGGCGGCATCGAGACGAGCGGCACCGCGGCCTTCGAGGTCCGGTCGCGAGTCGTCGGCCCGCCACCCGGATCCAGCGAATCGGCTCGCGCCGTGTCCATCCGGCTCGCCACAGTGGAACGCGACATGGCGACCCGCATTCTCGGTGCGCCGGGCACGCAGTCGGCGACCACGCACCTCGCAGCCGGGTTCGAGGTCCATCGGCGCAACGTCCTGGGCTCCCTCGAGCGCACCCTCGCCGACGCCTTCCCCGTCTCCCGCGAGGTTGTCGGCGAGCGCTTCTTTCGCTTCCTAGCCGCGGAGTTCGTGCGCGCACGGCCGCCCCGGAGCGCTTGTCTGGCCGACTACGGCCGGGAGCTGCCCGATTTCCTCGCAACCTTCCCGCCGGTGGCTCATATCGAGTACCTCCCGGACCTCGCACGGCTCGAATGGCTCCGGATCGTCGCATTCCAGGCGCCGTGCGACGCCGGTCCGTGGGTGCTCGTGTCCGAGTACCCGATCTTCCGAATCTGGGAGGCGCACCAGGAGTCGATCGACGGCGACGCGCGGATCCAGGTCGAGCCAGGCACCGATCGGGTGACCGCCTGGCGCGACGGCTGGGTCGTACGAATCAGTCGCGCGGACGGGAGCCAAGCGTCCCCTTTCACCTCCACACTGGACCAGGCGAGCGGGTCCGGGGCCGCGCGGATCGCGCCATGCACCGAAAGGTTGCTCGATGCTGTCGGCGGTCACGAACACGACCGACCGATCGAGCATCGCGCGCACCTCCTGCTTGACGCGAGGGAAGAGGCCGCGGACCATTGGCTCGACCCTGCTCCGCGTCATGGGGACGCCATCGAGATCAGCGGGTAGCCGTCTGGTTGTTCGGCCGGCAACGCGCCGCGGAGACTCTTCGGCGAAGGCAGCACGGAGGACGGCGGCGGCACGTTCGCCTGCCTCGATCGTGTTCTGACTCGGCCAGGCCCGATGCTACGAATCCGTTTCGCCTGCGCGCAGCTACCGCTCGACCTTCTCGGTGGGAATGTCCACGGCCATGGCGCCACCGATCGCTAGGTCACGGTCGTGCCTGACAGGCGGGACGCTCCTCGTCGAGGCGGCGTGGCAAGGCGGCGAAGCCCTCGTCCTTGAGCACTTCCCGGATGGCGGCGGGGCTCCAGGGCTTCTGCGATCTCGTAGACCGAGTGGTTCTGTTTGCGCAGCACAATGATGAGATCGCGCGCGGCGGTCTTCTTGGGCTGCGCTTTGGGTCTCGTTCGCGGGGGTGAGGAAGAACTGCGGGTTGGGTTGGGATCGCGGCGGAACTGGTGGCAGAGGACTCGAAACGAGCCAGGGGTGTGGCCGAAGGCGGCAGCGACTTCGCGGGAGGGGCGCTGGTCGACGTAGAAGGCGCGCAGGGCCTCGTAGATGCGGTGGCGGCGCCCGCAGTTTCAGCGATCGACCTGCGCGATCGGGCATGAAGCGTCGCGCTGGCGGCTCATCAGAACACCCATCGAGCCAATGGCGAGATGCCAACCCGTCGAAATACAGCCCGGCGTCGGGTGCTGCTCAGTTAGAGCAGTCCGCCTCCGTGGAAATCCAGGCTAGCGGCGGCGGAAGCGGCAGAATACGAACCGCTGGATCTTGCCGGCCGGCGTCGCATGTTCGTGCCCCATGGACTCCTCGAGAGCGAACTCGGAGCCGATCTCGGTCGCGAGGGTCGCGGCGGAGTAGCGGGCGACGGGCAGCCCGCTGCAGCGCTCGGGACCGTCGAGGGCGAAGGTGCCGAGGATCACCTGCGCACCCGGTTGGGTGTGATCGAGAAGCTGCATGCGGTAGGCCGCGCGCAGCTCGGGCTCCACGAGGAAGTGGAACACCGCGCGATCGTGCCATAGGTCGTACGAGCCATCGAGGTCGGCGGTGGTCACGTCACCGACCAGCAAGCGAACGGTTGCGGCACGCTGGCCGAGCCGATCTCGGACCCGCGCCAGAGCGGGCTCCGCGATGTCGAGGACGGTGACATCGCGGAATCCCAAAGCGAGGAGGTGATCGACGAGCGTCGAAGCGCCGCCACCCACGTCGAGGATCCGCGCCGCCGACCCGAGCCCTACGTGCTCGATGAGCCCGAGTGAGGGCTCGGGCCGGTCTTGATACCAGCTCACCTCGTCTGGCGCGCGCTCGCCGTAGACTCGTTCCCAGTGTGCACGCCGCTCGTCGCTTGCGCTCGCTGCCATGTCGTCGTCACCGCATGAATCGGCGTTAGCCTCCGCCCATCATGCCCCCGTGGCCCGGCATCCCCGGCGCCCACATGTCCGGCATCCCGTCGTGGTTCGAGTCCACCGCTCCCGGACCGTGCCAGGTGGCGGAGCCGCCGGTCTGGGCGTAGTCACAGATCCCATCGGCGTTCTGGTCGACGAAATCGTGCCCCATTCCCACATGACCCGAGCGCTCGACGTAATCGTTGATCCCGTTGCCGTTCGTGTCGCGAAACATCATGCCACCGCCCATGCCGTAGGCCGGGCTGCCCGCCTGCCAATAGTCACACACTCCGTTGCCGTCGGCATCGATCCAACCCGGGCCATGCCAAGTGCTGCTGCCGTTCTGCGCGTAGTCACAGATGCCTTCGCCATTCTCGTCGACGAACGCGTGGTCCGGACCTCCGTGCATCCCCGGCACCCTCGGCGACTCATTGCTGGGCGCACCCATCCCGGGGCCGTGCATGCTCGGCACGAAGCGCGCCGTCGGTGAGCCGGGGTCGTGGGTGCCACCCTCGTAGTAATCGTTGATCCCGTTCCCGTTGTCGTCGGCCCACATCGGGAACGCCCGCCCATTCGGGGACGAGCCATCCGAACCGCAGCCGGCGAGCCCGACCGACGCAACCAGGGCCGCAATCGCAATCCACGATCCCGCAATTCCAATCCCAACGACTCGTGCGCTCATCGAAGACCTCAACCTCGCCCGTGGCTGTTACCGGTCAGACCCGCACCACGCCGGCAGGAGTCACCGCCTTCTGACTCGGAATTCACTTCCGCAACAACCCGGCCGTTGGTAACCAGGTCAGCGGTCGATACGGAATCCCCGGCATGCCCATGCCCATCCCACCCGAACCACTGAAGTAACCGTGGGTCTCGGCCCACAAGACGCCCTGACCGCCATCCCGTGTCGCGTTGATCCACCGGTCCGCCGAACAGCCTCGTTTTGGCCCCACGAGAGCTGCTCGGCGACGGAATCGCAAGGGCCATGCCGGCCGCTCGGTACCCGGGCGCTGGTAAGCTCGTCCGCCATGAACGCACCGTCCGTCGACGATCCGACCCGGACCCTTATCCAGCGCTGGCGTGAGGATGCGAGCGGCACCTACCGCTCTTGGTTCCTGTGGGAGGAGCGCCTCAAGAACTTTCGCTCGATCCGCCGTGGGATCGAGACGGTCGTGTCCGAGATCGAGGCGGGCACGTTCGGAAATGTGTACAAGGGATCGACCCTCGAGGTCGTGGTCGGATCGATCGCCGAACAGCGCCAGATCTTCAAGGGCGCCGATCACGCGTTCCTGTGGAAACCCAAGCTCCGCATCCCCGACATCTACGAGAATCCCGACAATCAGCGCGCGTTCGGAAGGTTCTTGAACGCTTGCGCGTGCTGCGACACGGAGGACGCGGTGGTTGCGGCGATCCATCGCCTCGATGGACAGTGGATCAAGGGCCTCGGGCCGGCGGCGGCAAACCTCCTCTACTTCCTTCATCCGACACTTGTTCCACCCTTCAACACGGCCATCGTCAGGGGCTACAACCTCGTGACCGGTGCACGAGTCAAGCTCGGCAAGTGGGACGAGTTCCTCGCGATGCGAGCGGGGATCCTGCGTCTCAACTCGGCCTATCGAGAGCTACTCTCGAACGATCTCGGGGCGATCGCCGGGCTCTTGTTCGACATCGGTTCGGAGCGCTATCCGGCACCTCCGCGAGCCGACGAGCCGGCGGATTCCAACGCATTGGAGCAATGGCGGGTCGAGTTGGAGACCGTGCGCCAAGGGTCGGCCGCGGTAGCACGAGCCCTGCGGGTGGGGAGCGAGGCCGATCGCACCCACACCGAGATCCAGGGCTGGCTGCGCGATCTCGGCCGGGCGCTCGGCTACCAGGTCTGGGTGGCCGCCAACGACCGGAATCGCCCACTCGGCGGCGGACGGCTCGCCGATGGCTGCTGCGATTCACTACCACCTGCCTTGACCGACGGCCCGGGCGGAGACGCGATTCGACTGATCGACGTCCTTTGGCTCGAATCGAGCGAAGCGAGCGTCGCCAACGACGCAGCGCGCGTCGTCGCCGCGTTCGAAGTCGAGCACACGACGTCCATCTATTCCGGCATCGTGAGGCTCCTCGACCTGGCGCTAGGAGCTGCCCGCGCGATGCCGGCTGCGCTCTTCCTGGTGGCGCCCGACGCGCGCGAAGGCGAGGTCCGGACTCAGCTCGCGCGCCCCGCATTCGCGGGCGTCGCGGATCTTGAGCTGCGCTTCCTGCCTTACGGCGAGCTGGCGACGCATCGAGATGCGATGGCTCGCTTCGGCCAGGGCCTGAAACCCATCTTCGCCGTCGCGAGACTCCTGCGGTAGCGACAGCGCGCGGCGGACGTCCTTGGCCGGACTCGCGGTCCAAATCGTCGCTCGGCTGAGGCGACTCAGTCGAGCACTCACGCCGATGACCCACACGCGGTGCCGATCACCGCAGCCGAAGCTGAGACGCTTCATCGGGCGAGCGTCGGCGCCGGCGTCGAGCCCTTCGACCCGCTCGCGGACCTCGCCTCTGACCGAGACCATCAGCGCGGGTGTCCCGATCCGCCGCTCGCGCAGTAGCCGCACCACGCTCAACCCGACACCCGAGGTGCCGTGGGCCGCGCCCGACCCGCCCGCGGATCCGCCATCGGAAGTGATGCGCCGCCGCCCTGACGTCAGACGAGCGGAACGCGAGCTAGCCGCAGCCACCGCGCGAGTCGGCGTCGCGACGGCGAACCTCTACCCGAAGCTGTTTCTCCTCGGCGCCGCGGGGCTGGGTCCTTCGGAGCCAACGAGCGCACCGGCGCCGCCCGCGACGAGTAGACGACCCAGCATCGCGACGTGAAAGTTCGTGATTGATCAGTCGCTTCTTGGCGGAGTGGACTCCGGCGCCGCAAGTGGATCCCCGACCAACCGCGATGCCCCCGGGCTGCGAGCCTCCGGCACGGGTTGGCGCTTCTTCCACGCGACACCTTGTCGCCCGGTCGCGTAGCGAAAGAGGCCCATCAGCGCCGCCAGATTGCTACTGACGAAATAATACGGCACCGCTGCGACTCGCGGCCTCGGCCCGCCCCATCGCTCGCCGTACCACCCAACGCCCGCGAGTCCGTAGACGATCACCTGACCGCTCACCAGGAGCCACGTGAGAACTCGTTCGATTTCCGACGCGGCTGGCACGATCGAATGAGCCTCACCGATCAACCAGGCCTGCGCGAGGCTCGTCACCAGCAGCCCGATCATGAACAGCGGCACGAATGGACGTAGCAGCTTGTGCGACACCAGTCGGAACGTGAGCTCCGGGCGTTCGGTGGACAGAAACGCAGTATCGAACAGGGCCTGGAAACGGCCCGCGTTGATCCGCGCCCGGCGGGCCACCTCGTCGGACATCGACGCCGAGGCGTGGTCGTACGTGATCGCTGAGGGCTCATGGATAACTCGGTATCCCAGGCTCGCGATGGTCATCGCGATCGTGAACTCGTCGTTGATGGTGTCCGGAGCGAGAGCTCGAAAGAGCGACTTTCGAAACGCGAACAGGTTCCCATTCACGCCGACGGTGCTTCCCGTCGCACTCTCCCAGACGCACAGCCGCTCCTGGTATCGCCAGTAGAGGCCCGCGGGAACTTCCACTCCGGAGGCGCTGTCCCACAGACGTACCGTGCCCGATACGGCGCCTACCTCGGGATCGGCAATATTCCTCAACGCCGCGCGCAGCGCCCCGGGCTCGAGCTCCGCCGAGGCGTCCGAGAGGATGACGATCTCGCCCCGCGCCTGGGTCATGCCGCGGTTGACGGCCGAGCTCTTGCCCTGCCGCGGCGTCTGTCGCTCGAGACGCACGCCGCGATCGGCCAAACCTTCAACGATCTCTGCGGTGCCATCGGTCGATCCGTCATCGACCACGACGAGCTCCAGGAGCTCGCGCGGGTAGTCGAGGGCCAGCGTGTTCCTGACCTTTCGCTCGATCACGTCGGCTTCGTTGTAAGCGGCGACCAGAACGGTGACGTGCGGCGTGACGGGCTCGCGCCGTACCAGATGCGGTCGGATCTTGGCTCGGAGCACCATGAGCAGCGGGTACCCGGCCAGCGCGTAGCCAAGGCCTGCGAGGCAGATCGCAATCCAGAGGCGCAAGACCATGATCATGTACGTCATCACTCGTGCGGTTCAGGTTGGTGGCCGCACGGATCTCTAAACGGGACGTCTCGGGCTACGGACAGACATCGTGGCAGCGGCGACTGATCGTTCCGCAATCCGGTTAGCGGTGAACGCGCGGCGTCGACTTGCCATCCCACATCCCCTCGTCCCGACTCGACGGCCCTGGGGCCTGGAAGCGGACCAAGGGGCGTCGCAGGTAGCGCTCGGGGTCACGGTCGAATGATTCACGGCAGTTCGTCGAACAGAAAAGGTACGTCGTCGCATGAACGGAAACCTTTGCCCGGGCGCGGCCCGGGCTGATGACCATCCCGCACACGGGATCGAAGCGGCGACTCGAACAACGAGCCCGCGGGCTGCAGCGATGCGGAACACCCGCGAGAAGTCGGTGAATCGTGGGAAGCGCCGTTTCGGCAGCGCGGCGGCCCGCGTCGACTGCTTCGCGCAGCCGATGAAAATCACGCAGCCCGAGGTCTCCTACCTCGGGCTCGATGATTAGGTCGGCGCCGGTCATCGCGGCAGCAAGGGTCGCCTGTCGATCGAGAACGATCTCGGACGCGCGAACGAGGATCTCGAAGCAGGCGCGCGCGGTCAGCGGATTGGGAAACCACTCCCCGACCTTCAGCAGGATGCGCTGGTGCAGGGTGCCGAATCGCGGGATCGTTCGTGGCCGTAACCCGCCTACCTTCACCGCCACGACTAGGAGCCTGTCGGGAAATAGTTCCCGATGGGTGAGTCGAGGCCCCGTCGTCCT
>CAYVDO010000264.1:0-11572 GCA_964450125.1 uncultured bacterium
CATGGCCGTGGTGCGGACCGAGGCTGGTCCCTGGCTTCGCGCGGCCTGGAAGGTCGGGAAGCGGCTGGAGCGGACGCCCCCCGTCGTGCATGACGAGCTCTACGAGCGTCTCGCCCGTGCCGTCGAGGACCCGGCCGGCCGCTCGTCGATCCGCGGTCCACAGTACGAGACGCAGCGCGCCGTGCTGCGGCTCATCTACGCGCTCCGCGGCGGTCGCGCGCTGCGCCGCGACGAGGTGGCGACCATCGCATCTGCTGCCGCCGTGGACCAATGCGTCCGTCACGGCCTAGTTTACTGGTTCCACTGGGGCCGGGATGGCCGGCGACTATTCCTTCGACTGACCGAGCCGATCGGCTGGTACGGAGACGAGGACCGGATCAGCCTCGACGTCCGCTTTCGAGCGCACTTCGTCGAGAAGCGTCGGGTCGGACACAGGCGGCGAGCCCCCTAACTCAAACCGCCGCCATTGAGCACGCCGCCCCCGTGTCCAGCGCCTAGTCCAGTTCGTCCTCTTGCTCGTCTACGCCCTCGTCGGGTTCGTCGCGTGTGACTTCGCCGAACCGAAATGGCGCACGCCGCACGCGGGTGCTGCGCGTCGTGAGAAGATGCCGCATGAGCTTCTCGAAGCCGCGGTCCGGCAGGTGGCGGTTACTGTGTCGGAACGCGAATTCGTCGAGGTAGCTCTGCAGGAGTTCGTGGCTGACACCTCGCAGCTTCACGTGTAGCCACTGGTGCAACTCGCCCATCAGTCGTTGTGCCCGATGAGGCTCGTACGGGATTTCATCCGGCGGATCCTCATTGGTTCCGTACCAACGCATAGTGTCGGCCAGGGGATCGTTGGGTCTCGGCGCGATCCAGGCGCGCACAGCAGGTCGGTTGACCTGGGCGAGCACGATCACCACGCTCTTGTGGTAGCCGTGTAGCGGCTTGCCACGGACCAAACTTCGGCACCAGGTGTCGGCGTCGTCACCGCCAGCACCGAGGAGCGGCTCCTGGTACTGCTCCATACCCACTCGTAGGCGCTGGAGCACGCCCGCCACCGTCTTGTAGCTCGTGAGGCCGAGCCTGTTCTGCAGGGCGCGGCCCGAAAGGTCCTCGCCCTCCTCGAGCATCGCCCGCGCAATCTCGAAGACCAGCGGTAGCGGCACGCGGAGTCGGTGCAACGCGGTACCGGACGTAGCCGAGAATTGGCGTCGGCACTTCCGACACATGCTCAGGCCGCGGGTGCTGAGCACGACCCGCTCGCGCCCGCCACACGCTGCGCCAGGGCACCGGAAGCCCGCAGCCCAGCGCAGTTCCGCTAGGTAGGCCAGGCACGCGGCCGAGGACGCCGTGGCCGCCACCGCCGGGCCCGGCGCGGCGCCTTGCTGACTCATCGGGATCAATTCTCGCTGTCCCGACAGCTCGCGCCCAGGTGCTCAAAAAAGCACGGCGATTCGGCGCGTTACGCCAGTGCAGCCAGCGTCCGAAAGCCCGCAGCTCGGGTGTTTTTAGTTCTTCGAGCGGCATCGGGCCGGCTCAAAAACTGGGTCGCGCGGAGCCGCGGCTCACCAAGATGAGAAAGGGCGCAACATGGACCGAAACTTCAAACTCGAACGAGAGGACTGGTCGCTTCTCAGGACGATCCCTGGGCTCGCCCAGAAGGCTGGTGTCGCTCAGGATCGGATCCCCGAGGTTCTGGTCAAGGAGTTGGTGGACAACGCGCTCGATACTGGCGCTGCGTGTCGCTTCGGAGCGCTGGACGCGTCGGGGTTCTTCGTCGAGGACGATGCCGACGGGATCTCGGACAACCCGGAGGAAGTGGCCGCGCTGTTCTCGATGGGTAGACCTCTCCAGTCGTCCAAGCTGTTTCGCCTACCGACTCGGGGTGCGCAGGGGCATGGCCTCCGCCTTGTCGCCGGAGCCGTGTTCGCTTCCGCCGGCGACCTCGTCGTCGAGACCCGAGGACGGCGGCTGCGACTGGAGCCTCGTGCGGATGGCACCACCACCGTGACGATCCTGGGATCGACCAGCCGCCTGGGGACTCGGGTCGAGGTGATGCTGGGGTCGTCGCTCGCGCCGAACGGCTCGATCTTCCGACTCGCGACCATCGCCCAGCGCATGAAGGGCGATGCGGGCTACCGCGGGCGACCGTCGGCCTACTGGTTCGACACCGATTCGTTCTACGAGCTTCTCCAAGCCGGTGGTGATCGCTCCGTGCGGGAGCTCATCGCGCAGTTCGACGGCTGCTCCGGCAGCAAGGCCGGGAGCATCGCCGCTCGATTCAGAAACCGCGTGGTCTCATCGCTCACGCATGCCGAAGCCGAAGAGCTTCTCGCGCTCGCACGGGAGCACTCACGTCCTGTGCGACCGGCACGTCTCGGGCGCGTTGGGCCAGCCGACGACCTTCCGTACGGCTACGCCACCGTCGAATGCCAGTACCGGCTCGAGGCGTCGCGGGGCGAGCTGCCCGCCGTGATCCCGTGTGTGATCGAAGCATGGGCGGCCAGCGCGCCCGGAGCCGAGTTCCTAGTCGGCGTGAACCGCACGCCGGTCGTGGGTGAGAGCTGGAGCGGGCGGCAGAAGCACCAGCAGCGGTTCTGGGGCTTCGGTGTGGATTTCTCCCTGTCGGTCGGCCACGCAGCGATGCGCGTCCTCCTGAACATCCAGACGCCGTTCATCCCCCGGACCGACGACGGGAAGAACCCGAACGTCCGCGTCGTCCGGGCCGTGGTCCAGAAGTGTGTCGAGCTCGCGGTTCGGCGCGCAAAGCGGAAGTCGGGTGGCGTGCGGCGTGGTGCGCACCGAGTCACGCAGGCATCCGTCATCGAAGATGCGCTTCCCGCTGCGATCGAGAAGGCTAGCGGAGGAGGGGTGCATCGGTTCTCCGTCCGGCAGCTCTACTACCTCGTGCGACCTCGCGTGAACCTGAGCCTCGGCGAGGTTCCGACCCATGCTTACTTCGCGAAGACGCTAGGCGACATCGAGGCACGCCAGGGCCACGACATCCCCGGCTTGTATCGTGATCCGCGTGGGACGCTCCTTCATCCTCACACCGGGCAGCGGATCCCACTTGGAACGCTCTCCGTCGAGGAATACGAGCGACCGAAGTTTCTCTTTAACAAGATCTTGTACGCGGAGAAGGAGGGCTTCTTCGAGGTGCTTGAGCACGCCAAGTGGCCAGCACGCCATGACTGCGCGCTCATGACGGCGAAGGGGTTCCCGACTCGAGCGGCGCGTGACCTTCTCGACCTCCTCGGGGACTCGGAGGAAGAGTTGCTCGTATTCTGCCTGCACGACGCGGATGCGTTCGGCACGACGATCATGCAGTCGCTGCAGGAGGGTACTCACGCGCGACCACGCCGTCGGGTCCGCGTGATCGACCTGGGGCTCAACCCCGAGGAGGCTATCGAGATGGGGCTCGAGGTCGAGGACCTCACCGCCGAGGAACGGAAGGGAGTACGCCCTGTCGCGCGCTACATCGAGGAGCCATGGGGTGAGTGGCTGCAGGAACATCGCGTCGAGCTCAACGCAATGACAACGCCACAGCTCATCGAATTTCTGGACGCCAAGATGGAGGAGTTCGCATCGGGGCGGCTCGTCCCGCCGGCGCCTGCTCTCCTCGACCATGCAGCTCAACATCTGCGAAGCGCACTCCGAGTCCGGCTCACCGACGAGATCCTGCGCGACGGCCGGCTCGAGGATCGCTTGGTGGAGGCGGCCGCCGAGCACGAGCCGAAGATGAGGGAGGACCTTGGTGACCTGGAGGCGCTGATTCGGGATCGCCTGGACGAGAACCCAGAGTCCAGGTGGACCGTCGAGCTGGAACACGCGGTCGATGACACGCTGGACTCACCGATGGGTGGGCCGAGCAAGGCAGGCACTCGCTGACAGTCGGCTTCCGGTGGCGGCGCGCACATGGCGTACCGCCGCCGGAAGTCTTCGCACCCGGCGCCCGCCGTCATCTGCGATGGTCCGACCTTGTGGATGCACGCAATAGCACCTCTGGTGATATGGCCCACGCTCCAGATGCCCCTGATCCAATGAGCGGTGAACGAAGAAGGGGCCAGAAGCCCTGCCGAACGGGCCCCTCGCCCCTGGGCTGTGTGCGTCAGTCCAGGCGCTCCGAGGGCGTCATCTCGAAAGCCAAGGTCGCGCCCTCCCAGGTTCTGCTGCCGCGCTACTGGCGAAGGAGCCGGAGGCGTGTTCGGAGCCGCGCGCCCAGCACCAGCCGGTCTACTCGGCGGGATCCGGCGTAGTCGGACCCGTACCTCGTGTGCGTCGCTGCTCGAGCAGACAGAGCAGCTCAGCGCGATCCGCTGCCGCTGAACGCCCCGCTTGCGCCCACGGCTCCCAGTGCAGCCGCTCGGAGGACCGGCGCGAGAGAGACACGTTGCCGGCCCTTGGTCGCCCCCGTGGAGATCGAGATGGCGCGCGGGCGGTCGGCAGGGACGACCGGCGGCAGGTCACCCACCGGGCTGCCTCTAACCCTTGAAGAGCTCATTCACCGGCACGTCCAGGCCCTCCACCAGCCGCGCGATCGTCGTGAGCGTCACGTTCGCGCCTGCGGCCTCGACGCGCTGTAGCAACCGCGTCGCAAGGCCGCACCGGTGTGCAGCTTCTTCCTGATTCCACCCCCGGCGCATACGCAGCCGCACAACGTTTCTGGCCAGCTCATGGGCCAGACGCTGGTACGTCTGCCCCTGGTGCTCACGAGTCCGTGGTCCCCGCCGACCGCCCATTCAGGCGACGGTAGGCGTCACCCGACTTGTACGCCACGACGTACATGTCGTAGAACGCTTGAGAAATCACACCTTCGGGTGCTCGTAGGCCGCCTCGGGTGCGGCACCCGAAAGGCCGCTTCCCCGCATTGCCTACGAGGACGGTCAGGATGACGTTGATCTGTAGTCGCCGCGTCCTGTTCACCGCGATGATCGTTACCAGCTCAGCGGCGTGTGCCCCACTCGGTCTGAACTTCGGTCCACCACCACCGCCGGCCGCCGCGGAGCTTCACGTCGTCTCGGCCGACGACTCGCGCACACCGCTGTCGGGCGTCGGCGTCATCGTCTACTACCGCCTCCACGACGACGACGCGCCGCCTGGAGCACACCGATCCATCGACACCGTCGCCCGCGGCGTTAGCGATGCGCAAGGCGTGGCCGTAGCACCGCTCAGCTTCACGCATGAGGCGACGGCGCGTGGGCAGAGGTGGGACTGGGCGGAGTTCATCAAGATCGAAGCGGACAACCCGTGCTTCTCCGGCGTTGGCACAACGGAGACCATGCCGCATGCGCGGATCTTGCCGAGCGAGCGTCTGGTGACCGTTCACCTGCCGAAGATGGCGATCAAAGGCTGGTATGGAGAAAACCGGCTGGGACTCTCAAGCCTCGATCGGAGCGACGACGACGCCCTGTCGCACCTCAAGTCGGAAGCCGACCTGCTTGGTGTTCGAGCGGTTGCGATCGCATGGGTCCGGCGGGCGAAGGCAAGCCTCGAGCTGAATTCGTGCGACCACTACATGCCAAAAACCCATGCGGCCCTCGAACGCCTCCAGGCTGCACTCGAAACGCCGCAGCAGGCCCGGTGATTGGGGCCACGATGTCGGTCGTCCGGCTCGTGCGCTGTGCGCCGCTCGGCGCCATGGCCCTTCTGCTCGGCTGTTCTGTGCTGATGGCTCCCGCGACGCCGCCCGCACCAGCTACGGCGCGCGTTCGGGTCACGTTCAAAGACGGCAGCGTTCCGCCCGCGGGTGCTCCGGTCAACGTGAGCTTCGAGCGTGCGCCGCCGAACCAAGGTGGCATTGGGCGCGGACAAACGGATTCCGATGGTGTGGCCCGCGTTCCCATCCGCTTTCTTGGACAGGCTCGAGGTCAGCCGCGGGATTCAGCAGTCCGTATTCAGTCCGTGAGCATCGACAGCTCGTGCTTCGGGCCGCCCTGGAGCGGCGGTGAGTATGGGCAGACGTTAGCGCCTGGCGACGAGATCGACTTGGAGTACCACCCTTCGCTCCTGGTCGCCGCGTTCGACAACCCTGATGCTGAACGGATCGGTCTACAACTACACGTCGCGAGCGACGGGGACGCCGCGAGGGCGATCCAACCTGCAGCGACGCTCGTCCAGTCGATGGCGCCGGATCTCGCACGCAGATCCGCGCGAACGGCGTCAGCAAACCTCGGCTCAGGACCGTGCGCGAAATATCTACCGAAGACGCTGGTCGCGCTTTCCGGGCTGATCTCCGAGTTGGAGGCTGCCGTGAGGGAGCAGCAGCGAGTCGAAGCGGAAACCAGATCACGGGAAGCTGCGGCTGCCGAGGCTTTCAACCGAAAGCAAAGGTCGCCTGAGTGCAAGATCGTCAAAATGGAGATCGACATCTGCCACCAGCAGTTCGAGATCAACCTCGCGCAGTCGTACATCGACAACGAGCGCGAGGTGGGAGCTCGCACCGGGTACGTTCGCCCCCGCGTGATCCACGACTCGGGACAGGCAATCCTCGTGCTCGAGCGGCAACGCGACGACCTTGTGCGGACGCTGCAATCGACCTATGGGGTGGTGTTCTCGCCGAGCAGTTGCAGGAGGCCACCGGACACGGTCGGCGAGCTTCGTGTCCCTGGGATCCCGTCTGAACTTGCGGCACAGCACCGCAAGGCGTGCATGGTGCCGAAGGACGGATCGTGACTCTCGCGAGCATTTCGTTCCGCAGGAAAAAGGCCCCAGCTCGCCCGATCGAGCGCCGCGTCCCCGCGACGACCTGGATCCGGCAGGGCGCACACCTGCGGTTCCCCCGCACGACGGCGGCCACGATCCGATGGGATCCCGAGCAGCTCGGCGATCCGTCGATGCTCGTGGATCTCGAGATCGAGGGTCGGCGCCTCTTGCTCCCCTACGAGCGGGTGCGATTCGGCGGCGAGCTCGGCGTCCTCTGGTGGAGCGGCCACGTGCTCGTTCTTGAGAGCGCGAGCACCGACGCTGCCGAGTGGCGCACGGCGAGGCTGGCGGTGCCTCGCTCGCTCCTCCGTCACCCGAACGGGCGCGCGGAGGAGATCAGCAGTCACCTCTCCGTCGAGATCATCGGCGAGAGCCAGGTCGTGCACGTGCCGCTCACCGATCTGCGGCGAGCGCTCTGCATTCCCGTCGTGGGTGCACGTGGGATTCGGCCACGGCAGGCCGCATGGGTCGCCTGAGCGCTCGAGAGCAACCCGCACCACACTCGCGATCAGCGCGCCCGCTTCATCGGCCGCCTGGAGCGGATCAGTCTCCGGGGCGACGGATCCGTCTCGGATCGTCGCGACCAGTTCGTCCCAACCCCGCGGCGTCACGTGATCGTTCTTTCGAGTTGACAGGACCCGATCGCCAGAGGTGCAACGAAAATCTCGAAGTCGGGCCTCCGCCGTCTCGCACGCTCGGCCAGCCCGAGCACGGACTTGGACCCGCGTGTGCTGGCGTTGCCCAGAAGCAGCAGGCCATTGGCCTGCCCGACCATCGCTCGATTGCGTACAGGCCCGGCGGCGCGCCCGTATCGCACCCAGTCGGGGGAAATCGTTGCCACATCGACGCCCTCCCGCTCAGCCCACAGCCGCGCCGCACGGTCGATACCGCGGGCGCCGCCTTCCAGCAGCATCGTCACACGGCCACTGAATGGGCTCGCCGCAACAGCAGCGGCGATGAGATCGGGATCCTCGGGACCGCTTCTCGGTCCGGCCACGATGAGCTTCACGACGAGTCTCAGTATGGAAAATGGAGCCGCGTTGCGGCTCGGCGAAGAGCCTCATCACCCCGTCGATCGTATCGAGCTGTCGTCTGCACGTTCGCATGTCCAGCGGCGCGCTGAACCGTCACGATGTCCTCGCCCGCGTCCAACAGGTCCGAGACGAAGGACCGCCGTAGGTCGTGCGGTGTGAAGGGGTCCACGCCCGCCTCGCGGGCGCGCTTCTGGCAGACGTCCTGGATCGCCTGACCGCTGATTCGACGAGCGGTGAGCCTGCCGCTCTTCGTCAGGGCGAGGAACAGCGGGCCTGGATGCTCGCTTCTCGCGCTCAGCCACGCCGCCATCGCCCGGCCCCCGCCGTTCGCGACGAACACGATGCGATCCTTGCGCCCCTTGCCGGATCGGACGATCAACTCGCCGGTTGCCGGACTCCAGTCGTCGATGTCGAGCGCTGCGACCTCGGCACGGCGTAGGCCACCGACGTAGAGCAGTGCGAGCAGGCCCGCATCGCGTGGGCCGTGGGCGCTTTCATCCCGACGACAGGCCGCCGCAAGTGCAACGAACTCGCCGGACGTGACCCGTCGCCCCTTCGGCAGGGGCGACGACCTGATCGTCTTCACGTCGCGAGCACGGTGGAGGTCCTCGGCGCTCATATAGCCGAGCCTCCACGCCTCCTCGAGCACACCTCGAAGGGCCGACATAATGCGATTCGCGGTGGCCGGGGCGTAGGCCGTCGCGAGCTGCGCCCGGAGCGCGGCGGTGTGCTGGTACCGGAGCAATCCCCAGGGGAGGCTCTCGGCGCTACAGCGCCCCGCGGATCACTCCTGGGCGATCCGCTCGAGCGCCAGGCGCTGCGACTTCCGGCTGCCGCGCGCAAGGCGCGCCAAGTAGACGGCGGCCGGGCTCTGGTCAACGGGATAGATGGCCGCCACGAGCGCGCCATCGGGGGCCGATCGGCCGACAGCGGGGATCTGCAGGTCGTCGGTACGTGCCACCATCTTGGATGCACATTACCATAGAGAAGACGCATTCACCACGGTAATGTGTGGGGACCGGACGGATTGCTGCCGCCGACGCGATTCGGGCTTCCGGTCCCGCGGGAGGGGGGAAGGGGTCATGCTCCAGACGCGCTCGACGGCGCCCTTGAAGGGGTACCAGGCGATCGGGTCGGTGGCAGCTCGATGCCGGACATCGTCGACCGCTATAGCCCATCCGATCCGCCAATCTCACCGAGGAAATTGCCCGACGGCTCTATACACTCCTCGTCGCTGAACGGAGCGACCGAGAGCGCGCGCTTTGAAACGGCTCCACTTCACCATTGGAACCTATCCCCGCCGAGACGTCGGCAGGGACCTGCCTCTCGTCAAGGCGGCGCTCCTGTACGCCGACTCTGCGACCCTCGTGAGCTTCACCTCGAGCGTGATGTTGGATCTGGTTGCGCTCGGGAGCATCTCGCACGAGGAGAAGCTCAATCGCCTCATAGCATCGGCGCCTGAATTAGGGTTCGACCAGGCTGCCGTCGAGACGCTGGCCGAGGGTAAGCGTGACTTTGAAAGGCTCTCTCGAAGCAGACGGCGTACGCGGAACGAGATCATCTGGTTGCAGCGATTCCAACGCTTTCTTTCGCAGCAATGGAACACTCTCTACGACCAGGTGTGGCAGATCGTCCGCGCCGCCGGTGCCGACAGCATCGTGGATGCCATGAGGACCGGCCTTCTGGAGGTCAAGCCCTTCCAACACGTTGGTGAGGCGGCTGCGTACGAATTTCTCGACCGTCTTGGTGAAGTCGTTCGCGATGCCTCGACCCATCCCCTGTTCGACGCAGACGTCGGCAATCTCGTGCGCCTCGCTGTTCGCGATGGCCGCGTCTCTGTCAGTCCGACGGGCCTGCTCCGGGGCAAGCACGCGAGCCTCGCTGCCGACCTGTTGTCACGATTGCCGCTCTTCGACGAGGCCTCGATCGACGAGATCATGGAAATCCGGCGCACCTTGGACGGTCCGCTAGTGCGGTTTCGAGGTGCCGTCGTTCGCCTTGCCGACACGATCGAGTCGTTGCCCTGGGATGAGGACTTCACGAGCGAGGCCGACATCCTGTTCGTGCGGGACGTGGCTCCGGCCGTTGAGGAGATCCGCGATGCCGTTGTATCCGACCCCCTCCTCGCTCGGCTGGCTTGCTCCGCCGTAAGCAAGCCGATTCCCGCGGCGTCGGGTTCCGTGTTCGGAATCTTGATTGCGCCTGCCTTGGACCTGCCCCAGGCAGTCGGGATCGGGCTCGGACTGGCCGCGGCTGGCTACAAGGAGTACCGCGAGTGGAAGAAGGACACGGCTCGGCTGCGGCAGAACGCGATGTATTTCTTCTATCGGGCTGGCGAGCTCCTCTCGAAGTAGGTGGCCAGGCCGGAGGTGCGACATGGATGTCGACGTCGTCGCAGAGCTTCAACGAATGGCCGTCGAGGTCTCCCGACTGCTCTGGGCGGTGCACGAGAACGAGCCGGCAGCCGTTCAGCTCATGCTGCCGACGAGACGCGACCGCACGACCCGCGTGAGCGAGCAGGAGTCCAAGATTCTGTTCTGTCAGGTCTTGGAGCGCTCGGGTTGGTTCTACTCGGTGGAGACACCGACCACGGAGGAGTACCAGCAGTCCGGGCAGCGCGGCCTGTCCGCCCGTAGCGACTTGAGCCTGTACTCGTTGCGTGACGCCACCACCCGAGCTGCGAACATCGAGCTCAAGGCCCACTGCGCTCCGGACGAGTCCTTCCGCAAGGACTTCGAGAAGCTCCTACGGGAGCGAAAACCCGGACTCTGGTTCCACACCCTAGTGGGCGTGAACGCCACGACCCTGACTACGATCTTCGGTAAGGTCCGAGGGGCGTTCAGCGAGCTCAGGACTCACCTCGGCGATCAGCATCAGGATCTGGTGTTCTGTTTCTGCTCGCTGCGGCCGCGCCGGCTCTATCTCGTGCAGATCGCGCTCGAAGGCGCGGCAGATGATCGCTTGGAGGAGATCAACCGGATCTTCGCCGCCGATGCCGACCTGTTGGCACCGGAGAGCGACTGGGAAGTCTACGAACCCGGCCTCCATGGGACGGTGGTCCCGGTCCGCAGGCAGGGAGACGGCGATGGTGGCCCGCGCGGCTCCCCAGCAGCTCCACCCGTCAATCTCCCCAGAGATCCCGCTGTCGCCGCCCGACCGCGGGGCGGTGGCGTCGCGCACGGCACACCAGATAGCGCGTGGGTCTATTCCCCCGAGCTCAGACCGGCCACCTTCCTGCACCTGTCGACGAAGGGAACCGACCACTACTTTCTGCGGGACTTCCTCGTCGATCGGCGTGATCCCAGCTTCAAGGTTCCGGGAATCAGGACGGCGGCGGAGCTCTTCGCGGGCGTTCAGTTCGCGCAGCGCTTCCCGACTTCGGACGAGGATCGGCGGCACGCGGTCGACAAGCCCGAGAATCGGGAGTACTGGCGAGGACGGGTTCGCGCTCTGAACGAAGCCCATATCGCGGTGGCGGACAACGACGACGCATCCGGTGCGGAAGATTGAACTGGCGCGATAACTTGATCTTACATTTCCGCGACCTCGGAACCACGTCGACCTTGCCGGCGCGTCGGAGCGCGTCGCGTTCTCTCCGACCAGCGCGGTGCCTCAGTGACTGAACCGGACAACATCACCTGGACCGAGGCGGAGCGAGACCGCCACTGTTGCCGAGCCATCCCCCTGCGCATCGAAGGTCGCCGCAGCGCTGCAGTACGCGAGGCCGATCAGCAGCGTGGGCTCTTCTCCGACACGTGGAGATTCGCTTGATGACATCCCACCCAGACGATCACGCTCGTGAGCGTGATCTCGCTCGTTGATGGCGCGATGGTCACGGTAAACGAGGGACTGGG